>JBBQJJ010000074.1:0-27571 GCA_038325805.1 Haliangiales bacterium
ACGAAGTACATGTGGCAGCTGATCTGGAAGCCCGAGCAGGACGGCTGGCTGTCGTATCACCTGTTCCGTCCCGTCGCATATCCGATCACGAAGTTCTTCCTGCCGACCACGGTGTCACCGAACGCGATCACCGGCATCGTCGCCGTGCTCGCGCTCGTCGGGTGCGCGCTGTGCGCGTGGCCGAGCTACGAGGCCGCGGTGGTGGGATCGGTGATGCAGCACGTCGCCGGTTACTTCGATTGCACCGACGGCGAGATCGCGCGCATGCGCCACGAAGGCAGCAAGTTCGGGATGTGGTTCGACACGCTGACCGACGAGGCCACCACGGTCGCGTACATGGCGTGCATCGGCATCCACAACTACCACCGCCACCCGGATCTCCAGCCGTACATCGCGATCATGATCGTGCTCGGCGTGATCGGATCGTTCGCGGGGCTCTACACGATCTACTACTACCTGATCAAAGTCGCGCGCAGCGGTAACAGCCAGGACTACCCGGTGACCGGTGGCGAGACACAGAAGAAGCTCGCGCAGTTTCTCCACCGCGACTTCATCGGCCTGGTGACGATGTTCCTCGCGATCGGAAACGTCACCGAGATCGCGGCGGTCGGCATGGCGCTCGGCGGTGTGATCTCGGGCGCGACGCTGTTCCGCGAGCACCTCCAGCTCCGGCGCGACCTCGCGTCCGGTGCGGTCGTCCCTAAGCCGGCCTAACCAACCGCCCGCCAACCTTCGCCAAGGCTAGGTCGATCGGTTCGATCCTCGCCGAGTGCCGGTTGGGCACTGAATCGTCAACCGACGTTACTGACCACCCACGCGAGGTAGGGACCGAGGCCCGTGGTGACCGGCAGGGCGATCACCTCGGGGACATCGTACGGGTGCAGCGTGGAGAGCCGCGCTGCCATCGCGTCGAACTGATCGCGCGAGGTCTTGATGATCGCCAGGGTCTCCGCGCTGTCCTCGACCGCGCCCTGCCAGCGGTAGATGCTCCGCACCGCCGGCACGAGGTTGACGCACGCAGCGAGCTTCTCCTCGACAAGCACGCGCGCGATGTCCGCCGCGCTGTCCTCGCTCGGAAACGTCGAGAACACGACCAAGACCTCGTCAGGAGAGGACATGCTGGGCGGCCTGTACCACGGCGCGGCAACCATGTAGGGTCCCGCCCCGTGTTGATCGTCCAGAAGTACGGCGGAACCTCCGTCGGTACCATCGACCGGATGCAGAAGGTCGCGGAGCGCTGCCTCGCCACCGCGCGCCAGGGTCATCAGGTCGCGGTCGTCGTCTCGGCGATGAGCGGCGAGACCAACCGCCTGCTCGAGTTGACGCGGCAGCTGCACGACGATCCGAACGACCGCGAGGTCGACCTGATCATCTCGACCGGCGAGCAAGTCTCGGTCGGCCTCGTCGCGCTCGCGATCCGCAAGGCCGGCGGCAAGGCCCGCTCGTTCCTCGGTCACCAGTGCAAGATCATCACGGACAGCTCGTTCTCGCGGGCGCGGATCGTCTCGATCGACTCCACCCCGATCAAGGACGCGCTCGCCGATGGCGAGATCGCGGTGATCGCCGGGTTCCAGGGCGTCGACGAGAAGGGCAGCATCACCACGCTCGGTCGCGGTGGCTCGGATACCACCGGCGTCGCGATCGCCGCCGCGCTGAACGCGGATGTCTGCGAGATCTACACCGACGTCGACGGCGTCTACACCACCGACCCGAACATGGTCCCGACGGCGCGCAAGATCGACCGCATCTCGTACGAGGAGATGCTCGAGCTCGCATCGCTCGGCGCGAAGGTGTTGCAGCTCCGCTCCGTCGAGCTCGGCATGAAGTACGGCGTCGCGATCCACGTCCGCTCGAGTTTTTCCGACGCCCAAGGTACGTGGGTCGTCCCCGAGGAGGCAGCCATGGAGAAAGTCATCGTTTCCGGCGTCACCGTCGCCAAAGACGAAGCGAAGATCACCTGCGAGGATCTTCCCGATACGTCCGGCGTCGCCGCGAAGCTGTTCGCGCCGCTCGCGGACGCCAACATCTCGGTCGACATGATCGTCCAGAACCAGGCCTACGACGGCACCACCGACCTGACGTTCACGGTCCCGCGCGGTGACATGAAGCGCACGATCGACACGCTCAAGACCAGCGTGCCCGACTTAGTCGGGAAGAGTGGCGAGAAGATCGTGTCCGATGACGAGATCTGCAAGGTCTCGGTGGTCGGCGTCGGCATGCGCTCGCACGCTGGCATCGCGAAGAAGATGTTCGAGCTGCTCGCGGCCGAGAACATCAACATCCAGTTGATCTCGACCAGCGAGATCAAGATCTCCTGCGTGATCGCGCGCAAGTACGCGGAGCTGGCCGTCCAGACGTTGCACGAAGGATTCGGACTCTCGAAGCCTCCCGCGGAACGCACCGGGCTCTAACCCCAGAGACCAGCGGGCCGGCGGCCGGCCACCACCTTGAACGAAAATGAGTTCGCATAGACCGCGAACTCTATTTTCGTGGCAGTTCGCCTGTGTCGATCCTTCGACCAGGCGAATGATGGGGCTCGTCCTCGAGCCGGGGACCCCGAAGACAATCGACCGAGCGCGATCGCGCGAACTCCTACTTCCAGAGCTCAGCCTGGGAGGACAGAGTCTTCCGGCGAAGCCGGAAGATCGAAGTCAACCGAGGTGAGCTCTGGGGTTAGGTGACATTGTTAGCCCACCCGAATTCCCGGTAGAGTGGACACGTGAGCGACGGCGGTTGCACGAGCTGCGAGGCGAAGCCCGGTTGCGAGGATCGCAAGGGGCCGATGCTGGAGCACATCGACGTGGTGCTCGCGCGCCTCTATCCCACACGTACGTGGGGGGAGGCGCGGGATGAAGATGCGGAAGGGATGGCGGCCGAGGACCTGAGTGCGCTCGCCGAGGAGCTGGCGCTCGAGCTCAAGGCCGCGACGTTCGTCCGCGCGCCGGACGATGCCGAGCCGTGCGACATGATCTACGTGCTCGCGCTGGGCCGCGCGCCGTGCATCCTCCAGGTCCGCGATCATGACGTGGCGATTCCCGACGAGTGGAAGACCTCCGACCGGATCGACGAGCTCTACCTGCGCGTCGTGATCAGCCAGCGCGCCCGGGTCGCTGCCGTCCAGCAAGTGGCGGTGACTGCGATCCGCGGGGCCGATGGGACGTTCGCGATCCACGAGGCCCCCCGCGCCGGTGTCTACGATGCGCCGCTGCTAGCGCGCATGCAGAAGCTCGTCGCGATCCTGCCGGCCTACGAGGTCATGCACATCGACTTCGGCGAGATCGCGCATGCCCCACCCGGCTTCCACGCCGGCGCGTGGACCGAGCTCTACGGTGGTGCGCCCTCGATCGCGAACTACCTGTTCTACCCACAGCCGAGCACGATGACGTCGACGGTGCTCCTATGAGCAACCCCGGCGTCGAGGACGAGGTGCGCGAGGCGCTGCGCGAGCTCGTGGAGCAGATCGGTGCCGTGTCCGCACGGATCGTCGAGCACGACGACGTTCGCACCGGTGTCCCCGCCCGCACGCTCGCCCTCGGGGGTGGCGAGTACTTGCGCGTCGAGCTACCGTCGCGCTCCACCGCCGCGCCCGCCGATGTCGAGGCCGCGTTCGATCGGATCACTCGATCGCTCCGCGCGATCCGCCGGCGCTGGGAGATCTCGCGCCTCCCCGAGGTTTCTGTGAGCATGGGGGCCGGTCCCGCCGCCTCGCGCGACCGCGTGACCTCGCAGATCGAGTCGTACATGAAGGGCCTCGCCTCGATCGACCGCGCGACGAACGCGTTCGTCACCCGGGGTAAGGAGCTCATCGCCTCGGCGACACCCGCGAACGAGATGGAGGCCACCCGCTACCAGTTTCTCGCGCGGCGCGCACTCACCACGCATGCGCCCAACAGCTCGCACGGTGAGATCGTCGATCCCGACGCCTACGCGATGAGCTTCTTCTACGACTGCTCGCTCGTCGTGCTGCTCGCCGAGCCGTACGGGATCGACTTCGTCCGGCACCGCTGTCGTCAGGTCGCACGCGAGCTGTCGAACCTGTTGCCACTGCTCGACCCCGATCCCGAAACGCCAGCGATGATCCGGCGCCGTCCGCCGACGATCCCGTAGGGTTGGATGGGGTCACGCTCCCCCCCTGCAGGTGCCTGAACTCATTGAGTGTCTGGCGAAAAACGTACAAACCGGTTTGACAGCAATTCAGACGGCTCCCGATATCAGCGTGTCCGGAAAGCGGACATCGCGCGGAAACCGGTTTGTACGCTTTGCGCCAGGCGCCCAATAGTTTCATGGGCCTGTAGGGGTGGAGCGTGACCCCGAAAACTATGCCAAGCGTGTCCCGGGAACGCGGACATCACGCCGAAACCGGTTTGTACGCTTTGCGCCAGACGCCCAATAGTTTCATGGGTCTGTAGGGGTGGAGCGTGACCCCGAAAACTATGCCAAGCGTGTCCGGGAACGCGGACATCACGCCGAAACCGGTTTGCCGACCCGCATCTCAGCCTCCCAACAGGGACTTGATTAGTGTGGCGTCGCCTTCGAGCGCGGTGCGCTGCATGTAGCCGTGGAGGCCGCGCAGGCCACCGAGCTCCTCGCCACCACCCGCGCGACCGGGACCACCGTGGACGAGCGACGGCAGCACCGTGCCGGGACCGGGCGACTGCGACGCCATCTTCGACGAGCCGAGGTAGAGCCGGCCGGCCCACGCGGCGGAGGCGGTCACTGTCCGAGCCATCCAGTCGCGATCATCGGAGTAGATCGAGGAGACCAGACAGCCTTGCCCTCGCGCGATGAACCGCGAGGCGTAGTCGGAGGTGCCGTCGTAGGCGCCGACCGTGGTCACCGGACCGAACACCTCGTGCTCGTTGAGCGGCGCGCAGCTGATCGGATCGTTGGTCGCGCGTACGACCGGGCCGATGAAGTAGCCCTTACCAGGGATGCCGCCGATCGGGTTCGCGAGCTCGCCGGTGCCACCGTGGATCGCGTCGGTGGCGGCGGCGAGCCGCGCGATGCCCTCGCGGACATCCTTGTGTTGCTGCGCGGTCGCGACGGGGCCCATGCGGACCGTCTCGTCGGCCGGGTTGCCGACCTTGATCGCGGAGAGTCGATCGCGGAGCAGATCGTGCAATTCCGCGGCGCGCTCGGCGGGGACCAGCACGCGGCGGATCGCGGTGCACTTCTGCCCGGTCTTCTGCGTCATGTCGCGCACCACATCGCCGACGAACAGCTGTCCGGTCTCCGACGACAGCTCGATGTCCGGGCCGAGGACCGCAGCGTTCAGCGAGTCGGCCTCGACGTTGACGTGAACCGAGGCAGCGATCACCTTCGCGTGACCGCGGATCGACCGAGCGGTCGACGATCCACCGGTAAACGCGATCGCATCGCCGGGTGCCACGTGGTCGAGCAGCGTGCCCGCCGGGCCGATCAGGAGCTGCAGCGCACCTGCCGGTAGGAGCGGTGCGAACAGCTCGGCCATCTTGTGCGCGACATGCGCCGTGGCGGTGGCCGGCTTCGCGATCACCGGCACCCCGGCGAGCAGCGCGGGCGCCAGCTTCTCGCACAGGCCCCAGCCCGGGAAGTTGAACGCGTTGATGTGGATCGCGACACCCGCGCGCCGGGTGTAGACGTGCTGGCCGACGAGCCGTGCGGTGCGACCGATCTGGATCGGCTCACCATCGGCGAGGAGCCTCGCCGAGCCGAGCTTTGCGCCGAGCTCGGCGTAGTGAGTCAGGTTGACGCTACCACCGTCGATATCGAACTTCGCGTCGCCGCGCGTGTTGCCACCGTTGGCGACCGCGAGCGCGATCAGTTCTTCGCGCGCCCCGTGGATGGCCCGGGCGAGCGCCGCGAGCAGCTCCCCGCGCTGCGCGAACGTCAGCGCGCCGAGCTCGGCAAACCCGGTCTTGCGGGCGTATGCGAACGCCCCTGCCAGATCGTGGCCGCCGGACGCGACCTCGACGATCGTCGCCTCGGTAGCGGGGTTGACGAGCGCGAGGCTCGGTCCCGATCCCTGCGACCAGGTTCCGGAGAGGTAGCTAGCGAGCTGCATAGGCGCAGTTTCTACCGCAGTTGCGCTATCGTGTCTGTCGCCGCTTGTCCTTGGGGAGACGCATATTTGCCGGCTTTGTCGGCATGCTGATCGTCGTCTTCGGCGGTGGCCTCGGCTACTGGTGGATCGGGGACGGCCGGTGGTCGTTCGCCGACTGCCTGTACATGACGATCATCACCGTGACCACCGTCGGGTACGGCGAGGTACTCGATGGCATGGCCGTCGTGCCGTACGCGCGCGGCTTCACCACCTTGCTCCTGGTGTTCGGCACCGGGATCCTGGTGTTCTTCGCGTCGACCATCACCGCGTTCATCATCGAAGGCGACCTCAAGAACGTGTTGTTCGCCTCGCGCATGAAGAAGCGGATGAAGCGGATGCGCGGCCACATCGTCGTCTGCGGGGCAGGCTCGACGGGTCGCAACGTGATCGAAGAGCTGCTGGCGACCGAGATTGCCGTGATCGCGGTCGACGTCGACGAGACCGAGCTGCGCGAGCTCGCCGAGAAGTTCCCGAAGGCGGAGTTCTCGTACATCGTCGGTGACGCCACGGACGACGACGTGATCGCGCAGGTCAACCTGCCTCAGGCGCGCGGCCTGATCGCGGCGCTGTCCTCGGACAAGGACAACCTGTACCTCACCGTGTCGGCGCGTCAGAGCAATCCCGAGGCACGCATCGTCGCGCGTTGCGCGGAGCTCGCGCACGCCGAGAAGATCCGCCGCTCGGGCGCGGACGCCGTGGTGTCCCCGAACTTCATCGGCGGCATGCGGTTGGTCTCGGAGATGTTACGTCCTGCCGTGGTGCGGTTCCTCGACGACATGCTGCGAGACAATCGCACCAAGTTCCGGATCGAGGAGGTCAGCCTCGGCGACGCCTCGGACCTCGGGAAGACGCTGCGCGATGCGCGCATCCGCGAGCGCTACGGGATGACGGTGTTGGCGCTCCGTGCGAAGGACAACGGGTCCTGGACCTACAACCCGGATGCGAGCGAGAAGCTCGAGCCAGGGATGACGCTCGTCGTGCTGGGCTCTCCCGAGCAGGTCTCGAAGCTGCGCGTGGAGACGCGTGGCTGATCACGGCGAGCGGAACGCACGGTCCGGCTCGCCCGGACCGCGCAGCGGAGCGCAGCGGAGCGGAGAGTCGATCGTCGGGATCGATCTCGGCACCTCGAACACGGTCGTCGCCTATGTCGACGAGCTCGATCAGGTGCGCCTCGCTGCCGATGCGAGTGGCGTCACCGTGCAGCCGTCGGTGGTCTCGTTTCACCCCAGCGGCGGTGTCGTGGTCGGCATCGCCGGCAAGCAGCGCAAGGTGATCGACCCGAAGAACACCATCTACTCCGCGAAGCGCATGATCGGACAGCCGTTCAGCTCGTTCGCCGTGCAAGAGACCGCGCGGCGCGTGCCGTTCGAGATCAAACAGGGCTCGAACGAGCAGGCGATCGTGGTCACGCGCACCGGCGAGTTCGCGATTCCGGAGATCTCCGCGATCGTCCT
Organism: Haliangiales bacterium; assembly: GCA_038325805.1. Classification (GTDB taxonomy): domain Bacteria; phylum Myxococcota_A; class Polyangia; order Haliangiales; family Haliangiaceae; genus JABFXX01. Next base: position 7,537 of record JBBQJJ010000074.1, read on the forward strand.
CGATCACGCGAAGAAGCTCGCAAGCACTGCGCTCGGACTCGAGGTCGGCCGTGCCGTGGTCACCGTGCCCGCGAGCTTCACCGACGTCCAGCGCTCGTCGACCGCCACTGCCGGCGCACTCGCAGGCCTCACGGTGGTGCGCGTGCTCAACGAGCCCACCGCCGCTGCGATCGCGTACGGCAACTCCAAGCGGCTCGACGAGATCATCGCCGTCTACGACTTCGGCGGCGGCACGTTCGACATCACGATCCTCAAGCTCGAAGATCAGGTCTACACGGTCCTCGGCACGTCGGGCGATGCGTTCCTCGGCGGCGAGGATATCGACGAGCGACTCGTCGAGAAGATGTGCACGAGCTTCCTCGCGAAGCACCGGATCGATCTGAAGCACAACGAGGTCGCGATGGTGCGGCTACGCGCCGTCGCGGAGCACACCAAGATCGAGCTCTCGAAGCGCTCGCGCGCGCTGGTCAAGATCGAGGAGATCGCGCACGGCAAGAACGGCAAGGCGATCGATCTGGAGGTGCAGCTGACGCGCGACGAGCTGATCGGCGGCATCGGCGACCTCGTCGACCGCACGTTCGCATCGTGCAAGGAGGCGATGGTGCTCGCCGGCATCTCGCAGGCGAAGATCCGCGACATCGTGCTGGTCGGTGGCACCACCCGGATCCCGTTCGTCCGCGAGCGCGTCGCGCAGTTCTTCGGTCGCGAGCCGCGCGCCGACATGAACCCCGAGGATGCGATCGCGACCGGCGCGGCTCTGCAGGCCTCGTCGATCGAACGGATGCTGTCGCGCACGCCGCAGCGCCCGCTCGCGTCGGTGCCGATTCCGCTCGACGATCTCGAGGACGACGTGCCCGTGCCGGCGATCCTCGAACCCGAGAAGTCACCGACGAAGATCGCCGAGGTCAAGCGACCGAAGCGCGGCTCCGACATGTTCTCGGGGCAGCCCCGCGTGATTCCCCCGAAGCGCGAGCCCGACGATCCCGCGAAGACGCGCGAACGGGGCAAGGCGTTCTTCGGTGACCTGTTCGGCGACACGCCGGTGCCGACCGAGGTCAAGCCTTCGTCACTCACCGAGGGCAAGGTCGCGACGCGTCCGATCGCACGGATCAAGGCGCCGCCGAAACCGGTGATGCCGGTGATGCCGGCGATCGTCGAGACCCGGCGCGAGATTCCACCGAAGAACCGCACGATGGCGCTGCCGCTCACGACACGAGCGCCGGCGGAACCGCCGAAGCCGCTCCCCTCCGAAGTGTCGATGCCGACGATCGACCTCGGCGCGCTCTCGGACGACGACTTCGCGGAGAACGAGAAGTCGGGCGAGATCCTGCTCGATGTCGAGGCGCGGACGAAGCGCGCGTCCTTGATCCCGATCGAGATCGAGATCGATCCGGGAACCGACCGCCCGCGGCGCGACTCGTTGATCCCGATCGAGATCGATCTACCGGGGGGGTCGCTCGACTCGCAGCTCGACATCGTCGTCGATGCCCCGAGCGTGCGCGAGCCGATCGGGCCGCCGGCGCTGCCGCGCATCACGGGGTCCGCGCTGTTCGAGATCAGGCCCCCGAGGCGACGTGAGGGTCCGCTCGGCATCGAGATCGACGCAGGGTCCGACGAGATCAACCTGGGCTCCTACGCCAGCGCGATGCCGGAGCCTCCGGTCAGCGATGAGATCGAGCTGCTCGACCCCGACGACGACTCCGCCATGGACCTCGTCATGCCGCCTCCCAAGGCTCGCAGACCCTCGGCGTGGGACGAGGTGGCGGCACCCGAGCCCGCTGCGCTGTCACAGCCGGTCCCGGTGATGACGCGCGGCGCGCCAACCATTGTCGATGTCACGCCACGCAGCCTGGGCATCGGGACGGTCGCCGGGTTTTGCGAGGAGCTGATCCGACGCAACAGTCAGCTACCGACCGTGGCGCGCAAGCAGTTCGGGACGGCGCGCGACTTCCAGGATGTCGTGAGGATCGTGGTCTGTCAGGGCGAGTCGCGCCGGATCGAGAACAACGTGCTCGTGGGAGACGTGGTCCTCGAGAACCTGCCGAAGCGGATGCGCGGAGAGACCAAGATCGACGTCGAGTTCAGCCTCGATGCGTCGGGCATCCTGCACGTCACCGCGCGAGATGTCGCGACCGGCGCCGAGCAACGAGTCAGGCTCGATCTGCGTGGCGGGATGGCCCCCGAGGCGATGTCCGCGGCGGCCGATCGAATTGCTCAGCTGTCGCGCAAGACGACAGCGTAGGGGTTACGGGCCGCCGAGGCAGGCGTTGCACGCGTCGACGGTCTGCGGCGGCGTACACATCTGAAGCGCAATGCAGGTGATGCAACCGAGCAGCACGTTCTGATCAGCGCAGTCGAGCGTTCCACCACCACCGCCGCAGTCGCCCGGGCAGTTCGTGGAGTTCTCGCCGAGGTCCATCTCGCACTGCGCGTTGCCACACATCGCGACTGCGGTGCAGTCGTTCGGGCAGCTCGCGGCGGTCTCGTTGGCATCGCAGGTCAGGTCGCCGCACGTCGCGACTGCACCGCAGTCCTGCGCGCAGATACCCACTTCCGCGCCGGCACACGTGCCGTCACCGCAGACCGGGATGGTGGATGCGGGGGCATCTGGCGTCGGAGTCGGGTCGTCCCCGCCTCCAGCACACGCAGCCAGGGCCACAGCCAATGCAAAAGCAAATGACGTCCTCATCGCGGCGCATCGTTGCCGAACTGCCGTCAGAAGATCAACGACAAAATTTTGAGACTCGACACCTCGTCGTTACCCACCCTCGGAACCGTACACATCGTGTGCAAGGCGTCGCTCCAGCGAGCGTCGTAAGGCCGCGTGTTCTGGCCGGTTCAGGGCCGGATCCTCGTCGAGGACCGCCTCGGCATGACGCCGTGCTTCCAAGAGCAGCGCGGTATGGGCCGCGAGATCGCCGAACCGTAGACGCGGTGCGCCGGCCTGCTTCGGACCGAGCAATTCGCCGTGGCCGCGAAGGATCAGATCCTCCTCGGCGATCCGGAAGCCGTCGGTCGTCGCGACCATCGCCGCGAGCCGGGCGGCGGCGTCCTCACCGACGGTGGTGTGCGAGAGCAACAGGCACCGCGAGGCTGCGCTGCCGCGACCGACACGACCGCGAAGCTGATGGAGCTGGGCGAGCCCGAAGCGCTCGGCGTCGTGGATCACCATCGTCGTCGCCTCGGGCACGTCGACGCCGACCTCGATCACCGTCGTCGCGACCAGCACGTCGAGCTGCCCCGCCTTGAACTCGCGCATCACCCGATCGCGCTCCGCACCATCGAGCCGCCCGTGCACGAGCCCGACGCGCGCTTGCGGACACGCCTTCGCGACGTCGGCGTGCGCCGTCACGGCATCGCGCCACGGCCGGCCTTGCTTGCCATCCTCCAGCTCGTCCTCGTCGGTGGGCTCGATCTTTGGGCACACGACATAGATCCGCTCGCCGGCCGCGACCCGCTCCGCGATCAGCTTGTACGCGGCAGTCACGCCTCGCGCGCCCGCCAGCACCTTGGTGTCGATCGGGGTGCGTCCCGGCGGCAGCTCGTCGAGGATCGAGACGTCGAGATCGCCGTACGCGGTCAGGGCGAGCGTCCGCGGGATCGGCGTCGCGGTCATCACCAGCAGGTGTGGCGCGCCCTGGCCATCTCCCTTGTCGCGCAGCTTCGCGCGCTGCGCGACGCCGAATCGATGCTGCTCGTCGATCACCACCAGGCCAAGCGCGGCGAACCCGACCGCCTCGGCGAGCAGCGAGTGCGTCCCGATCAGCACGTCGATCTTGCCCGCCCCCAGCAGGGCGAGCAGCGACGCGCGCACGCCCTTGGGGGTCGATGCCGTGAGGAGCTCTACCCGCAACATGTGTGGCCTCGCACGCTCGGCCGAGCCTCCCCACCGCTTCCAGGTCGCGAAGTGCTGCTCGGCGAGCAACTCCGTCGGTGCCATCACCGCGGTCTGCCGCCCTGCTCTCGCCACGTGGAGCGCCGCGGCGAACGCGACCGCCGTCTTGCCGGAGCCGACATCACCTTGCAGCAGTCGGTTCATCGGCACGTCGCGCGCGAGGTCATCGCGCAGCTCGGTGATGGATCGCCGCTGGGCGTTGGTTGGCTCGAAGGGCAACGCTCCCGCGAGCTCCTTGTCGAACGTCTGGGTCGCCAGGCACGGCACCGCGCGATCGCTGCGCCGCTCCTTGCGTCGCAACGCCACGGCGACGCCGAGCGCGAACAGCTCGCCGAATGCGAGCCGGCGCTGCCACTTGCTCTCGCCCGCATTCATCGCCGCGAGATCGTCGACGGAGATGTCGGGCATCGGCGAGTGCAACCGCGCGAGCGTCTCCGGCAAGCTCGGCAGGCCGACCGCCACCTCGACGGATCTCGGGACGCCGTCGTCGACGTTGTCGCCGACCCGCTCGCACGCCGTCGCACACGCCTGCCGCACGCGCGCAGCCGGCACGCCCGCGATATCGGTGTAGCGCGGGAGGATCGAGGCGGTCTTCGTCGTCGAGCTTCCATCGGGGAGCTCGATGCCGAGGATGTCGGGGTTGGCGAATTCAACGCTGCCGCCCCGCCGCTTGATCACGCCGCTGAGCACCACGCGCGCCCCGGGCGGCATCCGCTTCTCGATGCCCGAGTAGACGTTGAACCAGCGGATCGTCACGGCGGTGGTGAGGTCGCCGACGCGAACATCCGCCCAGCGCCGGCCTCGCGCGAAGATCATCCGGCTCGAGATCACGTTCGCCGTGAACGTCGCGCGCTGGCCATCCTCGAGCTGACACGCCTCCGTCAGCGATCCGGCACCCCGCACGTCGTCGTAGCGCCGCGGCAAGGTCCACAGCAGATCCTCGACGGTGGAAAGCCCGCGCTCGGCGAGCCGGACCGCGATCGTCGGGCCGATACCGGGCAACGTGCTCGTCGGTGCCGCCAGTGGATCCCCCGACCACTCGACGCTTTTCGGTTTCGGTTTCGCATCCACCGCACCGGGCGCGTTCGGGTGTTCCTTCACCGGTGTGCGATCGGCGGGGTGCGGCGTCCCCGACTTCTTGAGCGCCGGCTCGAGCACCGTCGGCCCCGTCGGCGCCGCCTTGAGCTCGCGCCTGGGAACGCGGGCGATCAGCCGCATGCCGCGCGCGACTTCCATCGCCTGCGTCAGCTCGTCGAGCTTCTCCCAGCCGGTCAGCGTCGCCCTCCACTCGGAGAGCCCTTCGAGCTGGGAGACCGGCAGCAGCGCGTCGACGGCGGCCCGCAGCGCGTGGCCGAGCCCCTTCACCTTCTGGACGCCCTTGAAGCCATCGGCCGCCGCGAGCTCTAGCGGTCGGCGTAGCGCCTCGACCCGGCGTTCGAGCTCGGCGCTCATTGTCTCAAGACCAGGAACCACACCACGGCGCCGCCACCGACTGCGACGAGCACCAACACGACGAGCGCGAGCCCCATGGATCCGCGACTCGACTCCGGTGCCTTCGCGGGCTCGTGCGATCCGAAGATCCGCTGCTTCGCCGCTTCGACCGATGCAGCGTCGCGATTCGCCACGTGCTGCGCCATCGCACGCTCGCTCGCCACCTTGCGGTCGCGCTTGGTCGTCTGCTTCGCCTCGTTGACGAGCTTCTTGCGCTGCTTGCTCGGCGCGTCGAAGTACAGCCACCACGTCTTGACCGGCGCTTCCGTGTGGCCGGCCTTCGCGTGCGTCTTGGTCGAGATCCGGCACCCTGCACTGCAGTACTGGCAGGTGATGATGCCGTCCGAATCCTTGATGCGCTCCAGCGGCGCGTTGCACCGCGGGCAGCCGAGCATCATCGAGCCGCGACCTTCCATCAGCGCCGCTTCCGAATGCCCCGCTTCATGCTCGTCGCACAGCACACCCTTCGCACCGTAGTCCGTCGCCGCGCGCAGCTCGTAGGTCCGCTTCGCGTGACACCCGGTGCACGCCGTCGTCAGCTCGCCATTGCCGGAGCTCTCGACGACGATCCTCATCTTACAAGTCCGGCACAGCGGGTTCCCTGGGGACGCGCGCATCTGCTGATCGACCGCCCAGCTCTCGCTCGAGCCGAGGTGCGGGAACGGCTTGTTCAGTAACCGCACTTCGGGATCCGGAAAGCGGCCTTCGGTCCCGGCGGCAAAGTCGGCGACGAACTGTGCGTACTCGACGAGCCTCTTCCACTCGTTGCGGTCGTAGCGCTGCTCGTGACCACACCGCGTGCACGACACCGCGTCGACCAGCTCGAAGTGGTTGAGCGGTGCGTCGAACTTGCACGCATTGCAGTGGAACGTCGAGCGCACCGCGGCCCAGTAGCCGTTGGCGGGTTGCGCGAGCGCGCGCAGCGGCGGCGCGGTGTACGGCGTGTTGCAGCTCTTGCAGGTCGCGAGCGAGCCGTCGACGAGGATCCCGCAGCCGCTACAGATCAGCGGCTCTTCGAACCCCACCGTCATGGCGTCAACCGCACGGCCCAGCGAGCGACCGCAGCACGATCAGTCAGCGCGGTACGTGAAGCGGAGCTCGTAGTCGCAGAGGTGAAACACGTCGCCCTCGTCGATCCGCTTGTTGTCGATCCGCATGCCCTTGTAGTCGATGCCGTTCGTCGACCCGAGATCCTTGATGTAGAAGGTCCCGTTGCGACGGATCACCGCGGCGTGCTTGCGCGAGATGTTGCCGTCCTTGATCGCGAGATCAGACGTCTTGCTGCCGCGACCGATGATGAACTGATCCTTCGTCACCGGATAACGCTGCCCGTTGTACATCAGGAACAGCGTGGGACCGGCGCCACCGAGACCTGGACCGGGCGGAGGCGCGACGGCAGGTGCGGAATGCCCGGCGAGACCACCACCACCACCGCCGCCGTGGTTCATCCCGTGGGCGCTCGGGCTCTGACCGCCACCGCCACGACCACCGCTACCCGGCATCGGGCCGTTGTTCGGCTGATAACCAGGCGTCGGTGACGCGGGTGGGCGATTCGGTCGGTTGCCAGCGCCGGCAGCCGACGTGGGACCACTGGTGTTCGGTGGGCCTGGAGGCGGCGACGTGCCGGGAGGCGGCCGATTGTTCGGCTTCGGCGGGTACGACGTGGGTCCGCTGTTCGGACCGCCAGGTCCATTCGGCCCATTTCCGGCGTTCGAGACAGGCGCGTTGCCCGTCATCTGAGGACCGCCCGGCGACTGATAGTTCTTCGAGCGCGCGTAGTAGCGCATCGCCTCGTTGACCAGATAGTCGATCGAACAGTCGAAGTCGTTCGCCATCTGCTCGAACGTCTCCCAAAGGACGTCTCGGCAGTAGAAGTGGCGCATCGTCTTCTTTGACTGATCCATTGAACTTCCTGGTGCCGCCGAACGACCTCGATGAACGACCTCGATGATCGCGGCTTGGAACCCTTCTCCCGGTCTTGCCTAAGATACTACATCGCCTCGGCGAACGCGACAGAAGGACCTATTTGCTGGTGCCGAGTTGCTCGGCGACTTCCTTGGCTCGCTGTCCCAGCGTCGGGTCTTGCTTGCCCTCGCCGTTCTCCCCCCAGTAGCCGACCAAGCGGTCTTTGACCGTGGATAGCTTCTCGATTTTGGGCTTGTCCTCGACGGACTTCATCATTCCGAGCGCCTCGACGGCGGTCCACCGAGCGACCACGGACTTGTCCTCGAGCAGCTGTCGCAGGGCCGTCAGGACCTGGTCCCGCGGGGTCATCTTGGCGATCTCCCCGCCGATCGCGCCGGTCAGTTCCTCCTTCACGTAGGCGCCATCCGGGAGGGCGCGGACCACATCGCCGATCGACTTGATCCCGCCACAGCGGAGCGCATTGTTCGCGGCGACGTACTTGAAGCGCGACGAGCGATGCGGCGTCGAGACCATCGACTGCAGCGGTGCAACGCACTTCGGTGCACCGATCGCACGGATCAGCGAGATGGCGTCGTTGGTGACCTTGCCCTTCTGCGTGTCGTCTTTTGCGAGTGAGATCAGCGCATCGAGGTTCTGCTCCAGCGGCTCGGGCGAGCGGATGTCGAACAGGCTGTTCGGATCGACGTAGGTCTTGTAGAGAGCGCTGATCGCACGTTCGGGAAGGGACTCGTCGCCGCGATCGAGCTTGGCGATCTCGAGCAGCTTCTTGACACCTTCCGGTCCACCCGATGCCGCGATCCCGAGCATCAGGTCGTCGTTGAGCCGGAACTTGCTCTTCTCCTGGCCCGGCGCCGCGATGAAGCCGTTGATCACGTCGACCAGCTTCTTCGTCATCGCGGGACCGACCAGCCGCGCGACCACCGCCCCCGGATACTGACCGCCGCCGGCGCGCGCTTCGTAGGCGTAGACGCCGTACCAGTCGACGAGATAGCCGTCGATCGTCTTCTTCTGCGCGTCGTCGGCGAACGTGCGGATCGTGACCAGCGCATCCTTGCCGGCGATCTGCATGTTGTTCGCGGGCTTCTTCTCGTCCTCGACACGCGCGACGTCCCACAGCCGCGGCGCGAGCTTGTCGATCACCTGCTTGCGGCGACCCGGCGACATGCGCTCGATGGCGTTCTTGACGTCGGTCTCCTGCGACATCGGCGGCTTGATCAAGTTGACCGCGGCATGCGCCGACAGATCGGGATCGAGGCCCTCGTCCTCGACTGCCTTCTTCAGCTTGCCCGGACCTTTTTCGGTGCGTGGCCACTTATCGATCGAGTCGTGATCGGTTTTTTCGCAGGCAACCAGCGCCGCGGCGACCACCGCGATCGTCATCAAGCGAACGACGAACATGGGCGGCAGCTTAGCCCACAGGTTTTCGTGGTGATACGTTTCGCGGCGGATGTTGCGCTGGTCGATCTATGCGAGCGCGCTGCTCGTGGCGGCACCTGCACATGCATCGCCGCGAAGTGATCCGACGACCGGGCGCGCGGTGTTCACCGGCGCGACCTTACCGAGCGCCACCTCGCTGACGCTCAACCCGGCGGCGATCGGGCTCGCGCGCACCTGGGAGCTCTACCTCGCGGCCACCTCCGTCCTCGAGCAGTGGGACATCGAACGCGCCAACGGCGAGCAGGGGAGCGATACGCAGCTCGGCCCGGGCGGAACGATCGCGGGGTTCTTTCCGCCCGGCCGGATCAGCACCCTCGGCCTCGAGCTGCGCCTCCCGCCACCCGAGCTGTTCCCCGACGATCCGGCCACCCGCTATCACTCGCTCGGCGGCTACCAGCGCAACGTCATCGTCACCGGTGGGTTCAGCTTGAAGGTCGCGAGCTCGTTCTACTTCGGCGTCACCGTCTCCCACGACGTCACGTTGCTCAGGCTGCGCTACGCGCGCGACACCGCGCTCGACAAGGGCGTCGCCATCGACTGTGATGGTTCGCCGTGCGGTTTCGAGAACCCGGCCGCGCAGGAGACCTACGACGTCAAGGTCCGCAGCGACAAGGTCTCCGCCGACAACACCAAGGTGAACCTCGGCATCCTGCTGCGCCTCGCGACGGACGTCTGGCTCGGCCTGACCTATCACAACACCCCGGGCTTCGGGATCCAGACGCAGCTCGAGGGCCGCATGCAGTACACCCAAGCGCCGCGCGAGGGTGGTGCCGGCATCCGCGGACGCTCGACGGTGCTGGTGTCGTATCCGGCGAGCGTCGACGGCGAGCTGCGCGCGCGGATCCTGCCGGAGCTCGATCTCCATATCGGTGGTCGCTGGGAAGACCTGTCGCGGATGGAGTCGTACGACGTCCGGGGGTATGGCAGCTCGTTCGAGGGCATCGGCGTGCCCGAGTGGGTCGTGCGCCCGCGCGGCTTTCGCGATTCCTTCGCACTGTGGGGCGGCGTCGAGCAGGTCGAGCTCAACTTCGACAAGCGGTTCCGGTTCGGCGGGCGCATCGGCCTCGAGACCCCGGCGTTGAAACCGAGCCGGACCTCGCCGGTGAACATCGCGCCGACCTCGGCGACGCTCGACGCCGGCATGCAGCTGCGGATCACGCCGAACATCTCGCTGCAGCTCTCGTACGGTGTGCAGCTGTTCTCGAAGGTCGATGTCGACGACAGCGCGTATGGCGGACAGTTCGCGATCGACTGCATCGACAGCGGCTTCGACTACACGACCCGCGGCTGCTCTGCGCTCCGCGAGGGCTACGCGATCGCCAGCGGAGCCGGCAGCTACTCGCGGATCCAGCACGCGCTACGGATCGGATTTCGCTATGCCCCCCTCTGAGATCTGCGTCCTCGGCGCTGGCGTCGTGGGCACTCGGATCGCGCGTGCGCTGCGTGCGCAAGGTGTCGCGTTCCGGCAGGCGAGTCGCCATGGGGGGGAAGCCATCCTCGAGGCGGATGCGTTCGACGCGCGGTCACTCGCCGCGGCCTTCGCGGATGTGAAGGTCGTGATCAACGCGGCGGGTCCGCTGCGCGAGACCGCGGCTCCGGTGCTGATCGCGGCGCTCGCGGCGGGTGCGCACTACGTCGATGTCGGCGGCGAGCAAGCTTCGCTCCAGCACCTCTACGAGCGTCACGAGTCGACCGCGCGGAAGGCCGGCCTGATCGCCCTCCCCGGCGCCGGCCTCGATTGCGTGCTCGGCGATCTCGCCGTCGCGTGGGCCGCGCAGCACCTCACAGGCGTCAGCGATGTCGGCGACATGGTGCGCAGCGCGCCGGCCGATCGGATCGCCGAAGCCGAGCCGCTCGCGGAGGCATGCATCGCGTACGTGTTCGACGATCTCTCGCTGTCCGCGGGCAGTCAGCGCGCGCTGTTCGGCAGCGTCGGGCAGCGACCGCAGATCTGGCGGCGCGATCGCTGGGAGCCCGGCCGCATGGGCGACAAGCGACGGATCAACGCGGGGCTCGCGATGGGTGGCGAGCGCGATGCGATCGCACATCCGGCCGGCGATCCGATCACGATCCCGAAGCACGTCGCCGCGGATCTGGTGACCAGCTATCTCTCCACCACGCGCGAACCGGCATCGGGGTTCTTGCATCGCATGCTGTCGACCGCAGCGACGCTGCTGCCGAAGGCCGCCGGGGGCGTGCTGTCTCCGTATGCACCGCCGGAGAGCGAGCTCGGACGCGCGACGTTCGCGGTCGTCGGGCAAGTGCGCCGCGGATTCTCGGCCGCCCAGGTGATCGTACGTGGTCGAGATCTCTACACCACCACCGCGGCGATCACGGTCTGGTGTGCGCGAGCGCTCGCAGGTCGGGGCGCCGGTGCGGTCGGGATGAGGTCACCGTCGGAGTTGTTCCGCCCAGTTCCGGCGTTGCGTGCGCTCGCCGTCACGGCAGAGCTCGTCCTCGAGCCGAGCTTCGGCTCACGCTGACCTTCTGCGCGTTCCGCGCTCGCCAGCGTATGATCCTTCGATGCGCTGGCCGTTGCTTCTCCTGATGCTTGCTGCGTGTGGGGCGAACGGTGCCGGCGACGATGACGACACGCCGCCGGGCGATGCCGGTGTGCACGACAACGGCGAGGTGTTCGAGTCCGAGGTCACGAACGTGGTGATCGAGATCGACTACGAGACCGACCAGGAGCCCTTCACCGGCAGCAGCCTCGGCTCCGGCGACGCGTTCGAGCTGTCGACGACGAACCTCGATCGGTTGTTCGCGCACCGGAAGACGATCACGTTGCCGGACACGCTCGGCGAGATGGAAGACATCGGCAACATCGCGGACGAGGAGCTCACCGTCACCGACCTCCTCGAGCTCGCGGCGCAGCACCGGAACCAGACCGACAGTGGCGACACCAAGACGTACTACCTGATGTTCGTCAGCGGGCTGTTCACCACCGACGAGGGTCCGCAGTCCGGCGTGCTCGGCGTCTCGATCGGCACCACCGGGGTGGTCGCGATGTTCAAGGACGTCATCAACTCGACCGATGTGATCGGGTTCCCGAACGTCGTCCGCTTCGTCGAGCAGGCGACGATCATCCACGAGCTCGGGCATGCGTTTGGGCTCGTCGACAACGGCGTGCCGATGGTGACGCCGCATCGCGACACCGACCACGGCGCGCACTGCGACAATGACAAGTGCGTGATGTACTACCTGAACGAGGGCGCGTCGGATGCGACCGCGTTCGTGCGCGACAAGGTGCTGACCGGCAACCAGATCCTGTTCGACGCGAACTGCCTGGCCGACGCCGACGCGATCACCGGCGGCTTGTAGCGACTACTGGCACTTCGTCGCCTGATCCAAGGTCTTCGAATCCATCACGCACTTGCGCGACACGTCGGACCAGTCTTCCTTCGCGCACTGCGCGAGCAGCTGCTCCATCACCGCCGGCAACTCGGCCTCGAGCTTGCGCTTGAGCGCAAGGACCTCCTCCTCGGACATCTTCTCCGCACGTCCCTGGGCCTCGCCGACGATCAGCTCGCTCGCCTGCTTCGCGACCTGCTCGCAGGTGATCGCGTGCGACGGCGCGGATGGCTCGTCGGGCGTGGCTGGCACCGGCGTCGGCGCCTCGGGCTGATCGGGGTCGCCCCACGGATCCTCGCTCGTCGTCTTCGGTGCTTCCTTGACCGGGACGTTCGGCTTGTACTTGACGTTGAGCGCAGCGCCGTTGGTCAGGTGGGGCTGCAGCAGGCGCTCCCATGCCTTGTTGATCTTCGCGTACTCCTCGGGGCACCGCTGTGCACGATCCTTCGGCAGCGAGCCCGACGACACGAAGCTGCCGTACTTCCCCGGGTTCGAGCCGTAGATCAGACACATGATGTTGTAGAAGCGCTGGCCGTCGAACGCGTGCTCGTCCCAGAACGGCAGCTTGTTGCCGGCCTTCGATTGCAGCTGGAACCAGTACGCACCCGACATCGCCATCGAGACGCCTTCGTCACCCGAGGCGATCAGGATCAGCGTCGCGAGCTGGTCGACGGCATCCTCCTCGCGACCGACCGCCGCGAGATCGAGGATGTGGATCAGGCCGTGACCGGATTCGTGGAAGAAGCTGAAGATCAGCGCACCGAGCACGGCGTTGCCGAGCTCGGCGTCGGTCTTCGCGGTCGGCTTGAAGACGCCGAGGAAGTAGCTGACCAGCTCGTAGCAGACGATGATCCGCTTGGTGTTCGGATCGTAGAACGCGTTGATCTGGTTGCAGTCGAGCGTGTTGATGTCGACGGCGACAGGCAAGCGGATCGTCTTGTTGAGGCCTTCGGCGACCTCCTCGAACACGCGGTTGGTCTGGAAGATCTTGCGGAACTCCTCGTGGGCCGCGGTCTTCGACGGGTTGTAGATGACCTTGAAGCCCGGTGACTCGACGGGAGCCGCGGCGGCTTCCTGCTTGTTGCTCGAGAACGCGGCCGCGCTCATCAGCTGGATCGCCTTGTCGTCGTCGGGCTGCTCGAGCTTGCTGATGTCGATCTTGGTCGCGAACGTCGGCGCCTTGGATGCGAGGTCGACCTTCGCGAAGCCGCCACCGGTCTTCTCGCCGAGCTTGCTGCTGAACGCCTCGGGCGGCGGTGCCACCTTGACCTTCGGAGCCTCGCTGCCGGCCTCGGCGGCCAGCTTGTCACTCGCCGCAGGCTCCGCCGGCTTGTCCTTCTTGCACGCTGCGAATGCGAAGAGCAGCGCAATGATGATCGATCGACGCCCCATCAGATGACGATAACAGGATCAGTAATCGTCGTGATCGACGACCGTCAGCGAACCCGCGCCGGCAGCTTCGAGCGCCGCCTTCGCGCTGTCGGCCGTGGTCACCGCGACGGTGATCGCGGACTCCGGCTTGAAGCAGCGTGCACACGCAGCCCGCACGTCGGCAGCCGACAGCGCGGCCAGCGCCTCGGGGAGCTTCGTGGTGTAGCCGTCCGGAAGCTCGAACACGGCGTCGCGCACGGCGAGCTGCATCCGCTGTCGCGCAGTGGCGATGTGGAACGGCATCGCACCGATCAGGTACGAGCGCGCGAAGTCGACTTCGTCGTCGGTGGGACCGTTCGCTGCGTACTCGGCGTAGAGGTTCAGGATCAGCTCGACGGCCGGGCCCGCAACCTCGATCCCTGCGGCGGTCCACAGCTCGAACCAGTGCGGTAACCGCGAGCGGCGCAGGGCGCAGCCGGCACCGTAGCTCCAGCCGCGCTTGACGCGGATCTCCTGCATCAACCGCGAGCTGAACAGCCCGCCGAAGATCGCCTCGGCGATCGCGATCGCGGCCGTATCTGGATCGCCGTAGCCGATCGAGAGGTGCCCGACACGGAGCTGCGCCTGCGTCCGATCCGGTTTATCGACGAGGATCAACCGGCGACCGTTCGCAGGCGGCGGCGCCTCGAGGACCGCCGGCGTGCGCGAGCCCGTGGCCGGCATGCGCTCGAGCAACCGCGACACGATCTTCGCGGCCCCGGCTTCGTCGACATCGCCGGCGAGCCCGATCACGAGGTTGTCGGCGGTGACCTCGCGGCGCCACACGTCGATCGCGGCGGTGCGATCGATGCGCGCGATCGAGCCTTCGGTGCCGAGCGACGTGCGTCCGTACGCGTGACCCGGCGAGCACACCCAATCGAACCAACGAGTGGCGAGTGCGCTGTCGTCATCACGGATCTCGTCGAGCACCTGTGGCGTCTCGCGGAGCAGGCGCGCGTGCTCGTCCTCCGACCACCGCGGCTCGGCGAGGATGTCGGCGGCGACCTCGATCACGGCGTCGAGGTGGCGCGACAGCGCAAGGCCCGACACGGTCAACGCATCGCGCGACACGCCGATATCGACGGCGGCACCGAGGTTATCGAGCGTCTCGTCGAGCTCCGCGCGATCACGGCGCCCTGCCCCACGGCGGGCGAGCAGCGCGACGTGGCGATGCAGCCCTTCGATGCCGCGCGGATCGGTGGCTGCACCACCGGGGATCGCGATGTCGAACCACACCAGCGGTGTGTCGTGCGACGGCTCGACGATGATCTTGGTACCCATGGTCGTACGCTCTACTCCGGTTCTTCTTCGACCGCGTCCGGATCTTCGGGCTGCGCGATCACGACGGTGCGATGCGCCGGGATCAGCGTGGCACGCACGACACGCGCGACATCGTCGGCGGTGACCGCGGCGAGCCGCTCGGCGAGCTGGTTGACCTTCCGGAAATCACCGAGCGCGGTCTCGTAGTGGCCCAAGGCTTCGGCCTTGCCGTCGACGTCGACGAGCGAGGTCCAGAAATCGGTCTCGGCGATCGCCTTGGCTTTTTCGACCTCGGCCCGCGTCGGCGGATCCGTGGCCATCGCCGCGAGCTCCTGATCGATCACGCCGAGCACCTCGGCGGCGTCGTGGCCACGTGTGGTGGTGACGGCGAGGCGGAGTAGCGACGGATCCTTGAACGGCGTCAGCTGCGCATCGACCGACGACGCGTTCTCGTGCTCGATCACCAGCTTGCGATAGAGCCGCGCCGACGGGCAGCCGGCGAGCAGCGTGGCGACGATCTCGAGCACGGCCCAGTCCGGGTCGTCCTGCCCCGGCGCCTTGTAGCCGACGAGTAACCGATCGGTGGCGATCGGCTTGGGAGCGCGCACGATCCGCTCGCGGCTCTGCACGGGCTCGACGATACGCTGCGTGTCGTCTGGCAACGTGGCCGGCGGAATCTTGCCGTAGCTGGTGGCGACGAGGTCGAGCAGCGCATCCTCGTCGAAATCGCCGACGCATACGAGCGTGGCGTTGTTCGGCGCGTACCACGTTCGATAGAACGATCGGATCTCCGGCAGCGCGAGCGAGCGGATGTCTTCCATCCAGCCGAGCGTGGGCCAGCGATAGGGATGCGCGGTGAACGCCTGTGCCATCAGCTGCTCGTCGAGCCAGCCATCGACGTCATCCTCGACGCGCTCGCGGCGCTCGTTGGTGACGACGTCGCGCTCGGCCTCGACCGGATCGTGCTCGAGCACCAGGTGCTGCATACGCTCCGACTCGAGCCGGATGCCGAGCGGCAGATCACGCGAGGGCAGCGAGAGCCTGTAGTACGTCCAGTCGACCCAGGTGGCTGCGTTCGATTCACCGCCGGTGCGCTCGACCAGGCGATCGTACTCGCCGGGCGGCAGCTGCTTGGTCTGGCCGAACATCAGGTGCTCGAACAGGTGCGCCATCCCGGTGGCACCCGGGCGCTCGTGACGCGAGCCGACGCGGAACCAGGTCTGCAGGGCGACGATCGGGGCGCGCCGATCGATCGCGGTGATCAGACCGAGGCCGTTATCGAGCCGGAAGCGCTTCGCCGGAACACCGCGACTGCCGGAGCCGATGAGTGCTTCGGACTCGAGGTTCCACGACGAGGACATCGATCATGAATACCACGTTACGCGAGCACGAAGCCGCGGCCGATCGGCCTCTCGTTTTCCGGCGTCCGCGGGCGCGCGAGCTTCTCTTTCAGCGCCGCGATCTTGGTCTCGAGCTCGACCTTGGCTGTTCGCAGCGTGTCCAACGTTGCCTTCGCCGCTTTGCGATCGGCGTCGTTCTGAGCCGCCACTACTGCGTCGACGGCCGCGCCGACCTTCACATCCATGGCGGCGAGCTCCTTCTCGAGCTTCTGCAGCGGCGTCTCCGGTGCGGTCGACTTCTTGAGCTCGGCGAGCTTGGTCTCGAGCACGACCCTCTGCTTTCTGTGCTGCTCGAGCTTCGCCTTCGCCGCATCGCGAGCAGCCTGGTTCTGCGCGCTCGCGACCATGCCGGTCGCCTTCTGGATCTCGACGTCGATGGCTGCGATCTCCTTCCTCACCGAGTCGACGGTGTCGACCCTCTTCTGCTCGGTCGGCTTCGTCGGTTTCTGTGGTGGAGCTGCCGACACCAGCGGCGCGCCCAACATCGCACCCGCGAACACCACCGTCCTGAAGATCTTCTCGGAGTGCTTGGCCATGCGAGATCCAGCGTATCGCACCTTGAAGCACTCAGACAGTGGCCGACTCAGTCCTCGTGATCGACCAGGTGATCGGTAACTTCCGCGTGTTGTCTCTGCTCGGCAGTGGCGGGATGGGAGACGTCTACCTTGCCGAGCACACGGGCATCCAGACACGCGTCGCGATCAAGATGCTGCACGCGGCCATCTCTCGTGATGCCGACCAGGTCCAGCGGTTCTTCAACGAGGCGCGGATCGTCGGTCGGATCAAGCATGCAGGGATCGCGAAGATCTTCGACGTCGGCTTTCATGCGGACCGCGCGTACCTCGTGATGGAGCTACTCGAGGGGGAATCGCTCGCAGGTCGCGTGCAGCGCGGCCGCCTCGCGATGACCGAGGCCGTCGACATCGCGTACCAGATCGCGAGCATCCTGTCGGCGACGCACCTGGCCGGCTTCGTTCACCGAGACCTCAAGCCCGACAACATCTTCCTCGTCCCCGACGCAGAGCTCACGCGCCCTCGCGTCAAGATCCTCGATTTCGGTATCGCGAAGCTCGGCGGCACGCTGTCGGGCGGGCCGCGCACGGTCGGGACGATGGGCACGCCCGCGTACATGGCCCCCGAGCAGTGGGGCGATGCTGGCTCGGTCGACTGGCGCGCCGATATCTACTCGCTCGGCTGCGTCGCGTTCGAGATGGTGGCGGGTCGTCCGCCGTTCGCCGCCACGACGATCGTCGAGGCGTTCAAGAATCACACGAACGTGCCGGCACCGTCGGTGCGCACGATCGTCGACGTCCCCGAGGCGTGGGACACCTTGGTCACCCGCTTGCTCGCGAAGCAGCCGGGGGACCGCGCGGACGCGATCGCGAGCGTGGCGCAGGCCTTCGATCAACTTCGCGTGTCGATCGATCCCGACGCGCAGTGGACCACCGCGACGAATCCTTCCACCGCACGCGCGGCGACCACGCTCGGATCGAGCGCGTCGCAGGTGGTCGTGGCGACGACGGTTCCGCCTGCCGCGCCGAAACGGAAGCTGATGTTCGCGGGCGTGTTCGCGGCGTTGATCGTCGCGATCGCCGCAACGACCATCGTGGTGAAGAGCAGCGATCGTGGCTCCGGCACGGCCGCCTCGCAGCCCGCCCCACCCGCGGCACCACAGCCCGTACCGCCGCCCGTACCGCCGCCGAAGGTCGAGGCCACGTTAGTGCCGCCCTCAGAACCCGTGGCACCCGTGAACCCGACGACGAAGCCCGCCGTCAAGCCCGTCACGAAGCCCGCGGCGAAGCCGAGCGTCAAATCGGCGGAGCCACCGAAACCGACCCCCACGCCGGCTCCGGCCTCGGAGCTCGAGGACCGCACATGATTCGCTGGGCCATTCCCCTTGTGTTGTGCAGCTGCGCCGATCTGCTCGGCATCACCGACGGGCAGGACTTCGAAGTCGTCGAGCTTTCGGTGTCGGCCGGTTCACTCAGCCCGGCGTTCGATCCCGCCGTCGATCGCTACGACCTCGCGCTCGCCTATCGCGACGCCACCCTCGAGATCCACGCGGTGTCCTCGGATCCCGAGGTCGTGTTCGACATCGCCGGCGAGACGCTGGTCGGTGGCACCGGCAGCAAGCTGGTCGAGCTCGGCGACACCAACATCGACGTCGTCGCGCGCACCCCGAACGGCGTCACCAAGACCTACAAGATCGCGGTGCATCGCCCGGACCTGATCATCGCGTTCGCGCCACCGCGGCCGGTCCAGACGCAGCTGCCCGGGATGATCGACCGCGTCGAGATCACTGACTTCGACGGGGACAACCTCCTCGACCTCGCGCCGATGACGCCCACCGGCGAGGTCGGCGTGATGACCAACAACGGGAGCGCGCAGTTCACCAACCGCCCGATGTTGCCCTTCGGCGGCATTCGCCAGCTCACCACCCGCGACTTCGACCTCGACGGTAAGCCCGACGTGTTGATGATGACGAACGGCGGGCTCCAGCTCCTGCGCAACCTCGGCAACGCGATGTTCGACGGAGGCCTGGCCTGCGGTGGACCGCCCTCGCCGACCGCGTTCACGCTCTTCAAGTTCAACAACGACGGGCCCGCGGATCTGGCGATGGTCGATCAACAGGGCCGCCTGTCGCCGATGCTCGGCACCCCGCAGTTCAATTGCTTCCAGCCGATGCCCGCGATCGATCAGCAGGTCTCGCCGACGATGCTGAACAACGTGATCGCGGGTCCGTTCGACGACAAGGACGGTGACGATCTGGCGACGCTGGATCTCACCAACGGCCGGATCTTCGTTCACCGCAACATCGGCGGCGGTGGCCTGGCCATCGAGCAACTCGATCTCGGGCTCGGCGCCAAGGCGTCCGACCTCGCGGCAGCTGACTTCGATGGCGATCAACGCGCCGAGCTCGTCTGGATCGATCGCACCACCGAGGACATCGTCGTCCAGAAGTTCCCGGGCCCTCGGGGCGCGAGCTATCACGTCCCCGGCAATCCCCGCGCGTTGGTCACCACCGACATCGACGGTGACGGACTCGTCGACATCGTCGTGATCGACAACCAGGGCCTCACGGTCCTTCACAACGAAGCCGGCGGCACGTTCTCGCAGAAAACCGTGCCGATGCCCCTGGGCAACGTATCCCGGCTCGCGGTCGCCGATCTCGACGGTGACGGTCGCGCGGATCTCGTGACCGCCAACTTCACCTCGATGGTCACCATCCACCTCGGAGTCACGCCATGAAGCTCGCAGGCTTGGTTTCCCTCGTCGCGCTGACGAGCTCCGCGTTCGCCGAGGACAAGGTCGCGGCGGAGAGCGCGTTTCGCGCCGCGAAGGAGCTCGAGAAGGCCGGCAAGCTCGCCGAGGCATGCCCGCTCTACGAGAGCAGCTATCGCGCCGATCCGCAGCTCGGTGCGCTCCTCAACCTGGCCAACTGTCACGAGCAAACCGGACGCGTCGCGACCGCCTGGGTCGAGTATCGCGACGCGCTCGAGCTCGCGACCCGGCGCGGGGATTCCCGGGTCGACTACGCGAAGAAGCGTCTCGTCACACTCGAACCGCGGCTCAGCAAGATCCGGATCGAGGCACCAGCCGGCGTCACCGTCGAGCGCAACGGGACCGACGTCACCGCGCTGGTCCGCCAGGATCTCGTCGTCGACCCCGGGACGTACCGGGTCCGCGCCACCGCCCCGGGCAAGGTCGCGTGGGAGACGTCGATCGCCGTCCAGCAGGAAGGCCAGACCACCCGGATCGAGATCCCTGACCTCGCACCGATCGTCGGCGAAGTCGCGCCCCCAAGACCCGCGCCTGTCGTGGTCGTGCCGCGCGTCGTCGTCTCGCCACCGGTGACCACGCGCGA
>JBBQJJ010000075.1:0-27017 GCA_038325805.1 Haliangiales bacterium
GTGGCCGGTGTCGACGCGGAGCTCGACGACCGGGCGGGTGTCGAAGGCGACGAGCCCGACGCGATCGGAGGAGTTGATCGTGGCACGCGCGAGCGCGGCCGTTGCATCACCGGCCCAGTCGAGCGGCGTCTTGCCGAGCGCCCCGGTGCGCATCCCGGCACCGACGTCGAGCAACACGACGTGCGTCGTCACGATCTCGTTCTCGAGGTCTCGCACCATCAACTTGCCGCGACGCGCGGTGGCCTTCCACGCGATGAACTTGAACGGATCGCCGTGGCTGTGCTCGCGCAATTCGCGGAGCTCGCCGGACAGGCCGCGGCGACGAACGTGGTGCATGCCGACCGATTCGTGCAGCGCCCCACCGACGGCGCGGACCGGCTGCCCGCGCAGCGCCATCGTGCGCGGGAACACTTTGACCGCGATCGGGTTCGGGAAGTACGCCTCGATGTCGAACAGGCCGAGTGCGTCACCGAACGTCAGTGCCGCACCGTGAAGGACTTGATAGCCGGCGGCGAGTGGTCGCACCGTCGTGGTGACCTCGACCTGCATGCCGCGCTTGACCGTCGCCGATGGGCGGTCGGGGATCTCGAGGCTGCTGGCGCCGAGGATGTTGGTGTAGAGGATGCGCAGCTTGCGGCTGCCGTGGTTGCGGAACGCGAGGTGGAGCTGGAACTGGCGATCCGCGGCGAGGGCACCACCGGGTTGA
The DNA here is from genome assembly GCA_038325805.1 of Haliangiales bacterium. Classification (GTDB taxonomy): domain Bacteria; phylum Myxococcota_A; class Polyangia; order Haliangiales; family Haliangiaceae; genus JABFXX01. The sequence continues at coordinate 707 of JBBQJJ010000075.1, forward strand.
TCGCCGGGCGGCACCCACCACGACAGCTCGATCTTCTTGCGGCGGAGCAAGATCGCCGTTGGATAGAACGCGAGGTAGAGCGCGAGGAGGATCGTCAGGATCGACCCCGCGAGGCCGACCAGCGGCGGCGCACCGTGGAGCGCCCCGACGAGCAAGAACAGCAACGCCGTCGCTAAGACCAACTTTCCACGGGTGGCGAGGCGAGGGATCATGATCGTTGGGCGTCAGCCCCTCTTCGGCATCTTGTAGCCGACCTTGTCGACAGCTTCGCCAACGACGTGCGCGCCGGTGCCGCCCTCGAGCTCTGCTTCCGGCGTCATCAGGATCCGGTGCGACAACACCAGCGAGGCGAGGTTCCGGACATCGTCGGGGAGCACGTAGTCGCGACCGCGCAGCAGCGCCATCGCCTTCGACGCGTGGACCAGCGCGAGTCCGGCGCGCGGCGATGCGCCGAGATAGACCTTCGCGTGCGAGCGCGTGAACCCGACCAGCGCGATCACGTAATCGAGCAGCTCCTCGGCGACGAACACCTCCTGCGTCAGCGCCTGCATCTCGAGCACGTCGGCCGGACCGACGACCGGGCGCACCGGCGCGGGCGGCTTGTCGTACGTCGACAACATGCGCTTCTCGTCGGCGGCCGCCGGATAGCCCATCCGCAGCTTGATCAAGAAGCGATCGACCTGTGCCTCCGGCAGCGGGTAGGTGCCCTCCTGCTCGATCGGGTTCTGCGTCGCGAGCACGATGAACGGCTCGGCGAGCGTGCGGGTCTCGCCTTCGATCGTGACCTGGTGCTCCTGCATCGCCTCGAGCAGCGCGGACTGCGTCTTCGCGGGCGCGCGATTGATCTCGTCACCGAGCAGCACGTGCGTGAACACCGGGCCCTCGCGCAGCACGAACTGATTCGTGCGCATGTCGAGGATGTACGTACCCGTGATGTCCGACGGCAGCAGATCCGGCGTGAACTGGATGCGGCGGAAGTGACAGCCGAGCGTGCCGGAGAACGCCTTGACCAGCGTGGTCTTCGCGACGCCGGGATAGCCCTCGATCAGGACGTGACCGCGCGCGAGCAGCGCGATCAACAACGCCTCGGTGATCGTGGGCTGGCCGATGAACGCTTTTCCGACCTCGTCGGTGATCGTGCGGGCGAGCTGATTGACGCGTGCGAGGCGATCGGGTGTGAGGCTGGTAGGCATATTCAGGCGGCTTTGCGCGGAGCGGACCCAGGTTGAGCAGACACGGCTTTGTCGCCCGGCAAGTCGCTGCCGAGAGTACGACACAGCTCCGCGACTTCTTTATAGAGGGCGTCGAATTCGCGCCGCGGCATGTGGCTCGTGCTCCACGGCGCGGCGGCTTGTCCGCGACTCGGTAGCGCACGCAGCTTGCGATAGACGCGCGACAGCGCCCCGGCGGCTTCGGCACCACCGATCCGCGCGACATCGGACGCCAGCTGCGACTCGGGCACGGTGTAGAGCGGCTCGAGCCGGTTGGTGACGCCCGCGAGGACGACCTGCACGTGATCGCGCAGGATGCACGCGAGCACGAGGTGCGAGCCCTCGTTCCGATCGGCGGCCTGGACCATCGCATGCGGTTCATCGCGACGCGCCGGCCGGGCAAACTTGAGCCAGCCACCGTCGATCTTCGGACCGCGGCGCACGGGCAACGCGAGCATCGCGAGCAGGAAGAGGAACACCGCGAGCGTGGCCGCGAGGACCTTCATCGCCGTCGGCGTCAGCAGCCAGGCGCGTCGCTCGCTGAGCCAGAAGTTGAGCTCGGCGATCGAGCGCCCGACCTCGCTTGCCTTCGCATCGTCGATGAACGCGCGGGGCTCGCCGAACATGCCGAAGTCGCCTTTGACGAGCACGACCCGGCGCGCCTTCGAGTTGCGATCGAGCCAGCGGAGCATGTTCGCCGCCAGCTGCACGTTGCCCGGGAAGCTCTGCATCATCCGGTTGATCATGATCGACGGATCGCTGACGGCGATGAACCGTCCGCTACCGCGCTCGCCGGCGACGACGACGGAGCCTTGCTCGAATGCGACGATCGTGATCGCGCCATCGGCGCGCGAGAACGTCGCCGGGTGGTTCGTCACCACGTCGCCGACCTCGTTCGCGATCGGGTGATCGCCGCGCGCGTTGGCGATCGGGGCCCACAGCTGATCGTTCTGATAGCGGTTCGCGCGGATCGAGCTCGCCTCGTTGCGCAGCACGCCGAGCGCGGTGAACGCATCCTTGCCTTCGCCGAAATCATCGGCGAGCAGCAGGTGTCCACCCGCGTTGACGAACGCTCCGGCCTTCGTGGGATCCACGCGCTGCAGCGGGAACACGATCACCAGGATGTCGGTCGCGGAGATCTCGTTCCAGTCGAGCGAGACCCGCGCGTCGACCTCGAAGCCCATCCCCTCGGCGAGCCCGACGAACGCGGACAGGCCCTGCCACGTATCGCTATGCGGATCGTAGTCGCTGTCGGCGCGCGCGACCGTGGCCGATGCCAGCAGCGCGAACATGACCATCCATGCACGCTTCACTAGGCCATCTCCCGGTGCAAGTCGCGCGCGGCCTCGCGGAGAGAGGCGAGCGCGGCGAGGTCGGCGACGTCGAACTCGTCGGTGACCTCCTTTGCCTTGCGATCGAGGGCGAGCAGCGCGTAGTACCCACCGTCGAGCGCGTGGACGACGATGCCGAGCTGCTGATGCTGCGCGATGAAGAACTCCGGGCCGCCGAAGTGCCAGATGCCGAACGCCGAGTGGAGGTGCCCGAGGATCACGCCGTAGTGCGCGGTCAGGATCGCCCAGTCGTTGGGTGCCCACGCGCCCGGCCAGCTATCGACCATCTCACCCGATGGATCGGCGAACGCACCTCCGACGGCATCCGGCGTGGCTTCGACCGCGCGGCGCATGATGTCGCGGAACGCGCTCACGGCGCTTCCTCCGGGATCTCGTAGACCTCCGTCTTCGTGCTCTTCATCAGCTCGTTGACGTACCCGACGAACAACTGGCGACGCAGCCCGGCGAACACCTGCGCGCGCTCGATCGCTGCTTCCGGCAGGACCTCGGTCAGCAAGATGATGTGGTAGCCGAACAGCTTGGTCCGGACCAGCGCGACGCGGCCGACCTCGCTGATCGCGAACAGCCCTCCGACGTACTCGGGTGCTCTGCCGCGGTTGTCCTTCGGCATCTTCGGGACTTCCCCGATCTCGATCGTCGTGCCGTCGGGAGCCTTCACCCCCTCCGCTGCCTCGCGAACCTGATGCGTGAACAGCCCGGTCTGATTCGCGAGCTTCTGATAGATCTGCTCGGCGGTGCGGCGCGCCGCGGCGTCGATCTCGGCCGACGCCTTCTCGGGGACGCCGACGAGGATGTGAAACGAACCACGAAGCTCGGGCCGTGTCGTGGTCCCGGCCTTCGCGAACATCTCGTCGATCTGCGTGCGCAGGCTGTCGGCGTCCGGATACTTCGCCTCGAACGCATCCATCAGACGCCGCACCAGCGCGGTGCGCGTGGCGTCGATGACCTCGCGATCCGTCGCGAGCTGCTTGTCCTCGGCGGCTCTTGCGAGCAGCTCGAGATCGATGCACTGCGCGAGCGCGTCTTGTCGCGTCAGCGACGGAGTGCGCGCGATCTGATCGGCCACGCAACCGCCCCACACCGGGCGTCCGTCGACCGTGGCGACCTGGACATCACCCGCCGAGGGAGTCGCGACGAACGCCGCGGGCGGGCCACCGGTCTGGGTAACCTGCGCCGGGCTGCCACCGCAGCACGCGAGCAAGATCATCGCCGTGCGAGGCATGTCAGTCGCGTTGCACCAGGGCGAGGCGAGCCATCTCCTTGCCGACGGAGATCACGGCGACGCCGATCAACATCACCAGCAGCGCGGCGACGTAGTCGCGACGCGCGAGGTAATCGAGCGTCTCCTTGAAGAAGAACAAGCTTCCACCGATCAGGGCAACTGCGAGGATCTCGAAGAAATAGCGGCGCAAGTTACCCCTTTAGGTGGCGAAGGATGATGAGCGTGCCCATGGCACCGAGAGCGAGCGCGACGGCGATGTAGAACCGTGGCCGCGGCTTGCCGGCCTTGGCATCGGTGCGAGCCTGCCCGAGCTTGGCCACGAGGTCGCGATCGCCCGTGCGATGCGGGCGCAACACGCCGAGGAACGCGTAGTGGAAGATGCCGAGCCAGAGGACGATGGCGCCGACCGTGAGCGCGGTGGTCATCAGCGCGACCCGCCCCGGATACATCTCGCCGAGGAACTCCTCGATCGAGCTATCGAAGTTGACCCACGAGATCAGCACCGTCGGGATCACGACGGACATCACGACGAGCATCGCGTAGACGCGCTCGCGGCGCCGCCAGCGCTCCGCCGGTCCAGAGGCCGCGGACGACAGGCCACGCACGCTGCGCGGAGCCGGCGGTTCGTGGAACGTGGTGAAGAACGAGACGCCGAACAGGTACGCGATCACGCCGAGCGCGACGATCGTGAACCGGATCGGCCCATAGACGTACGAGCTCGCGATCTGCGGGTTGAGTGCGACCGGAACGAGCACGGCGGCGGGAAACAGGCCGAGCAGGATCCCTTCGGAGCGACGCGCGAGCCCGAACAGCAGCACGGCGAACGGCAGGATCGCCGCGGCGATCTGCGGGACGGTGTGAAGCGCGCTGACGAAGATCGCCGGCAGGATCACGATCGAGATCCAGACGTTGGTCCCGAGAGCGAACGCGACGACGTCCGCGAACGTTCGCCACCGTCTCTCGGTCGTCGGCTGGGTGACCTCCGGCAAGGCGTCGAATGTACAACGGCCGGTGCACCGATGCCCGTGGATGGGCAGCCAGCTGATAGGCTACGCGCACATGTCGATCTTCAAGTACATGTTCGATAACGACTGGCAGCAGCGCCGCGACATCGAGGAGCTACGCGATCAGCAATATCGGCTGGCGATCGACCGCGTCGGCAGCTCGAGTGGCGGTGCGTCGGAGAAGTGGGTGAGCGAGATTGCCTCCGAGGTCAAAGAGCTCGCCGCGACCGTCCACGTGCTGATGCAGATGCTGGCGGAGAAGGGCGGCCTCGACGTCGCCGAGGTCGAGCGCCGCGTCGACGAGGAGCTCAAGCCGCCGGCGAAGGTCCAGAAGGCGCAGCGTCCGGCGCAGCCGCCAGGGCCGGTCCGTGCAGCGACCGACGAGACCTGCTCGAAGTGCAACGTCCAGGCTCGGTCGACGGAGATGGTACGTGTGGGCAGCGGATGGTTCTGCCGCCCGTGCGCGAGGAATCCGTGAAGCTGGTCGTCACCATCGATGGCCCGGCGGGAGCGGGCAAGTCGAGCGTCGCGAAGCTGCTCGCGCGCCGGCTCGGCTATCGGCTGCTCGATACCGGAGCGATCTATCGCTCGGTCGCGCTCACCGCGACCCAGCGCGAGCTCGAGTGGAAGGATGGGCCCGCGATGGGAGCGATCGCGCGCGAGCTCGACATCAAGTTCGAGTTTGTCGGCGACAAGAACCACGTCTACCTGAGCGGCGCGGATTGCTCGTCGGAGATCCGCACGCCGGAGATCTCGCAGGGAGCCTCGATCGTGTCGGCGCATCCCGAGGTGCGAGCCGGGCTCCTCGAGCTCCAGCGACGGCTCGGTGCGGGAGGTGGCGTCGTGGTCGAGGGTCGCGATACCGGCACCGTCGTGTTCCCCCAGGCGGGGGCCAAGTTCTTCCTGACCGCGACCGATGAGGAGCGCGCCCGCCGCCGCGTCGCCGAGCTCGAAGCGGCCGGCAAGCCGGTCGATCACGCTCAAACCCTGGCCGAGATCCGCGAGCGCGATCACCGGGACGCCAGCCGGGACGTCGCTCCCATGGTGCCGGCCGAGGACGCGGTGCTGGTCGACAGCTCCGCGCAAACCCTCGAACAGGTTGTGGATTCGCTGGCAGCGCTGGTCGAGCGACGCGCGGCTGCGCAATCGGCGTAGACCCATCAGGCAATCCGCGTCAGGCGGGCTGGTCGGGATGAGGGCCACCCTGTCGGCAGGACGTGCTCCTCAAGCCATGGCGGTGGTTGACAAAACCGGGCGCGAACGATACCAACCACACCCGTCATCGAGGGCTGCCTCGGCAGTCAAATCCAGCTCGGTGGCTTGTAGGAGATCTGCTTGAATACGTCCCAGGAAACCCAAGGCGAAGAAGAAGAAGACTTCGCCGCGCTACTCGCAGAGTCGCTGAGCCAAGACAACGTCAAGGAGGGGGAGATCCTCCGCGGCACCGTGATCGCCGTCGGCAAGGATTACGCGATCGTCGACGTCGGCTACAAGTCCGAGGGCCAGGTGCCCATCGAGGAGTTCCGTCAAGCAGACGGTACCCTCGGAGTGAAGCCCGGCGACGTCGTCGACGTCCTGCTCGAGTCGCGTGAAAACGACATGGGCATGGTCGTCCTCTCGAAAGAGAAGGCCGACCGGTTCAAAGTTTGGGACGAGATCAGCGCCGCGTGCGAACGCGACGAGCTGATCGAAGGCATCATCACCACGCGCGTGAAGGGCGGCCTCTCGGTCACCATCCGCGGTGGCGTCAAGGCGTTCTTGCCGGGCTCGCAGGTCGACCTGCGCCCGGTTCGCAACCTCGATGCGTTCTTGAACCAGTCGTTCAAGTTCAAGGTCATCAAGTTCAACAAGAAGCGCGGCAACATCGTGTTGTCGCGCCGCGTCCTCCTCGAGAAGGAGCGCGCTGCACTGAAGGAGTCGACGCTCGAGCGCCTCAAGGAAGGCCAGATCGTCGAGGGCATCGTCAAGAACCTCACCGAGTACGGTGCGTTCATCGACCTCGGCGGGATCGACGGCCTCCTCCACATCACCGATATGAGCTGGGGCCGGGTGAATCACCCGTCCGAGCTGTTCCAGGTCGGCGATCACGTGCGCGTGAAGGTGTTGAAGTTCAACGCCGACACCGAGCGCGTTTCGCTCGGTCTCAAACAGATCTCCGAAGATCCATAGAGCCGCGCGGCCGAGAAGTTCGTGCCCGGCACGGTCGTGCGCGGCAAGGTGGTGTCGCTCAAGGACTACGGCGCCTTCATCGAGCTCGAGGAAGGCATCGAGGGTCTCGTCCACATCTCGGAGATGTCGTGGACGCGCCGCGTGAAGCACCCGTCGAAGATGGTCGCCGTGGGCGACATGGTCGAGGCGGTTGTCCTCGACGTCGACGTCAAGCAGAACCGGATCTCGCTCGGCATGAAGCAGCTCGAGCCGAACCCGTACGAGCAGCTCACCGAGAAGTACCCGCCTGGTACCGTCGTCAAGGGCCACGTTCGGAACATTGCCGACTTCGGTATCTTCGTGGAGATCGAGGAGGGCATCGACGGTCTGGTTCACATCAGCGACATGAGCTGGACCCAGCGCGTCAAGCACCCGTCGGAGCTCTTCCAGAAGGGTGACGAAGTCGAGGCCGTGCTGCTTAACATCGACACCGGCGACGGCGACAAGCCGAAGATCTCGCTCGGCATCAAGCAGCTGGTTCCCGATCCGTGGGACCGCATCCCGTACGACTACCCGGCTGGCAAGGTCGTCGACGGCAAGATCCTCAAGGTCCTCGACTTCGGCGCCTTCGTCGAGCTCGAGAAGGGCATCGAGGGTCTCGTCCACGTCTCCGAGATCAGCGAAGACCATGTCGAGGATCCGCGCACCGTGCTCAACCCGGGCACGGTCGTGAAGGTCCAGGTGCTCCACGCCGACGGCGCCGAGCGCAAGATCGGGCTGTCGATCAAGGGCGCGTCTCGCGCGAAGGACTCCGCTGAAGCACAGGGCTTCAATGCATCCAACGCGGGTGGCGCCACCCTCGGTGACAAGTTCCGCGGCAAGCTCGACAAGCTGAAGCCGGCGAAGGAGAAGGACGCGCCGTAAAGGCACGCTCCTGTCTCTTGGGGCTAAGGCCCCAACCCTGATACCGCAGGCCCTGGTGCTCACCCACCAGGGCCGTTTTTTTTGCGGCAACACTTTGCGCGCTCGCCGCGTCAGACTCGCGTCCGAGTGAGAGTCCTCGTCGTCCTCGCGCTGACTGGCTGCGTGATCGCGAAGCGCGATGTCGTGATGCCCGACAACCGCGAGACCACGGTCGCGCTCCTCACCGGCGGGTTGGTGCCGCCGATGAACGACATCGCGCGGCATCCGTGGTTCGCGGTGCGCAAGCAGGGCGACACCGAATGGAGGGTCTACGAGGTGCCGAACCTCGGCATCGAGCGTGATCCGTTCCGGAAGCACTCGCCGTACGTCGAGCCGATCCTTCACAAGGTGTGGCGCGGCGCGGAGGCAGATCGCGCGGCGGCGTGTCTCGAGCGAGAAGCCGGGCCGTGGCTGAAACGCCTGAAGTACCGGTTCTATCCAGGGCCGAACAGCAACACGTTCGGCGCGATGATGCTGCGTGCGTGCAAGCTGTCGGCGAGCCTGCCGGCGACGGCGATCGGCAAAGACTGGCGCGGGCTCGTCGGTGCCGGGATCACGACAGAGCGAACCGGGGTGGAGCTGATGACCGCGATCGCCGGGATTCGGATCGGCCTCAAGGAAGGCATCAGCATTCACGTGCTCGGGCTCGAGCTCGGGATCGATCTGTGGCCGCCCGCGCTGATCGTGCCGCTCGGTTCCGGCCGGATCGGATTCGCAGACCGATGAAGACGCTGATCGTCATCGGGATGCTCGGCTCCACGGCCTCGGCGGACATCCGCTGGGACCGGATGGAGGATCGGATCCAGGGTGGCGGATACCTCCACTACGAAGTCTCGGCGCTCCACGCGGTCGACGACGATCCGGCGCGCATGTCGGCGACGCGCGAAGTCGACGATCAGCTCCTCGCCGGGGTGCGGCTCGGAGGCGTGCTCGGAGCCGGCGCGCACGTCGGCTACTTCCTCGGGCTCGATCTACTGGCGGGGAGCACGCTCGGGGAGCGGGGCTTCGCGTACGACGTCGCCCTCTATCCGGTCGGCATCGCGACGCGGTTCGGCACGACGGGCATGGTGGCCGTGGCGATGGGCATCGGCGCGAACGGCGCGGTGGGCACCATCGACGACGGTGCGATCGTGCCGATCCAGACCACCCTCGAGCTGGGTCGCGGCATTCGGTTGTTGGGTCGCGCCCGGTTCTCGTACATCCTCGGCGCGGCGAACCGGCAGAGCGGAGCGCCAGCGACTCCGTTCGCCGACGAATTCGACGCGATGCTCGGGGTGCGGCTCGGCAGGTCGTACAAGGAGTTCGGCTTCCCGTCGGGGAACGACTTCGTCGCCCTCGGCTACCGCGAACAGCTCGGCACCCGCTTCGTGGGTGCGACGATCGGCTACTCGCTCGAGGCCGCCTTGCCGCGCCGATTCATCGACGACGAACGCAAGCAGCGCCAGCGGCGTCGCCAACATCGGTGACGGTCGCGCTGACAGCGAGCCGGTGGCGGCGATAAGGTACTGCTCGTGATCCGGTGGCTACGATTGATCGCGATCGCGACGGTGACCTTGTCGCTGATCGGGCTCGGGATCATCGCCGGGTTGTTCTTGGTCGCGAACAGCGGCTGGGTGCAGGTCAAGATCCCGCCGTGGCTCGAGGGCATGTTCGGTGACCGGCCGCACGAGATGTGGCTGCCGGCGCTGATCGGCGGCTGGCTGCTGTCGATGATCCTGCTCGCGACGATCACGCTGTGGAGCATGTTTTATGTGTGGCGCCGGCGGCAATACGAGTCGCTGATCAACCGGCTCGAGCGCGAGCTCGCGAAGCTGCGCAACCTGCCGTTCACCGAACCGGCGCCGCTCGAGGATCTTCCCGAGACGCCGAGTGCCGACGCGGCGCGCGTGATGCGTGCGCTCGATGGCCCGGACGACGACGTCGCCGGCGCGCGCTGAGCCTCGACTGGGCTTCGGTGCCCCGAGGAGGATCGCCACCATCCCTCGCTGCTTGTTGCGCACGGTGCGGATGTAACGTGAACGGGTGGGGTAATCTCGCTCGGTGGGCGCAGCACTGATCCTGATGCTCGTCGGTTTCGGTGCACTCGCCGCTGGCGTGCTGATCGGCCGCTACTACGTGCCCGACGACCGGCAGCTCCGGCGCACCGCTCGGCACAGCAAGGCGTACATGCGGGCGCTGTCGCATCTGATCGCGCGCGATCACGACACGGTCGTCACCGAGCTCCGCAACGTCGTCGAGGAGAACGTCGACGATGTCGAGCCGTACTTCGCCCTCGGCGCGATGTTCCGCAGTCGCGGCGAGCACGAGCGCGCGATCCGCGTCCACCAGGCCCTCGCACTCCGAGAGCGCGACAAGCGCAAGCTCAAGCAGCGCGCGATGTACGAGCTCGGGCTCGATTTTCGTGCGGCCGGCATGCCGCGGCGTGCGACCAAGGCGATGGAGCAGGTGATCCTCGAGGAGCCATCGCACGAGGGGGCGCTGCGCGTGCTCGCGGCGCTCTACGAGGAGCAGGCGCGGTTCAACGAAGCCGCGGTGTTGCAACACAGGCTCGGCAAGAAGCGCGAGGAGGACACGTCGTATCGCGAGCACCACTTGCTCGTCGCCGCCGCGCAGGCCGCACTCGGTCGCGAGGATCTCGACTCCGCGAAGCAGCAGCTCAAGGCCGCGCAGAAGCTCCACGAGTCGGCGCACTTCTTCACCGCCGCGGCGGAGCTCGCCGCCGCGCGCGGCAATCATCGCGGTGCCAAAGAGCGCCTCAAGCAGGCGCTGGTCGCCGATCCAGCGCTCGTGCCGCATCTGTTGCCGGGCTTGATCGCGGCAGAGGAGGGCATCGCGAAGGCTGCGAACCCCAATGCCTCGCGGCACGACGAGCTCGACGAGGAAGACCGTCGGAGCAAGCCGATGGCGGCCGTCGATCCGGCGCTGGTGGCGCAGCTCGAGGGGGAGCAGAAGGCGCTCGCATCCGGCGAGCAAGCGCTCGTGCCGGCGTCCTCGACGAGCGTCCGGATCGCGACACCACCGCAGGGCGTGCCGCTCGTTCCCGATGCCAAGCCCGCGTCGTCGATCAGCGATCGCGTGCTGACCCTGCTCACCGAGGTCGAGAGCGAGACCGGGCCGCGTCTCGAGCTCGATCTGATTCGCGCGCAGCTGGTGCCGCCGGCGGATGTGGCCTCGCAAGCCGAGCTCGCGAGGGAGCTGACGATCCGATTCCCCGATGCCATCGCGGCGCGGGTCGCGACGGCCCGGATGGCGATCGCGGGAGGTGATCAGACCGCGATCAAGACGGCGCTCGAAGTGTTCGTCGCTGATCAGGGCGCGCTCGCGTGGGCGATGCGAGGTCGCTGGCAGTGCGAGCACTGCGGCAACCGCCCGGGCAACTTCTCGTGGCGCTGTGGTGCGTGCCGGCGGTGGGCGTCGTTTCGTATGGAGACCGGGATCGAGCCGCCCCCCGTGGCGTCGCGCGAGCGCCGGGCGGCACCACGCGCGGCACGTCCCGAAGGTCTGCTCGGCGCAGCACCCGACGAGGCGTTACCCGCGGCGACGCTCGATTCAGGCCTGTCCGACGAGGAGTTGACGCACGGTGGGACGCGGCGATCGCTGATCGGCAAGGTGGGTGGTTGGTTCTCCGGCGTGTGGCGCCGCGGGGCTCGGCCCAGCTGAGCCGGGCGCGCTGTGGCGACACGCCGCGAGATCGATCTCGCGCGCATTGATCTGGTATACCCGCGCGCGTAGACCATGTCGCCAGAGCCGCCTGGAGAGCCGCCGTCAGGCGAAGGTCCATCCGGCGGAATCCCGCGACCGCTGGATCCGACGTCCACCGGACCGATCACGACCACGGGGCGGACCCGTTCGCAGACGCTGTTCTCGTCGGACAATCCGTTCTGGCGGTTCGTCAAGCGCTGGGGCTTCTTGCTCGTCGTCATCACGATCGCGATCTGGGGTCACGCGGTCCTGCTGCCCTTCATCTTCGCGGCGCTGATCGCGTACGTACTCGCGCCCGTGATCAAGTGGATCACCGAGCGCAAGGACGGCTCGACGCGGATGCCGCGCGGGGTCGCGATCATCCTTTGCTACATCGTGTTCATCGGTCTGGTGACCGGCTTCATGTTCCTGCTCGTGCCGCGGCTCTCCTCGGACGTCGCGAGGATCGGCAAGGAGGCGCCCGGCCTCTACAAGAAGATGAACGAGAAGTGGACGCCGGAGATCGCGCTCTGGCTCGAGGGGAAGTTCCCGTCGCTGGCGGGCGTGAAGACCGCGCCGGAAGAGCCGGCCGTCGTTCCCGACGTCCCGCTACCGCCGGGTACCGCGTTCGTCGCCACGCCGCTGCCCGACGGCAGGTTGGCGGTCCAGATCCCGATCAACGGCATCGATATCCGGCCGCTGCCCGACGGCACGTATCACGTCCAGACCAACGAGGCGCCGCCGGCTCCGCTGACCACCGAGGACAAGGTCCGCGCGTTCGTCAAGAAGGGGATGGCGGCGGCGCAGAGCAAGCTCAACGACCTGGTGCAAGCAGGGCAGGCGTTCCTGTCGAGCTTCATCAAGGGCATCTTCATGTTCTTCTTCACGCTGATGATCGCGGCGTTCATCCTCCTCGATCTCCAGAAGGTGCACGGCTTCCTCCGCGGGCTGTTCCCTCAGAACGTGCGCGGCGACTACGACATCATCCTCGAGGGCATCGATCGCGGACTCTCCGGCGTGATCCGCGGCCAGATGGTGATCTGCCTCGTCAACGGCATCCTGACGTACATCGGCCTGCTGATCTTCGGCGTCAAGTACGCGCTGATCCTCGCCGTGGTCGCCGGCCTGCTGAGCCTGATCCCGATCTTCGGATCGATCTTGTCGTCGGTGCCGATCGTCGCGGTCGCGCTGGTCTCCGGCGATAGCGGCATCGACATCTTCCGCGGCGTCGCGATGACGCTGTGGATCATCGGCATCCACTTCATCGAAGCGAACCTGCTGAACCCGAAGATCATCGGCAGCGCCGCGAAGATCCACCCGGTGTTCGTCATCTTCTCCCTGTTTCTGGGAGAGCACAGCTACGGCCTGGTCGGCGCGTTGCTCGCCGTGCCGATCCTGTCGGCGATCCAGGTGGTGTTCGTGTTCCTCTACAAGAAGACGTGGAAGCAGTCGATTCCACGCGAGGCCACCGGACCGATCACCGTGCCCCAGGACCTGCCGCCGACCAAGTCGTGACCGTCGATCGTGATCCAGACCGCGGCGCAGGTCACGGCGGATTGAAACGAGGACACGTGGGTGGCACCTTAAAAGCGATGCGCTTACGTGTGGTGGCAACCTGCTTGGCGTTCAGCGGAATCGCGTACGCCCAGCCGGGCGCGACTCCACCTAGCGCACCGCAAGATCCCTACGGCCCGCAGTTGCCGCCCGGCGCTGCGAAGCCGCCTCCGGCACGACCTACACCCGTCGGTCCGTTGCCCCCGGGCGACACCCCGGTCCTGCCAACACCGAGCCCCGACAACGATCCGGTGCTCGGCGAGCAGGTCGCGCAGTCGCTCGTGCATCGCGCGCAGGAGCTGTTCGACGCGCGGGTCTACGTCGACGCGAAGCAGCTCGCCGTCGAGGCGCTGGTCAAGAGCCCCAAGGGCGCGGCGGCCGAGCATGCGCGGTACCTGATCAAGAAGATCAACGACCAGCTCGGCATCGACGACACGGTCAAGCCGAACCCGACCGACGGTGTGGATCTGACGCCGTTCTCGGATCGCAGGCCGTTGCCGAAGGAGCTGCCACCCGCGCCCGAGCAACCGCGTGCGAGCCGGGTCTCGACGAGTGTCCACGCTGGGATCTACCTCGGCCTGATCGGGACCACGATCGGCGCGTACTTCAGCGACGAATCGCCGGCGAGTGGTGCGGTGCCCGCCGGGCTCGCGACCGCCGCCGCCGGCGCCGTGTTCCTGCCGAAGCTGGTCGACAAGCTGGCGTGGAACGAAGCGCAGATCCGGACCACCGGCTCCGGATCGGTATGGGGCGGCGTGATCGGCGGGCTGTTCGGCGATATCGCGAAGAAGCGCAACACCACGTCGCGCGAGGTCCTCGTCGGTGCCAGCGTCGGCGCGACCGCCGGTGGCGTCGCTGGTGCACTGCTCGCGCGCGATAACAACTACACGCCCGGTGACATCGCGCTGGTCGACACGTTCGCCGGGATGGGCGCGGTCGGCGGCCTGACCCTCGGCATGTTGATGCAGCCGGTGGAGACCGAGGCGTATTCGGTCAACTCGGCGCTCGGTGCCGCGGGAGGCATCGTGATCGGCTTGGTCGCCGCGCCGCAGACCAACACCACACCGCGTCGGATGGCGCGTGTGGCCGGGTTGGCCGCGCTCGGTGGAGCCGCGCCGTTCCTCCTCTACGCCGGCATCCACGACGGCTCGAAGACCAGCGACGAGCGGGCGGTGGGAGCCCTGTCCTCGATCGGCCTCGTCGCCGGTGCGGTGATCGGCTTCCGGCTGACGCGCGACATGGACGTCGATCAAGACCGGCTACCGAAGAAGAGGTCCGACGAAGATGCGCCGCCGTCGCTGGTCGGTCGCTCGTCGAGCGGCAGCTGGAGCGTCGGCACGCCCGCGATCCAGCCACTGTCGCGTCAGCTCGCGCCGCAGGCGGGCATGTCGATCACGCTGCTCGGCGGAACGCTCTAAGGGCGGCGAACGCGAAACACGAGCGCGCCGCCGAGGCGGACATCTTCATAGTCCGCGAAGCCGATGCGCTGCAGCCACGCGCGCAGCTCGCTCTGCTCGAAGCGACGAATGCCGGCGGCACGGGCCGCGAGGCGACCGAGGAGGGTGGGTGCTTCGGCGAACGTCGAGCCGACGTAGTGCGCGTTGGGACGCAGCACGCGGCGGATCTCGCGGAACACCTGCTCGGGGTCGTCGTACGCGTGGAGCGCGCCCGCGTTGTTGACGCCACCGAACGCACCATCGACGAACGGCAACGAGTGCGCATCGCCGCGGACGAGCACGACGTTGGTGTAGCCGCCGGTGCGTTGCGCCGCGACGTCGAGCATCGCGCGCGAGATATCGAGGCCGACGATCAGCGCGCCGGGGGCGGCCGCGGCGAGCGCGCGTGCGAACGCACCCGGGCCGCACGACAGATCGAGCCACGGACCGGGGCGATCGTCGAGCGACAGGCCGTGCTTGTGGATGAACAGCTCGCCGGGCAGACCACCGACGGCCTTGCCCGCACCGGCACCGGCGAACAGTCGAACGAACGAAGGGCGCCAGAACCGATCGTAGAGCCGCGCGACGAGGTCGCTCTCCATCAACCGCTGCTCGGTGTTCGACGCGGTGGGCTCGCCCGCCGTGTGGTCGATCAGATCGAGGACGTGTGGGTTGGTGCTCGCGGGCTCGAAGCCGCACGTCATGCAGCGGACGTCGCGCAGACGCTTGAACGGCGCCTCGCCCTTGCAGCGTGGACAGGCCAGGATCGGCAGTACGGCGGGATCCACGCCTTGTTTTACGGCAAACCGGCATGCGTCAGGTTGGACGCGGGCAGGGTTCTGCGTTACGACGCAACGAAGAGGGATCATGAGACACACGAGTCAGGTCGTGCTGGCGGGATTGCTGGCGTTCGGCCACGCGGCGGCACAGCCGGCAGAGCTCCCACCGCCGGCACCGGCCTCGAAGCCGGCACCGAGGCGGCCCGCGCCTCCGAAGCCCAAGCCCAAGAAGTCGGACCTCGGTCCCGAGGCTGCCGCACTCAACGGCGCGGACGACGACGGCGCGATCGCCGCCGCCACCACGCTCGGTGCCGCGGAGCAGCCCGCCGCACACGACGCCCTCCTCGATGCCCTCGCGTTCGGCCTGCCGCCGCGCGTGGCCGTGGCTACGCTCGCCGCACTGACCCAGCATCCGGCACCTGCCGACGTCCAGGCGCTCAAACGCTACGCCGGCCATCACACGCCGATGGTGCGCGCGGCCGCGATCAACGCGCTCGCGAGCTATCCGAACCCCGATGCGCGTGCGGCGATCGCCTCCGCGCTTCACGATCCCGCAGGCTTGGTGCGCACCGCCGCCGCCGGAGCTGCCGCGAAGGGTCGCGTGCGCGATGCGGTGGAGCCGATGATCAAGCTGCTCGCGAAGGGCGAGGAGTCGTCGGCGCGATCGCTCGCGGCGCTCGCCGATCCGGACCTCGCACGCAAGCTCGCCGATCACTACGGCAAGGTTCCGGACGCGTCGCTGGCCCTCGCGCTCGGCCTGATCCTCAAGCGCCAGGACTTCGGCCCGGATCCGGCGCGCGTCGAGATCGTCCGCGCGATGGCGAAGATCCAGGACGTCGCCGCGACCAACCAGCTCAAGGATTACCTCGACGTCACGCCGAAGAATCCGCCCCGTCCATCACGGCAAGAAGCCGAGATGGTGTGGAACGCCCGCACCGGCGGCGGTGGGAAATGAAGGCGCTACTCCTGGTCGTGCTCCTCGCAGCCTGTGGTGGCGCGAGCGCGTATCGGCTGACCTCCGACGAGAACAACGGCTACGAGCTCGGTCGCGCCCTCCAGCGCCGCCAGCTCCCCGCGCAACCCGCGCCGATCAACACCAGCGGGCAGCCGCGGTTGTTCGCGGTCACCGCTGGAGCCGGTGCCAACAAGACGATCGTTGCCTACGACCTCGCGAGCGGCAACGTGCTGTGGAAGGTCGACGCACCGGTCAATTCGAGAATCGTCGTCGGTGGGGATTTTATCGCCACGCTCGAAGGCAAGGAGATCGTCGGTCGCGATCAGGCACGCGGCCAGCCGCGCTGGCGGATCGACGCGGGCAACTTCGTCGGCGTCGCCGCGGATCGCGAGCGCGTCTATCTGGTCACCGGCGGCAACGGCACGTGGTGGGTCGCCGGCTACGACGGCGGCTCGGGCAACAAGCTCTGGAAGGAAGACGCCTCGGGTGCGCTCGGTGCACCGGTCGCGCAAGGAGGTCTGGTCTACGTGCCGTTCCTCCGCCAGTGGTTGGTGATCGCCGACGGCAAGACGGGCAAGCAGAACACGCGGCTGCGCGGCATCGATCAGGACATCACGATGGTGCGCGCGAACAGCAGCGCCGCATACTACGGCAGCAAGCAGGGCATGTTCGAGCTCGACGCGCGCAGCGCCTCGGGCAAGCGCACCGACGCGACGTACGGCACCGTCAAGATCCCGTCGCAGCTCGACGGCGCGTCGTATGCGCCCGAGGTCTACGAGCCGTTGCAGCAGCAGTACACCGCCTCCGATCGCAAGCGCGTGTTGTGGACGACGACGCCCGTCACGCAGGGGCCGATGAAGCTCGGCGGTGATGGCTATGCGGTGCACTACTTCCGCTACCTGTTCGGGTTCGGCGTCGATGGCGGCATGCGGTGGGCGTACAGCCAGCCGCGTGTCGAGCTGGTCGCGTCGGATCACACGGGCAGCGCGATCGTCGCGGTCTCGGCCGCCGGCGATGTCGTCGCGCTCGATCCTCAGACGGGCGCGGTGATGAGTCGCAAGAGCCTCGGCACCACGGCGCCCGTCCTCGGCGCCACGTTCGACGCCGATGGCTGGGCACCGTCGGGACAGGCGGAAGCCATCGAGACCGTCGCGGCGCTCGTCGCGATCGCGCGCGACCGCGATGCGCGCTTCGATCGCGTGAAGGAGCTCGCCGTCGGCGCGCTCGCCAAGCTGCCGGGTCCCGAGGTCACCAGCCAGCTGCTCGCGGTCCTCGCGGATAATCGCGCGCCGCAGAAGCTCAAGGACACGGTCGTCGATCTGCTCGTCGAGCGCAAAGATCCGAGCAGCCTGCCGGTGCTGACCCAGCAGCTGTCGGTGCGCACCGACTACATCGCCCAGACCGAGCCGGAAGCGCTGGGTGCGGTGGCGAAGGCGATCGCCGGGCTCGGCGGGATGAACCTCGACAAGGCACATGTCGCGGCGGCTCTCACCGCCCTCCAGAGCCACCTCGAGACCGGCACCACGGCGGTGCCCGACCTGATCATGCTGGTCAAGGCGATGGCCGCGATCGGCAGCGGGGCAGAGCGCCCCGTCCTGGTCTCGCACCTGCTGCTCTACCGAGCGGACGACGAGGTCGGAAACGACGTCACCTGGGCGAAGGTCGTGGTGGCCGCGGTCGCCGGTAAGGCCGGCCCGCCCGAGCGCGAGCTGCTCCGTCAGGTCGCAGCGGATCCGCGCACGAAGCCGCCCGTCAGTGGCGCGATCCGGGACCTCCTCGGCCCCGAGTAGCGCTACGCTCTGGGCGTTGTCGCGCCGCTACCGGATCATCATCTGCCGTGGACCCGAGTGCGGCGATCGCCGTGGCTCTGCAGGGCTCCACGAGGTGTTTCGCTCGGCGCTCGAGGCCAAGACGATCCGTGCGGAGACCGAGCTGGTCTGGCAGTCATGCTTCGGGCGCTGCACGCAAGGCCCGAACGTGTTGGTGAGAGAGATCCTCACCGTGGCTGCACCTACGCTCGGAAGTGGCTTTGCAACCGCGCCCGGCCCGCGAGGGTCGACTGCCCTGTATAATCGTGTCGATTCCGGTCGAGTTGACCGGATCGTCGGTCACCACATCGGCGAAGGCACGATCATTCGAGAGTTCATCGAGCGACCGGGCATCCACCCACTCGAACCTCTACCGACGGCGAAAGACAGCGACCCATGATGCGAACCACTCATCTTGCCGTGTTCGGCGCCGTGGCCCTGGTTGCCTGCAAGGGCGAGACGGTCGTCAAGATCGACCCCACCACGCAGACGGCGCTCGATAACTGCAAGAAAGACTTCGACGAGCAGAAGAAGTTGATCGCGACGCTGCAGGAGCAGAACACCCAGCTCCAGAGCAAGCAGCCCGTCGCCGGCGAGTTCGTCGTGACGATCGAGGGCGACATCCTCAAGATCAAACCCGGTCAGGGTGGCACGGGCGTCCCGGTGGGACCGCCGCCGGATAACAAGGCGGCCTTGGCCGCATCGACCGAGTTCTTGAACGTCGTCCGCAAGTCGCGTGGCGCGATCCAGAAGTGCTACGAGCAGGCGCTCAAGAAGACCACCGGGCTGCAGAGCAAGACGGTCACGCTCACCGTGTCGGCCAGCTTCTCGCAGCAGGGTGCGTACAAGAACGCGAACTTCTCGCCGTCGCTCGGCGACACGTTCGACACCTGCATTCGCGCGGTCGCCACCAAGTGGGTGCTGCCGCAGAACTCGCCGGCGATGACGTTCCAGGCACAGGTCTCGCTCACTCCCTCGTGAGCGAGCTGAAAGGTGAGCTGGACGACCTCCGGCGCAGGCTCGCCGGGGATCCGAACAACCTCGGACTGCGCGTCGCACTGGCCGGCGCGCTGGTCTCCGCCGGCAAGCTTCCCGAGGGCCTCGAGCTGTATCGCTCCGTCGCGATCGCGTATCGCGATCAAGGGCTGATGCAGCAGGCGATCGCGGTGTGCCACGCCGTGCTCGACGTCGCGCCCGCGGACGCGATGAGCCTCGGCCTGCTCGCGACCCTCGGCGAGCGACGTGCCGCTCCGTCGGCATCCAGATCGTCGTCGTCGCAGATCTATCCCGATCGCACGCCGCTCCCGGATCCGCTGCCGTATCACGTCGCCGATCCGACGCGACAGCTCCGTCGTCAGAGCGAACCTGGCCTGGGAGGTCCGACGACTCCCGACATGGCGGCGCAGGTCCCGCCCGACGAGCTGACGCCGATCACCCTGCCGCACGGCAGTACCCGCGGCATCGTCGATCTCGACGACGTGGTCACGCCGTACGTGCGCGAGGACGTCGACGATCCACGCGACACGGATCGCGAGCTGCCCGACATGACGAACCCCAACATGCCGGTGACGTCGACCTCGCAGCGGCTGATCGCGGGCTCGCTCTTCTCGACGATTCCTCCCGAGCATCGCGCCAGCGTCTACGCGCGGTTTCGCACACGCTCGGTGCGCTCCGGCGTGACCGTGATCCGACAGGGCGAGGTCGATCACCCGCTGGTCGTCGTCGGGCTCGGCGAGCTCGCGGTGCGCGTCCAACGCGGCCACGAGGTGGTGATGCTGTACGAGGTGCACGAGGGGGATCACGTCGGCGAGGGGTCTCTCCTCGCGCGCAAGCCGTCGCCGGCACACGTCGTCGCGGTCGCCGACTGCGAGCTGGTCACGCTGCCGCCGAAAGAGCTCTACGAGATCGCGGGCGCGTTCCCGGCGCTGTGGGCACGGCTCAAGGACATCGCGGAAAAACGCGAGCGCGCGTTCAAGCAGCTGCTCGGTTGAGCGTCAGCTGCGCTTCTGCTTGAGGATTCGCTCGAGCGCCATGCCGGCGGCGCGCGCGGCGAGGGCGAGCTGATCGTCGAACGTGTGGAGCAGGCGATGCTCGCCGAACAGCACGCCGACCACGCGCTCACGGACGACGACGGGCACGAGCAGGATCTCCGGCGGGCAGGTGCCGAGCGATGCCGTGAGGAACTGACGGCTCGCGTCGTCGTGCATCGGACCGCGGTACGGCAGCCGCGTGCCGACGACATCCTGCAGCGTCGACGGCCGATCGAGGGGGAGTGCGGTGCCGGTCTGGAGCTCGCTCTTCGGCAGGCTCGAGAACAGGATCAGCTCGCCACCCTTGATCGAGAAGAAGCCGGCGCGGCGATGAGTCTGCGACAGGTGCGTGCTCATCAGGGAGATCACGTCGTCGCGCGACTGCGCCCGCTCGAGCGCGTGGATGACCTCGATGGAGCGCGAGGTCGACTCCTCGAGGGCGCGGACGAGGCTGGGCGCCGAGGCGTCGACGAGCGGTGCACCACGCGCGAGCTCGGGTGGCGACGGGACTGCGACGAGCAGCGGTGCGTTGTCGACGTTGGTGACGGGAATCTGTCCGCCATCGTCGTCGCCGTCCGAGGATCCGGGGACGGCGCCGAGCAGCGGTGGCGGGATCGTGGTGCCCGGTGGCCCCCAGCCATCGTCGACAGGATCGTAGTCGACCTTCCGGTTCGCCGACGGAGACCGGCCGTTCGTCGCGAGGTGCGCGGGCACGACCTCGGCACGATCCGGGACGGCTTCATCGAGCTCGACCGCGCTCATCACCATGGTCACGCGACCGCCGTCCTCGTCTTCCGAGGTCGCACGCGGCAGCGGGGTGGGGCGCCGTGGAGGATCCGTGTCTGCCCGCGAGAGCGTCGACAGCGATGGCGGCAGGATGTGCGGGCTGGTGTCCGCGTCGTGCTCCGGCGGCGGCGGTGCGACGATCTCGTCGCTGAACTCCTCGCCGTCGGGGATGGCCATCGCGTCGAGCCGCGTGGGGCCGGTGAAGTCTTCGGGCGGCTCGCCTGCCTCGGTGTCGCGATGCGTGCGCGGCGACACAGCCTCGGCCACCATGCCGACCTGCGTCTTCTTCTCCGGACGCGGCGCCGGCTTCTTGACCTCGAGGATCACGACCTCGCCGTCGTCCTCCTCCCCCTCGTCGGGCGGTGCGATGCCGACGAGGGTCGCGGGCCCTTGGACGGCGGTGCGCTTGCGATCGAGCGCGACCGGCTCGGAGTCGAGCTTCGGATGCTCGTGGATCACCACGCCGACGCTGGTGTCGTCGACCTCGATCGTCGTCGCCGGGGCGGCGTGATCGCGATGCGAGATCACCTTGAGCTCGCCCGAGACGTCGGCACCGGTCGGCGACTCGTCGTCGACGATGATGAGCGGTCCGTCGAGGTCCATCTTGGTGACGGGCCCGGTGATGCTGTCGACCTCGCCGGAGCGCGCGGCCAGCTCCGGCGGATCGGTCTTGACGACGCGTCGCTTGACCGGGACCTTGCGCGGCGAGGTGTCTTCCTCGGCGTTCATCTCGATCGTGATCACCGGCCCGCTCTCGTCGTCATCGGCGCCGTACGGATCCTCGTCGGGCGGCTTGATCGACGACGCGCGGCGTACCGGGATCCGGATCTCTCCGGAGATGCTGCGCGCGCGCGGCTTGTCGCGCACCGGATCGGGATTGGTGTCGGGACCCTCGGGCTCCGGATCGCCGACAGCGGCCGCGGGCGTCACCGACGCCACCACGGCTTCAGGGATGCTCGGATCGTCGAGCACCGCGCTGTTCGGACGCGGGATGTCGAGCGGGCCAGTCATCGGCAAGCGCCCGCGGTGGCGCGCCGCCACGATCTTCGCGGTGTGGCCTTTGACCCGCGGGATCTTCGCCGGCACGTCCGGATCTCGCGTCGGCGACTGATCGGGCTCGACCTCGCTAGGCTGCAACAGCTTCTGACCGAGCGCGGTGACGTGGCCGTAGTAGTGCGCGAGGCACCACGCGATCTGCATCTGCGTGGCGACGGCGCGAACCACATACGTGCCGGTGAAGAACGCGATCTCGTCGACCGCGTGGCTATCGGACGGGTCGCTCATCGCGACGGTCAGGTTGTTGTCGCTATCGAGCGAGACCGGGATCGCGCGCAGCTCGATC
Source organism: Haliangiales bacterium (assembly GCA_038325805.1). Lineage (GTDB taxonomy): Bacteria > Myxococcota_A > Polyangia > Haliangiales > Haliangiaceae > JABFXX01. Next base: position 22,978 of record JBBQJJ010000075.1, read on the forward strand.
GCCATGTCGCTCGGGATCGTGCTGACCACGCGCACGGGGAGACGCGCGAGCGTGTTCGGGTTGACCTGCGGAACGAGGAGGCGCGAGCGATAGAAGTCGGTCAGCGCGTCGTCGCTGATCGTGGTCGCGAACACCAGGTGCTCGCCGAGCGTGCCGCCGAGGTTCGCAACGCGCGCACGCGCGTCATCCAGGGCGCTGGAAGGGACCAGTCCCGAGCGTACGAGCAACGCACCGGCATCATCGGCCATGGAGGCGAACGTGAACGCGGGACATTCCCGGGCCCATCGGCGATCATGTCGATAGCGCCCCCGTCATGTCAACGAATCCGCGGACCTACCTGGACCACAACGCAACGAGTCCGCTTGTCGAACCGGCGCGCCGTGCGATGGCGGAGGCGCTGGACAAGCTCGGCAACCCATCCTCCATCCACGCGGAGGGCCGGCTGGCCCGGGACCGCGTCGAACGGGGCCGCAACCAGGTAGCAGCGCTGTTCGGCCGCCCGCGCGAGCAGGTGGTGTTCACGAGTGGTGGAACGGAGGCCAACCTGCTCGGGGTGCGCACGCTGGTGGCAGCGGCGATCGAGCGTGGGCTCCCTCGAGTCATCGCCACCTCGGCCCTCGAGCATCCGTCGCTGCGCTCGGCGGTGGAGGGGATGGGCTGGGAGGTTCGCCTCCTCGACGTGTCGCCCGACGGGGTGATCCGGCCCCGGCAGCTGGACGGCGTCGGGGTGCTCGCGGTGGCAGCGGTCAACCACGAGCTCGGGGCGGTCCTCGATCCGTCGGTGCTCGCCGCGGCGCGCACGGCGGGTGCGTTGATCCATCTCGACGCGGTGCAGGCCGCCGGCAAGCGCGACCTCGCGTTCGATGCCGACAGCCTCGCGATCTCGGCGCACAAGATCGGAGGTCCGCAGGGTGTGGGTGCGCTCTGCGTGGCGATCGATGCCGAGACGGTCTCGGGTGGACACCAGGAGCGCGGCCGGCGAGGCGGCACCGAGAACACGCTCGGGATCGTCGGCTTCGGCGCGGCGGCCGAGGCCGTCGACCTCGCGAGCTGGGCTGCCGTGGTCTCGCTCGGCGAGCGCCTCGAGGCGGGCGTGCGATCGATCCCCGACGTCCGCATCCACGGTGCGGGGGCCGCGCGGATCGGCGGCACGATCAACGCCGGGTTCGCGGGTGCACGCGGCGAGTCGATCGTGATCGCGCTCGATCTCGCGGGTGTCGCGGTGTCGACGGGCGCGGCGTGTACGTCGGGAACCCTGCAGCCGTCGCCGGTGTTGCTCGCGCTCGGGCAGTCACCCGACGGTGCGCGCGAGGCGGTGCGGTTCAGCCTTGGACGAACGAACACCGCCGTCGAGATCGATCGTGTCCTCGCGTTGCTGCCGGACCTCGTGCAGCGCGCTCGGCGTCGCTAGTCGGGGACGTTCGGCACGGTGTTCGGGCTCAGCGTGATGTTCGGCGGCAGCGGATCTCCGCCGAGGTCGTAGACCGTCGCGGCACCGATCGGTGGGACGACGGCTCGCAGGTTTCGGAGACCACTGCAGGTCACGAAGCAGTCGCCCCAGCCGATCTGCATGTCGATGAGGGCGGTCGCCTCGTCGGTGCCCTCTCCAGGCTCGAGCCCTTCCCATCGCCAGATCCCATCCGGTTGATAAGGGTTTGGTAGTGAGTCGGGGAGTCTCGAGGAGGTCTCGAGTAGCCGCGTGTGCAGCAGCTCCTGATTGAAGATCGCACCCGTGCGCAAACTGAAGATCATCCCGCCGGTGCTGTGATCTACGCCGGCCCCGGCGATTTCCGGGACGACGAGATCGAGCATGATCGCATCGAAGGCGGTATCTCCCGTGACAGGGATACGTCGGGCGGTTGGCTCGTCGTCCGGTGTCATCGCCACTGGGGTCAATGCTGCGATGACGAGCGGATTGGTAGTGTGAATGGCGCTGGGATTGCCCCGGTAACGCTGAGGGCCGCCATTCTCGGGGAACGCCGGTTCGGCCTCGTTGGCCCGCGCCCAACGTTCCCAGTAGCGATCCATCATCTCCTGCGAGGGAGTGAGCGTGGGCGAGTGCTTCGCGGCGAACCGCATGGCTCCCAGGCAGGCCGGATCGACAGGTAGAAAGGGCCCCTTCGCACTGATGGGGGCGATCGCGACCGGGCACCCGAGCTCTGGCGCGAGATCGTCGCCACACGCTCCCAGCGCGAACAGGAGCGCCGACCTTATTGCAGGCGCCACGCGACCCCGATCCTTTCGGTGGTGGTGGAACCACATGGCTGTAGCGGAGCCCCGTTCTTGATCCGGACCTCGAGAGAGCACGTCGCCGTCGCGGTCTTCGGTGCACCGGCGCATGCTTGCCGCTCGAACATCTCGAGCTCGCTGACCACCGTGTTCGACTGCAAGACGCCCGGACACGCCGTGCCCGAGCACGAGAGCACGAGGTCGAGGTCGTTGTTGAGCACCGGCGTGGAGCCCTCGGACGTCATGCACGACTGCCAGGCCAGCGCAGCACGAAGGCGCTTCGCGGCCGGGACCGTGAGGGTCGTGACCGTGTACTTGCGGCAGCCCGTACCGCAAGACACGAAGCTCGTGTCGGCGAGATTCGTGAAGTGGTAGGTGTTGTTGGTCAGGATCGAGGACAGGAAGCTGACGTTGATCTGCCCGGCACCGTCCTCGGAGTCCGTGGTCGACGACCAGCTGGTCGACTTTCCTACGGCGCCGTCTGCGTTCGCATCCCGGGTCGAGGCCATCAGGATCGCCTTGTTCACCATCGGGAACACGAGGGAGCTGAATAGCCCTTCGAAGTGAAGCGCCTGGATCGCGACCGAGAGCACCGTCGGCGCCGCGAAACTGGTACCGGCGATCACCGTGGGGCCGTTGGGTGGCAGGGTGTAGGCGGCGTGGCGCATCGATGGCGGTCCACTCAGCGGTGGCACCGCATCGACCTCGATCTCGGGAAGATGGAGCCCGCTGGTATTGAACTGATGGTTGCCGGGACCGAGCAAGTGCGGACGCTCGAGGGTCGGTAAGAAGGGCGGATTGATGAAGCTACTGCCGGCATCACCGGCGATCACCATCCGGCGGTGAGTGTCCTGATTGTCGAAGGTGCGGTAGTCGAATGCGCCGACACACAACCCGTTGCGAAACGATCCACACGTCACCGGGCCACTGTTGCTGTTTCCCGACGCGACCGTCAGGAACGTTCCGAACGCGCGGCCAGGGAAATCCGCGACGACGGGTGTCTGCGCGACGCTGCGATTGATGAAGATCGAGGGCGGAGCGTTCGCGATCGAGCACGCATTGCCTGTGGCGGGTGGCGCGATCAGAAAGTCGAGGCCAGGAGTTCCGTTGTCGTTCCCGACGCGCTTGTCGGTGTACCAGGCGCCGGTGCTCGCGAAGCTCTGGCCGGTCGTGTTCGCGACCGGATCCGCACCGCCCGGCACGAACGTGTCGTAGGCATAGGAACCGTTCATGCCGATGGAGGCAGTCGACCACGTCAGGTGGTCCTGAACGCAGATCCGCGTGCTGTTGGCTTGCGTCCGGCAAGATACCTTCAGGCCGGGAGCGTTGTTGGGGCAGTTCGCATCGGTGGTGCACGTCGTCGGGCACACGAAGTATCCGGTGACCGTGTTGGACGAGATGCGTCCGTTCTGTCGGGCGATGCCGTAGACGGCCAGTGTCGAGCTGTCGCGCTCCCACAAGCCGACATCGAGCGATACCCCGTCGCAGGCGGTGCCGCACAACCCGCCACTCAATCCGCCCGCACTGGGACTCGCTGCCATCGAAGAGCGCCCCGCATAGCTCAACAATTCGGCGGGTGCCTCGACGACCTCGTCGATGCGAATGACATCGGCGGCGTTGAGCTCGTGTGACCGTAGCAAGGCGAGCGAAACGACTGCACGGATGGTGGGCAGCCCGCGAGGGTTTTCGAGCACTGCGGCGTCATTGGTCGCCAGCAGATCGAGCACGCGTGCCTTGGCGACCGCGATCCGCGCGACCTGCCCATCGGCATGGGCACGGGACCACGCTTCGAACTCTTCGATCGAAGTGAC
>JBBQJJ010000076.1:0-26774 GCA_038325805.1 Haliangiales bacterium
GACGCACGGGCACCGCGCCGCGATGGAGCGCGAGCAACCGCCGCAACGGGGGCGCCGGACGATCCGCCGCCAACTCGATGCCCAGCTCCCCGGCGAGATGATCGAGCACCTTGGCCGCGATCGCACGTGCCCGCTCCGCGCACTCCTCTCGCGGCAGCCCGTCGAGAGCGTGCTCGATCTCTCGTTGAAGGTGTCGACCGAGGACATCGTGGGCCTCGGCGTCCTCGACCTCCTCGACCACGGACTCGAGCGTGGTGGAGGAGAGCTCCGCGGCGACACGCTCGGTCACCACCTCCTCGTACACGCCCTCGACGAGCACGCCCCGGCGTTGCGTCATCGCGTCGAGTCCCTCAACCCCATCGACCTATTTCACCCGCGCGTCGCGACCACGACAATCGCGTTGGTTGCAAATCAACCGGCAAGTTCTCGAGACGCTTGATCACGCGCGTCACTAGAGTAGGCGGAGATTCACGATGCTCGAGGTCGGTCGGAGGACAGCAGAACATCGACGTCGCTTCCAGTGTCTGGGTGATCCCGTTCGTCAACCTCCAGCAATTCGCCAGAGAGGCAGGACCAGCGGATTCACGACTTCGTTGGTTGATCAGCTCCTTATCGAAAATTCACGCCTGGAGCGACCAGCGCCTCGATCGCACGCAGCTCTGCCTCCTCCAGATGGAAACCACCGCCGATTCGAACCGGGTCAGCGCGTCCAGCAACGTGCACGAGTAAGTGAAGCCCCTCGCGGGTCCCAAAGCCGCGACTGTTCAGGACGCACCGCTCGGTGGAGCAGGTGTCCGCGACGGCAAATCGTACGTAGCGCTTCCACCGACGTAGCTGATAACAGACAACCCACTTGTCGTTATCGCGATCGATCACGACTGCGCCCCACGCGCTGTAGATTGCGGGGATCGCGAACACCGCAGCGGCGCCTCCCAAGATGACCGCAACCGCCCCGGTTTGCAGTCCGGGCTCGAGGAGAACTACCCACACAGCCGCGGCGAGAAAGCTCACCGAGACGGCGAGCCCCAGCCATGTATCGACGAACGCGCCGTGAGACCTGAACCGGAGCATCAATGATGCCCCTTCTTGCTATCTCGCTCTTCCATGTCGCGCTTGAGGTCACCGAGGTTCTGACGCTTGACGGTGGACACCACGACGTCGTCGGCATTCTTGAACGTCCAGGCCAGTCGCTCCAAGGCCAGCTTGGCCCCCGCCATCACCTTGGCCTTCTCGCGTGCACCATGGAAGCCCTTCAGCGTGCTGAAGATCTCGACGAGAATTGGGTACGCGCCCGGGTGTCGCGCAATCCCGGCCTCGAATCCTCTCGGTGCCAGGTCGTTAAGCAGGTAGTCCACATGCCCACCAACGCGTTCCACGAGCACCTTCTCTACGCGCTGCAGCTCGTCGCGCTTCGCCTGATCCTTTTCTCCGGCGAGGAGCTCCTGCACCTTCGAGAGTCGCTCTGAATCCTGCGCGATGTCGTTGCCGTCGCGCTGTAACGTGTCGAAGGCCATCCGCATCACGCCGTCGTTGATGGCGACACTGGTCTCCCAGAACGCGGTCAACGCGAGCTTGAGCTCGGCGTAACCGAGCATGATCGCGATCGACGACGCCATCGCGCCGATGCTGCCGACCTTTGCGCCAACCAGCCACAGCGTGTTCGAAGACACGTTGACGGCCGCGTCGATCTTTTCCTGGCGGCTGGCATTTCCATCCATCAGCACCACCGAGCCGCGAACAATCTCGATCACCGAGATCACGGTAGAGAACTTCAGCGCTGCCGTCCTCGCGCAACCGGCCATCAGAGGTGCCCACGACGCCTTCGTCGCGCGCCCAACGATGGCGGCAAACGCAGCAGTGGTGGTGACCGCGCCCGCCGCCGCCTCGATCGAAGCCTTGACGAGCTCTGCGTAGGTCGTGAATTTGTTGAGCGAGCCCTTCGGATGTTGGAGGTGATGATGAAACTCCTCGTCGGTCAGCGTCAGCAGTCCGTTGTATGTCCACAGCAGAGCCTGCAGCTCGACGAGCGTGCCGGGACCGAATGCCTTGCCGTGGCCGTGCATGAGCTCGTGCGCCTCGTGATGGATCCCGATCTCCCCCATCCGGATCACCTGTTCATTCACCACGGTCATCATCGGGATCAGCTTCTCGATCTCGTGAGACAGCAGCTTCCCCTGCTTGCGCGGGTCGCCCCCCTCCTCGGGAAGCTCGACGAGCTCGTTCCCGATCCGCATCGAGTTGTCGACTCGCTGCATCGTTTGCTCGAAGCGCGCTGAGGAACGATGGCGCTCGACGTACGGGTCGAGCTCCTTCGCGAGCCACGCAGCACCCTCCTTGTCGCTGCGATAGAGGTTTGTGGCCGGTGCAATCAGGCTGAGCCCCAGCGCGATCTTCGCGAGGCGTTCCTTTGGCTGAAGCTTCTGGTCGCGAAACGAACCCACGACACCCGCATAGAGCGTCATCAAGCCTTCCTGGAAGCGACCGGAGGCGTTCTTCACGAAGGAGCTACGGTCGTGCTGCACGATGTCCGCTGCAGCTCGCACCACATCCTCGGCCTCACTGCGGTCAACCTTCACGGCAGGCTTGGGCTTTGGCCCTACTTTCGACGACTTGGACGTTGCCTTACTCGGCGTCGCACTCTTGATTGGCTCCTCATAGTCGGGCATTGCCGGGCCATCGCCCGCTGCCGCTCGCGGTTGCGGGCAACTTACAGCGGCACGATGCTGCCACTCGCGAGCACGCGATCGCGGTCCACATCGTCGATCGTGACTTTTTGGATTTGGTGGATGAGGTGACGGCGGGACTCCAGCGCTACCTGACCGCTCGGCGAATGAGGCCGGCTGGAATCCAAGCAGCCGACGCAACCCCCCTGTGTCAGCGTCTAATACGGCAGCACCGGGGACCTTCACGGGCCGCAGGCGAGGTCAAGGGTCGCCGCAGGCGACGAGCGAAGCGAGCTTGCCCTCGACGGAGACGAGGACCGTGGGACACGAGTGCCTCGGGTGGTCCCCGCGTGTTCGGTGCGACGGGTCCGGGTGGTCCCGGTGGTCCCGGTGGTTTCGGTACCCTCGAAGGCCGGTGGCGACACGCGACAACAAGGTCGCGTGTGATGGTCCGAAGCCATCGATTTCTCAGACCTGAGAAGCCGATGAACGTCCGCGCTCTTCGCCAGTCGGTAGCATCCGCACTTAGGCTGAGACATCGTCCTCACTTCGAGTTCGCGGCGATCGATCCTCAAGCGGCCCACCGCCGTCTTCACGATGACTATCCCTCGAGCTGAGAACGGTTGGCGCTGGAGTTCGTCGCCGAGCTCGCACGATCAGCGCTGAACTTCGACAACGTACTCCCGACCGCCAAGGCCTCGGTTGCCGACGAGGGGAATATCGTGGGTCCACTTCCCTTCGCGAGACGCATCGCTACTGACTCACGGTAGTCGCGCGCTTCAGCGAGCTTCGTGAATGTCATCGGAAGTTTGCGTTCCTTTGCAAACGCTTCCAGCTCCGAGATCGCCACGCTGAAGAACTCTTTACGACCATTGACGAGGTTGACGCTGCGGTCCTTGAAGCGTTGGTGAAAGGCCGCCTCGAGTCCCGGCGCATCGTCGTCGTAGACCATGGCATGAACGTCGAACGGGAATGGCACCGACGCGCCGCCCAGCTCGCGAACACGGTCCATCGGTTCCAATCGACGAGTCATCCCGATCTTGAAGACGTTCTCGCCGAAGGATCCGATGTTCGAGATCACGTACACGTACCCAGCCTTCGTCATCTCGGCCAGCGACTTCGCCCGAACCGATCTCGCCTGGGCATCGACAAGCTGTGACTGAAGGTCTCGAATCTTCGCGCTCAAGCGGTTGTGGTCTTCTCCTCGGGCCTTCGCGAGCTCGACCTTCGCTCGGTCGAGGGCCTTCAGGAACCGGTCTTCCTCGGCCTCTGCATCGGCTTGTGCGCGCTCGGCTTCCTGGAGCGCTCGTTGCTCGTCCTTCATCTGCTCGCGAATGCGCCGTTGCTCGTCCGCAATCTCCTTCTTCTTTTCAGCTAACTCGTACTCCAGTCGCAATTCAGCAAGTCGCAGTTCCCGATACGCCGACGATAGACTGATGCTCATTACCTCGCCGAGCTTGTTGATGGCGACGAAGGCCTTCTTGATCCGCTCCTCCATCTTCGATGCGCTGTTCCAGGTCACCTTCGCGATCGCAGCATCGCACTCACCGTTGAATGCTCGAAGGATGAGTTTCGTGTACTGCTTCTGCATCCGCTCGCCTTCGCGAGTGTTCCCGTTGATCGTCCAAGAGACTGCGAAGCTCGCCGCCTTTCCATCACGAACCATCTCCTTCTGCTGCTCGAAGACACGGCCCATCTCCTTCTTGAACTGCTCTGGGGTATCGAAGTTGTACTGCGGCTTGTACAACCCGAACGAAATATCCTCGAGGCTACCCTCGACACTGCGAAGCTCCGTGCTGAGTTGCGAGAGTTCGCCGCGAGCTCGATTCGCTTGGGCGATCACCTGATCGTGTTGAGCCATCTGTTGCTGAACGGCAGCCCTCGCTCGCTCTGCTTCCTGCTTCACATTGGAGAGTTCCGCCGTCGCTGCCGCTCTTAGTCGAGCAACCTCGTCCATCGCGGATGTGCGCAAGCGCGCCACCTCTGCATCGACGTCGACAATCGCTGCGAAGCGCGAACGCTCCGAGATGGCACGCATGTGACTGCGAACCAGAAGCGCGACCACGACCAACAACGCCACTGCCAACCCGACAACAATCATCACCATCATCGCCTCCAGAGCTTTGAGACGAAGGTACGAGAGGTAGCTCAGCGATTCGGGTATGGCAGGGGTGTCACATCGACGATCCAAAGGTGTGTCGAGGTGGGACCCGAGAGCGCACGGCTTGAGGACCTGCCAACGTCACGACGGGCGAGACTCGCTCGAGGAGCGCGGATCGGGCTCGCAAACCGCCACGTGATCGAGACCGGTAGTTCGCGTTGGCGCTGCCACTGTGACGAACGCGATGCTCGCACTCAATCGGCGGTCTCGATCGGCGGCACGTGCACCAGAGGCGGACCACGCGAGATGCACTCTGCGATCGCTATCCGATGATGGGACGCATCCCTGTTTCACGCGTCGTGGGAACGGGAGAGCACGAGTTCTTGCGAGCTGCGCCACTACTTCGGGGAGCGATTCTCCGGCAGATCGAACATCCCGACGATCGCGATCGCGTGGCCCTTGCCGCCGTTGCTGTTGGAGTAGTCGTAGGTGCCGGTTACCACCCCGCACAGCCTGGCGCCGCTGTGTTGCACGAGCGCTCCCGTGCTCCCGGCTGCGATGAAGCTCGTGATCTCCGAGTACCCGGAGAGCATCAGACCGGAGAACAAGGTGGCATCCCCCGCCTTGTCCTTGCGGATCTGGATGATCTGACCGCGCACGCACATTCGCTTGCCGCGGCTCGCGTCGGAGTCCTTGCGTACCAGCGCTGCGGACGTCTCGTTCTTCGCGACGCCCACGTCGCTCCACTTCATGTGCTTGGCAGCCCACAGACCGAGGAGCACCCCACCCGCGCTGGTCTCGTCATCGGTGTCGGTCATGTTTGGTTTGACGAGCTCGATCGCGTCACCGAGCGTCGTCTTCGCGAGCAGGCGGTCGATCTTCGACGGTGCCGCGTCGGCCATCGGCTGCGGCGGCTCACCCGGAGCGATGGGGTTCGGTGCGCTTGCGGTTGCGACAGCCGCGGGTTTTCCATCGTCCTTGCCGCATCCGCTGACGCAGCCGACGACCAGCAACCACCTCGACAGACGAATGTTGGCGTGAGACATCGCTCGACCGTACCGATCGACCGCTTCAGCACGCGTGGTGGTCCGTCGTACAACCGACTCAGCCAGTGCAGCGGTTCTGGGCGAACTGTCACCGCGACATTGTGTTCGATGAGCTGCCGAGCGAGCCTTTCTGGATGGAAGAGGCGTTGCCGGAGGTGGGAAGTGTGTGCGGCCAAGAACGATCGGGAATGCGCCCGATCTTCCTCGACTGGAAGGCGCGCGTCCCAGACGCGAGAGGATTGACGTGACGCTCAAGACCTCCGCGAACACGCCGCTGCGGGTGGACTTCGTCGACACCGAGCGACTCGGCATCACCGGCCGGATCGGACTCACCATCGCGCCCGGCAAGAAGGATCGAGCACGCCAGTGGGACCGGGACCTCGACGAGGATCTGGCGCGTCTCCGCGACCACTACGCGGTGGACGTGCTGGCATCGCTCATGGAACCCCACGAGTACGAGCTCCTGCAGATCCCGGAGCTCTCAGAGCGCGCACACACCCTCGGCATCTCGGTTCGTTCCTTTCCGATCGTCGACCTGGGTGTGCCGAAACCGGAGCGCATGCACGAGCTCGTGCTGCTGGTCGAGGCACTCGTGTGTGAGGCGAAGGCCGGCAAGACGATCGTCATCCATTGTCGTGGTGGACTGGGTCGTAGTGGCATCGTCTCTGCTTGTTGCCTCGTTCGGCTCGGACTCGACGTCAGCGAGGCGATCGCAGCCACGCGCGAGGCCCGTCCCGGCGCGATCGAGACGCGCGAGCAAGAGAGGTGGCTCTCGCAGTTCGCGGGTCAGAAGATCGAGTCGCTGGTCTCCAATCCTCCTCGAGCAGACGCACGAGTCCGCACACCGCTGTTGAGTGCGTTCCCGGGCTGCCTACTCGGTGGTGCACTTGGAGATGCGCTCGGATATCCCATCGAGTTCTGGAACACCGCCCGGATCCGCAAGGAGCACGGCGCCGCGACACCGATCCGCCTTGGGGAACCGGGCATGCTCGCGCTGATCTCCGATGACACGCAGATGACGCTGTTCACCGCGGAGGGGATGATCCGCGCCTGGCACCGTGGGATGGAGAAAGGGATCTGCCACGCTCCGACGGTCATCGCGTTCGCGTTGCTGCGCTGGTACGAGACGCAAGGCGGACGCGTCGAGCGATATTACGGTGACCGCGGCTGGCTGATCGACGAGCGTCGGCTTCGGGTCGCGCGTGCACCGGGAACCACGTGCATGTCGGCGCTCGCCAGCCTCGCAGGTAGGGACGGCGGTGTTCCCACGATCGATCAACCTCCCAACAACAGCAAGGGTTGCGGGGCGGTCATGAGGGTCGCACCGTGCGGCCTCGGCGCAGACACCCGGGAGGATGCGTTCGCCCTGAGTCGCGACACCGGCGTCGTCACCCACGGGCATCCGAGTGGCTACCTCTCCGCAGCCTACTTCGGCGCGCTGATCTGGGACCTCGCACGGGGCTCCGAGCTGCTTATCGCAATGGAGCATGCCGACACGTTGCTCGCACGCGAACGTGGTCACGACGAGCTGAGTGCCCTGCTCGAACGCGCACGCGTGCAAGCCCGGCGGGGAACGCCGAGCCCCTCGCAGATCGAAGAGCTCGGTGGTGGCTGGACCGGCGACGAGGCGCTCGCGATCGCGCTGCTCTGCACGCTCACATGCGATCGGTCCGCCGCCCGGCCAATCGAGGACGCGCTGTGGCGAGCCGCCGCGCATTCGGGAGACAGCGACAGCACCGCCGCGATCACGGGGAACCTGCTCGGGGCCAGCTACGGGCTATCGGCACTACCGCCGAGCTGGCTCGGTCAGCTGGAGCTCCGAGATGTCATCGATCGCATCGCCTCCGACCTCTTCGCCACGACGATCCAGCACGATACGCCGCCCGGATACCCTGGGGACTGACATGACCCACCGATCGTGGGCAAGAGATCGTCTTCGATTCGTGACGTGTGGGGTTCCGGATTCACGCGTGACCACACACGAAACGGGCCTCTGTCAGAGGAAGATCGCAAGATGGTGTCGTGAGCAGTAAAGAACCGGTGCAGGTGCAGGGGCGGCGGCCGGACTCGCAGCAGCTGATCCGACAATGGGCGCTCCTGCGGCTCCTCGCCGGCACCCCCGATTCCTACAGCGTCAAGGAGCTCGCCGAGCAGCTCCAGACCAGCAAGGCGACCATCGAGCGAGACCTCGCCACCCTCGAGCACGACTTCGCGCTCGTCGAGGAGAGCGTCGGCAAGCAGAAGAAGGTGTATCGGATCGATCAGCGGATCCGGGCGCTCGAAGCCATCACGTTCGGCACTACCGAGCTGCTCGCGATCTGCGCCGCCCAGCAAGCGCTCGGCTCTCTCCAAGGCACCCCGATCCACGATGACCTCAACGAGGTCTTCACCAAGATCCGTGGCTTCCTCAGCGAGCGCCACAACGGCGGCCTCGCCGCGATGACGCGGGTGTTCGTCAGTCCCACGCGTGGCTACGTCGACTACGGCGTTCAGCGAGACCAGATCGATCTGCTGGTCGATGCGATCGCGCGCCGCAGGGTCTGCGAGCTCAGTTATCGAGCCCCCTCGACGGGTGCCACGCGTACGCACCGAACGCGGCCGCTCAAGCTGGTCTGGCACCGCTCCGCCATGTACCTGCTCGCCTGCCTTGGCGACCACGAGCGGATCACCACCCTCGCCGTCCATCGCATCAAGACTCTCGAGTCCACTACCGAAGAGTTCAAGCCTCCCGCGGTCGACGTCGACGAGCATTGCTCGAAGGCGTTTGGCATCTTCGTCAGCGACCAGGAAGAGGAGGTCGAGATCGTGTTCGACGCCGAGGTGGCGTGGAAGCTCGAAGAGCGCACCATCCACCCGAGTGAACGCAAGGAGCGGCGCCCCGATGGCCGGCTCCGCTACTTCATCCGCTCGAGCGCGCAGTGGGAGATCATCCCGTGGGTCCAGACCTTCGGTCCATTCGCGGAGATCGTCTCGCCTGCGAGCTGGCGCGAGTCAGCCCGCAAGAGCGCCGAAGCGATGTCCGAGCGCTACGCGAGGGAGCCTGCCGCCCAGCCATGACCGTACGGCGCACTCCGCTTCGATTGGCAACTCCTTCAGGATTGCGGACCAAATGCTTGCCGCACAGCGACGCGGCACGTGTCGCTGAAGAAGCCCATAGAGGACGGTGCTCGTCGAGGCCGGGACCATCTCCCGTTCGCGATCGGCATGCTCACGAACCACCGATCACCGCGCGGGAGCGTGACGTCCACGCGCTGACCGGATGTTTAGCATCCGAAAGCGCGCCTTCGCCGCAAAGGCTTCGTCAAGGCGTTGTTCGGCGACAGCCTCGTCAATCACCGGATGGCTGCGAGGTTGCCGCGGGTCTGAGCACGGAGAACGCGGCGATGTGAGCACATCACGCGGGCTCGACTTGCCTTACGTAGCGCTCGGACAGCTCCGTGTTCCGCGGTGGTTCATCTGACATCCGACCGTTTGAGAGCACTGCCTCGCAGATTGCAGCGGTCGATTACTAGGCTGGTTCGATGTCGCGCAGACCAGAACCGATCTCCACCACGCTCGTCGCTTCGATCCTGATCCTTCAGATCTACACCTCGTTCATCCGAGGACGAGACGCCGATGACGTGCTCATCAAATCCGATGCCGCCTACCAGGAGGCCGTGTTCGCGAGCTCCGAGAACAAGGGCGTGATGCACCAGGTCTTCCGCCAGAACGAGGTCGATCGCGAGCTACTCAAGTACCTCGTTCGAACGTGCGGTCGCTGACAACCGATCCCTGAATAGTGTCGCCGACCCAGTGCTGGTTGGGCCTCCGCAACGAACTGTCGGTCGAGGGGGCACTGCGACCGGTTGGTCGTGGTTGCTGTTCGTCGTGTCCTTGAACCGCTTACCCGAGCGCGGAGTCCCGCCTGCTGCGTCAGTCGGATCACACGATTGCGGCCAACCTTCTCGCCGTCTCGAGAAGATCCTCGAGAACGCGAGGGCTCGCAGATGAGACCGAGCCGTAACGGTGTCCGCAGCTCGCCGATCAGCTCGGAACGCACCCGACGAACCGATTCAAGGTGCAAGGCGGTCCCGCCTGCGGGTTGCTCCGACTGACTCCCACTCCCGCCATCCTGGGTTCGAACGTGAGACGATCTTCGCGTCATGTCGAGGATCTCGCCAGCTGACGTTCCCCAACCCCTCGTGGACTCGATCCTGAACGGACGTTGCATCGCGTTCGTGGGCGCTGGGTTCACGCAGCCCGCCGTTCCAGCCTGGACCAACCTGCTCGCCGAGTTGGGAAAGCGACTCGAGCTCCCGGCCACCTTGTCCGACAAGCCGGCTGCCCTCGAGTACGAGCTCATGGGACAGGCGCTACGCCAGCATGCACAGAGCGCGACTGCGTTCGAGCGATGCGTGAAGCAGATCCTCGACGACCACCACCGCGACAGCAGCCCGCACGCGGTGAAAGGCCGGCGAACGGTCGAGGGGCGCTGCGAGCAGCTGCGCCGGATCCCTTTCAAGGCGATCCTGACTACGAACTTCGATCAGTGGCTTCCGGGTGGACCCACGAACGCGAAGACGTACAGGGAGGTGCTGCGCGGCAATCAAGGACGATGGTGGGACTTCCCGTTGACGTCGAGCGACAAGGATCTCCAGGTCCCGATCATCAAGCTCCACGGGGATGCCAATGGTGACCCGGAGAACGCGCCCGTCGTCCTCGGACGAACTGACTACCGTGATCGACTCTACAGCGAGCACGGCTACACCAACTTTATTCGTGCAGCATTCGCCGAGTACACCGTGCTGTTTCTCGGCGTCTCGTTCACTGATGCGTACCTAAACGAGCTTCGGTCCGAGACGCTCCACCTGCTGCACGAACCCGACGGACAACAGGAGTCTCCGTGGGGATACGCCGTGATGAAAATCGATCAGGCAAGCCGCCACCTTGTCGATCTGTATCGCGCGCACGAACGCATCGAAGTCCTCGCGATCCCCGAGTTCGATCAGTTCGACGAGTGGCTTGGCGCGATCGAGTCGAGGACCTCGGTGAAGGGACGTCTGACCGAGCTGCTCCAAGACGAGCTGATCGTCTGGGTCGATGCCAACCCGGCTAACAACGAGCGGGGCCGCGAGTTCTTCGAGACGTGTGGGGCGAAGATCGTCACGCTGACGTCAGAGTCCGAGCTCACCGACGACCACAGCAAGGCCGCTCTGCTTGTCACGCAGTTCGGGTACACCGACCGTCGTGCGTTCGGCGTGCTCGACATCGTCAGAACCTGGCCGCTCCGCCCACCAGTGATCGTCTTCGCTGATCCACGCGGCCCAGTCGCAGACAATCGTCGCGAGTGTCTACGCCGCGGAGCGTGGGAGTACGCCACCCAATGGAATGAGCTGTATGCGTTGATCGAGGCGTTGTTCGCGCGGGCGCCGGGAACTCCTCGGGGCTAGCTGGAGCACGCCGACATGACGTTGGATGGGGGGGGAGAACAACGAGCGATCGGGCTCGTCGCACAGGCTCGCGTTCGCTGGCTGTCCGAGCTCGACGCGATGGGACCGCTTCCCGAGCGGACCGTGGTCGTGCGCA
This sequence comes from Haliangiales bacterium, assembly GCA_038325805.1. Lineage (GTDB taxonomy): Bacteria > Myxococcota_A > Polyangia > Haliangiales > Haliangiaceae > JABFXX01. The sequence continues at coordinate 11,376 of JBBQJJ010000076.1, forward strand.
ACGAGGCCGTCGCCCACTCGTGGCGGCGCGACATCGTGGATGTCCGACCCGACTTGCTGATCGGGACACGATTCATCACCCCGATCGGTGCCGCCGCCCGAGTCCTCGAGCTGGCCGGCGTGGCGTACTCGCCCGGCGAAGAAGCGATACGTGCAGCGCGCATCGTGGCGTTGCTCTGCGAGGACCTGACGTTTGAGTCGTTCGCACTCGATGTGCTTCGCGAGGGCAGAGGCTGGGGAGATGCGCTGGCGTCTACGCTTGACGAGGTCGAGGGCGCCGGGCTCGACACCGCGACCTTGACGGCCAGCACTGACCCACGCTGCCGCGACCTCGCGTTGCTCCTCGAACGGCTCGACGTCTTGGCGGGTCCCTCGTGGACCACGGCGCGGATGCTTCGCGAGGCGACCGCTCGTCTGAAGAACGACCCTACCGAGTGGGCCTACGGTGGTTCGTGTCTCGTCGAGGTCAGCGGCCACGAGACCGTCATGATGGCGAGCTGGTTGAACGCGATCCCGCGAGTCCGGATCGTGTCGATCGCGACGCAGCCGCGACGGTCTGCGTACGTGGACCGAGTCCGAGCTCGATACGGTGACTTCGCTCTCCAGGACATCGAGACGGTCACGACGAACGAGCTCGGCCTGCTCGCGAAGTATCTGTTCTCCGCCCCTGACGTGCTAGCGGCGCAAGAGCGCCCGCGCAGCATGGGCAACGATGGGACGCTGCAGATCGAGGAGCACGCCGGGCTCGACGAAGAGCTCGAGGCCGCGGTCACGTGGGTCATCGGAGAGATCGGCGACTGCGGCACATCACTCGAGCAGATCGGCATCGTCGTGCCCTACATCGATCCGTACGCGGGTCTGTTGGCCTCGCGGCTCGAGGCCTTGTTGCCCGACAGCGTCTGCGTTCTCGGCGGAGTTCCTGCAACGAGCACGTCTGCCGGCGCGCGCATCGCAACCCTGCTCCGTGCGCTCGAAGGGTATCTCCACATCGACGTGCTGGCCGAGCTCGTCCCGATCTTGGAGCTGCCATCCGACGATGTGCAGCTATCTCGTCGCGACGCGATCGCGGCGCTCTACGAGCTCGGAACGGTCGGTGGCAGTGCCGCGCTTCGGTCCGCCGCCCTGGAATGGGTCCCCCGCAACGCGACCCGTCAGACAGCGCTTGCGGCCGCGATCGAAGTCGCCAGCAAAGATGCGGAGGCTGACCGCGAGCTACGCGTGCTGACGCGAAAGCTCGAACACTTGCGGGCGATCACTCACCCACTCGAGGCGATCGATCGTGTGGCTCGGGTCCTCGTCGACAACGGGCCACTGGAGGAGATCTGGGCGGCCATGAAGGTCGTGCTGACCGACCATCTACGCCTCGGGATCGATGGGACACGCATTGTCGCGGCCTTGGCCGAAGCCCTCCATCCGCTCATGGGTGCGGGCATCCTCCACGGCGAGCCGGCGCTCGGCGCGATCGCAACAGCACTTGCCGCCATCCGTCTCCCAGTCGGGCGATTCGGGGACGCACGGATCACGGTTGCCGCACTGACCGACGTCGCAGGACTGACCTTCCGGTGCCTTCGCATCCTTGGACTTGCCGAGGGCACGATCCCCTCGAACGTTCGCGAAGATCCTGTCCTGCCCGATTCAACTCGGCGTGAGCTCGACGCGAGGATGCCACTCGCGCTCGACCGAACCGTTGCCCAGCTACATTCGCTCCACCGCGCGGTTCTCGGAGCGACCGAACGGTTGGTGCTCTCGGTTGCTCGGATGGACCCGCAGCGGAGCTATCGCGAGCCATCGGGCGTGCTACTCGAAGCTGCCGCTGCGATCGGGCGACCTCCGCTCGGAACGAACGGGCTCACGATCCCCGACATGAAGATCCTGCGGCAGCAGGCCTTCGAACCTGCGCGCCACGAGCTGAAGACCATCCGTGCGCGCTGGCCGGTCCATACCACCGGCCGACTCGATCGTTCTCTTCGGCGGCGGCAGGTTCCCAAGGGCTGGCGCACGAACAAGATCGTCGCGATCGATCGGCTGCTCACCCCGGTCGCGGCCGAAGCAGGGGCGATGGATGGTTGGTTTCCAGACGGTGCGTTCGTGCAGGTGCCCGGGCTCACGCCCGAGCGACCGATCTCGGCGTCGGCCCTATCGAGGCTGCTTGAATGTCCCCATCGGTTTCTGTTCGAGCGGGTCCTCGGATGGGAGGCTCCACCGAAGCTCGCCGACGAAGGAAACATCGATGCGCTGTCCTACGGCTCGTTGTTTCACGCGACCGCGGAGGCATTCTACGAGGAGCACGGTGCCGCGTTCTGCGCGAAGTCAGTGCCGCTCGAAGACTGGCAACAAATCGCCGATGACATCGCAGTCGCTCACTTCAACGACTTCATCGAGACCTACCCGCTTGCAGGGATCGAGATCCGCAGCGCGGCACGTCGACGCTTGCAGCGCGATCTTCGCGCGCTGCTGACGTCCGACTGGGCTACTGCCAAGACGTTCGTCGACGTGGAGCGCGAGTTCGGACCGATCGCGCTACAGATCGGCGCGGAGCTCGTCTACGTCCGTGGGTACATCGACCGCATCGACACCGCCGGTGCCACGACGCTCGTGCGGGATCTCAAGACGGGCCGGGCGAGGCGGCGGAAGTCGGCGGAGGATGTTCAGCCAACGTACGACATCCAGTTGGGGCTCTACGGGCTCGTCATTCAAGCGATGGCAGGCGAATGGGCACTTCCCGCGAAGGTCGAGGGCTCGTACGTCTATCCGTCGGACTCCTCCGGGAGCGAGCGCAGCTTCCACGATGACTTCGACGCACTAACCGCCAGCACTACCTCGTGGATCGCTTCCGGCGTGGCCCTCCTGAAGTCGAAGACCTTCCCGCGGACTCCCAACGCAAGCGACTGCGCATTCTGCGCGTTCAAGCCGGTGTGCGGTGCAGCGTACGAGCGTGCTGCAACGCTGCTCGGAAACCCCGTGCCCGCCGTCGCTGGCTTCGCGGCCCTGAAGATCGAGAGCGACGACGATGAGTGACGCGCCGGACCAGGCGGAACGAGACAAGGCACTCGCCGCGCGTGACCAGACCGTCCTGATCGATGCGGGCGCCGGTGCCGGCAAGACCACGCTGCTCGTCGAGCGAATCCTCACGCTGGTGGCTCCGAGCGACGACGTGGTCGAGCGCATCCCGCTGTCGCGAGTTGCGGCTGTCACGTTTACGCGTCGAGCGGCCGGGGAGCTTCGGCTACGCGTCCGAGCGAGAATCCTCACCGAACTATCAAAACCAGGAGGATCAGCGACCCGAACAACTCGGTTGCTCGACGCGCTTGGATCGGTTGACTCCGCGTTCCTCGGGACCGTCCACGGATTCGCCGACCGGCTGTTGCGACTCCAGCCAATGAAGGCTCGGTTGAGCCCGGCCTATCAGATCGAAGACAACATCGACGCGCTGCTCGACGAAACGTTCGACGGCCTGCTGCACGCGGTGCAGAGCGGAACCTTGGTCGCCGAGCTCGATGGAGAGGAGCGAGCCTACGTCACTCAGGTCGAGCGCACGCTCCAGGAAGCCTTGCGCGCCGGGCTGCTCGTTCGGTCGGTCGAACGTCCTCCGTTGCCGCCGAAGGTCGGACTCGACCTGTTGTTCCGAGGGTTCATCGACCAACGCGATCGCGAGCTCGAATGGAATGACAGCAGTTCGTTTGATCGAGCTGCGTTTGACCACGTCGCACGCGAGCTCATTGCTTCGACTCAAGGGATCACCGATCAGATGCGTGGCACCCAGTGGCTCGTGGCCCTCGCCACCAGGATCTCGGAGCTACTCGACGAGCCGGATGACCTGGCGCTCTACGAGCTGGTGGACCGCATCAAGCGGGGCCTCAAGGACATCAAGAAGACGAAGGACTTCACGAAGAAGACCCCGGCCCTGACGGCGTGGAACCTGTTCGCGGCCGACGACGGCTTGGGGAAACGCCTCATCGATCCGTTGGTCGCGGCCATGGCGCGAAACCTCGCGAGGACGCGGCGCGCGGTGGTCAGGATTTACGAGCGCGTGAAGGCTCGGCACGAGGTGCTCGACTCGATCGACTTGTTACTCACGCTGAGGAACTTGGTCCGGGACGACCTCGACGCGCGCGGCTTCTACCAGCAGATGTTCGATCACATCCTGGTCGACGAGCTCCAGGACACCGACCCGCTCCAGGCGGAGATCGTGTTGTTTCTATCGGAGTCGACGCCTGTCGCCGCTCGATGGCAGGACGTCGTCGTGGGACCAGGTCGCCTCACCCTCGTGGGCGACCCCAAGCAATCGATCTACCGGTTCCGGCGGGCCGACGTCGGGATGTACGACCGCATGCGGGCTCAGGTCGCGCAGGGGGACCACGTCGGCGTAACGCTGTCCACGAACTTTCGTAGTGTTCCGAACCTGATCGCGTGGGCGAACGATCGGTTCGCCGACATCCTCGGCACATCGCCTGATCGTCAGTTCGATCCCGCGACGGGGCAGGTGTTTCACCAGGCGCAGGTCTCGGCAACTCCGCCTGGCGGACCGCCGCCCGTCCACCACGTATCGTACGGGTTCGCGGATGGCGAATCGCGAAATGCTCCCGAGACGCGAGGCCTCGAGGGTGAAGCGCTCGCGGCCTACCTCGCGTGGCTGGTCGAGCGCAGCGGCCTCTGCATCAGGGACGTCGACGGAGAAGGCAATCGCGAGATCCGGTGGAGTGACATCGCGGTGCTCGGCCTCGTCACGACGAACATGCGCTACCTGTTCGCCGCACTCGATCGCAGCAACATTCCGTATGCGATGGCCGGTGGCGTGTTGTTCACCACGGATGCGTTGCATCGCCAGTTCGTGCTGGGGCTGCGCGCGATCGCGGATCGCAACGATGGGGTCGCGGAGGCGGCCCTGCTTCGGCCGCCGTTCTTCGCAGTCGATCTCCTCGATCTCGTTCGCGACAAGGTCGAGGCCGGCGATGCAAACGCGAAACGCGGTGCCGAGGCGCGCGCATGGCTGCGCGAGGCCAGACGACAGCGGTTCGCCCGGTCCCCTGGGCAGACCGCACGAGCGTTGCTCGAGGAGACCGGCATTGGAAGGACCGCCGCTCTCGGCCCGAATGGCGAGCAGCGCCTGCGTCACCTCCGCGAGTTGTGTCTCCAGCTCGAGCTCGACGCGGCAGCAGCGGGGCTCGACTACGATGGGGTCACGGCGGGTCTCCGCGAGTGGATCGACCACCCCGTGCAGCTCGATCCGCCTCGCCCCGTCGGCGCCGAGGCGCTTCAAGTGCTCACCGTCCATCAAGCCAAGGGGCTAGAGTTTCCGATCGTCGTCCTGTGGGATGGCATGGGCCAGTGGAAATCGCACGAGTCGCCGACACCGTGGCGCGTCGATCGCGACGGATCCGGCTGGGCGATGAAGACGAACGATGTCGCATGGGAAGAACCTCCGAACAGCGGACGGCTCGAGCAGGAGCGCCAGTACGGAGATGCCGAGCGGCGACGCCTCGTCTACGTCGCTGCGACGCGCGCTCGCGACCTGCTTGTCATCCCGAAACCCAGCTGGGAGCAGGATCCGAACGGGTACATCAACGCCCGGCTGCTCGCTGATCCAGATCCAGCCTGGGTGCTCACTGTAGAACCCTTCGTCGAGGGAAGTGGCGCGAGCTGGTCGAGCCAACGCGCCCCGCTTGCACCGATCACCGACACCCTAGACATCGAGTTGATCTCGAGGTGGACCGAGGCGTGTGCGCAATCGAAGTTGCCGAAGCACGCTCCTCGTTCCGTGACCGGTGTGGCCAAGATGCGTCCGGTTCTGCGAGTCGGCGACACTGACCTCGAGACCAAGCAGCCTCGACCCAAGCGGCTGAGCCGGTTCGGACCTGTGTTCGGCGATGCAGTACACGAGGCGATCGGGCTCGTGCTCACCCGCGGTTGGTCCGCTAGCCACACGATCGACGTTGTGGCGAAGATGTGCGGACTCTCCGAGCACCTCGACGAAGCGGCTGCCGATGTTGGTCGTGCTGTGGACGCACTTCGTGGGGCGCAACTCGTTGGCGGGCAGCGAACGACTCGGCTCGAGTACCCGATCGCAGCCGCGCGCGATGGAATCGTCGTGGTGGGGTACCTGGATTTTGTCAGCGCCACCACAGACGAGATCGTCGTGATTGACTTCAAGACCGACCGCTGCCCACAAGGTGTCGATGACGTTATGAACGCGTTCCCCTCCTACGTCACACAGGTGCGGACGTATGGTGAGATCGTTGGGTCATCCCGCGTTGCTCTATTGTTCACCGAGATGGGGCGACTCGCGTGGGTTTGATTCTCGATGATTTGGAAGAAGGGCGCATGCGCTATTTCAAGCCAACGGCCTCGCTGCAATCAGGGCACGCAATGTGTGAGCCCTCGCCGACCGGCGGAATCAACCAGTGATCGCACGCCACGCAGTGACGAAGGGTCGACTTGTCGGCCGGTTCCCAGCACTGAAGACATCTGACGATCGTACCACCACGCCTTTCGAGCACGGCCGCGTACCACGAGTCGCAACGCATGCAGGTGGCGATGTCACCGGCAGTACCGCCGTCCGCCTCGTTCCTCAAATGCACGTCGCTGATGTCCTGGAATATCTCGTCCACTGAGGTGCAGAACATGCATCGTCGTTCTCCATCTTCATGAATGATGGTGCGCTCCTCGCACTTCGGGCAGTAGAAGCTCGCAGTGCCAAACGCGTTTAGAGCCGACGAGATCGTGGAGTGTCGGGCACTTCTGAACGGGGCGAGCGTCCGAAGGCTTGCGGCGAGACGCTCGCGCTGGTCCTTCGCCTCCACCGGCAGCCAGCCCTCCGACAGATCAACAACCGAGCTCAGAACCTCGAAGGCAAGCGGAACTAGCGCATTGAGTTGAATCCGCACGGGACAGTGCACCAGCTGATTTCGAAAACTCCACAAGCGCTCGAACGCTCGCTTCGTCTTGGCATCCACGACGAGGCCGCAGGTTTTTTCCAGCCGTGGCAAACACCCGCCCCCCGCCACGCTTCGCAGAGTTCCGTGAAACAGCTTCTCCCGGTCTGCCTCCTCAGGCCTCTCGAAGACGAGCGACCAGTCCTCCGTCATCAGGCGCGACTTCAACAACTGCTCGGCGCCGATCGCGAGCAGGACGACTATTTCGCGAATCTGTTGCTGCGAACACCCCGCTGGGGTTTGCAGCAGTCGAACCGAACTCTCGAGGAAGTCCAGGCTGTGACGGACTAGAACCATCGGCTCGGGCAGCGGTAGCTCTTTCCGTTTCTTGTTGGTCACCATGCTCGCCTACTCCCATAGCCATGAGCCTTCGCCGGCTCGGTTCCATACACGCACACCAGCTGCGCGGTAGCGATCCCAACCGGCAGGCGCCACCGGCAATCGGCCATGCTCCGACTCGGTGACAACGCACGCCAAGGCGCTCGCCAACGACCACGTCGTATCGCCAGCAAGCAGTTTCTCGACAAGGAAGGTTCTCGGCACAACGTGCTCATGACGCAGTTGCGGCAGGAGCCGTTTCCCGACTTCGGTAAGCCTGCGTTGCAGCGCTGCTCGCTCCAGTTCTTCGTACAGCACCTTCGCTCCTTCGCTCACGAACTGAGTATCCCAGCGTGCGTTCCTCGGCCCGTCCGTCAGCGTCGTAACACCCCATACCAGCTTGTCGAGGAGGTACTCGGCAGCCGCGGCGGTCTCCGGCAGGGCGCCATTCGCGCGATGGGCGGCGACGATGGGTTCCACGAGTGAGTGGTAGTAGCGGCGCTGCGCTTCGGTCTCGGCTCGCGGAATCCGCTCTGGAGTACCAGTTCGCCATCACGTCTCCGAGTGGCCGAGCGCTAATCGAGCCTCATCGGGATCGGTGAGCACCTCAGCGAGGAAAGCCGACTCCAGCCGCGGCGGGAGGCATTTCTGGAATTTCGAGAGCCGTCCACGAGCGCAGTTCTCGGCGAGCCGAAGCGCATCGGCGTCGTTCGGACGGCCGGCGCGCCGCAGCTCGGCGATCGCGTCGCGGATGGCGACCTCCGATGTCGCGGCCTGCGCACGAAAAGCGATGTACAGGTTGTCGACGACGACCTTCTCGCCGAGCTTCTCCTCGAGGCACTGTGCGAGCAGGTTGTTGGCCTTGCCACCGCCGAAGGTCCACAACCGGAGCCCGTAGGTGTCCTCGACGATCGCGGTCGATCCGGCGCCCGCGTCGCGGTACTCGGAGCGCACCTCGGCGAGCCGGTCCTTGGCGCGCTTGGACCACTCGGAAGGGGTGTCGTCGGACGTGATGATCTCGAGCATCGCCTGGCACAGCTCGCGCGTCAGGAGCCCGCCGCGCCCTTGCCAGCGGGCCAGCTTGCTCGACGCGATCGGTTCGACGCGGACGATGCCTTGCGAGAAATCGATCGCGACGGCACGCCACGGTCGAGCTCCGAGCACGAAGCTCAGGTTCTCGAGCTTCTCCTGCTGCGCAAACGTCACGTCGATCGATCCGATCTCGGTGACACCCCAGATCACCTTGAGGACCTGCGGCGCCGAGAACACCGCGTAGAGCTCGGCGAAGTTCTTCCAGCCGTAGAGCTTCTCGCCACGTTCACCGAGGCTGTAGCGGCCTCCGCTCTCGGCGAGGATGTTATCGGCGAGCATGTGGTCGACAAGCTCCTTGCGGTCGGTCTCGTCGAGCGCTTGAAACGGCGTGGCGTGGGAGACCCATGCCCACCAATCAGCGACCGGGATGCCGCCCTCGACCTGGACCGTCATCGCGAGGATCTGGTGAGCGAGCAAGTGGGCAGCCCGTCGCGCGAGCGGAATCGGCTCGATGAAACCGCGACGAAATAGCCGGACGATCGCCGCAGCCTGCAAGAGGCCGTCATCGTCGGTCGCCAGGAAGGTGCAGTTGGGGTTCTTGCCGTCGCGGCGGCCCGTGCGTCCCATCCGCTGGAGAAACGCTGCCACCGAGCTCGGCGCATCGATCTGGATCACGTGGTCGAGATCGCCGACATCGATGCCGAGCTCGAGCACGCTGGTCGCCACGATCGCGCAGTTCTGGCCCTCTTGAAATGCGTTTTCGGCCGCCTGGCGTTCTTCGAGAGACAAGCTGGAGTGAGTGACGAACGCATCGACACCGGCCGTCCGGAGCTTCTCGCCGAGATCTTCGACGCCGCGCCGGCTGTCGACGAACACCAGCCGCTTCTTGCCGGGATGAAGCTGCGCGATCATCTTCGCGGCGTTGTCGGAGTTGGCGACCCAATCGATCACGATGTCCGGCGACTTCTTGGCGCCGCCCGGATCGACCACGACACCAGACCGCTTCGAGCTACCTGCCACCCAGCGCAGGATGTCTTCCGGGTTGCCGACCGTGGCCGACAGGCCGATCCGCTGCACGTCGCGACCGCAGAACCGCGAGAGCCGCTCGAGTACGGCCGACAGATGGCCGCCACGATCGTCGCCGACGAACGCATGGATCTCGTCGATCACCACGGCCCGGAGCCCGCGGAACAGGCGCTCGGCCGGAACCTTCCGGCTCATCAGCATGACCTCGAGGCTCTCGGGGGTCGTCAGTAAAATGTCCGCGGGCTCGCTGACGAAGCCGCGCTTGCTCGACGAAGTCACGTCGCCATGCCACTTGAACGCCCGGCGCCCGAGCAGCCCCGCGTAGCGCGAGAGCCGCTCCTCCTGGTTGTTCAACAGTGCCCGGATCGGCGCGACATAGATGACGGAGACGGGTTTCCAGTCCTCGGCGTCCATCCGCGACAGCAATGGAAAGAACGCGGCCTCGGTCTTGCCACCTGCGGTAGGCGCCAGCACGACGCAGTTGTTGTCACCGAGGACGGCGTCGATCGTCTGCTCTTGCACCGGCCGGAGGCCGGAGAACCCGAGCGCGTTGACGATCTGGTACTGCATCGCGGGCGACAGTCGCCCGAATGCCTCACTCACGGCGGGGCCTCGTCCGGATCGCTCTTCGCGACATCGAGCTCGATGTCGTCGACCCCGCGCTCGATGCCGGCTGCGACGGCTTCCTCTGCGGACATCTCGCTCGCCTTGAGTACCAGGTCGTAGTCCTTGCGCGGATCGAAGTCGGCGTGGGCTTCGATCCGATCAAGCACATCGATCAGCCGCCGGAGGAACAACCGCGGCGCGATGCCAACCTTGTCCCCGAGCTGCCCGGTGATCGCCCGTGCGATGGTCTCGACGAGCGCATTGTCCGCGCGCAGCTTGATGCGCTCGGGCACCTTGCTCACGTAGAGGTCTCGCACCCGTTGGCCGACTGCGTTCAGCCGTGCTTGGTCGAACGCCGTCAGCCAGATCTGAGGCGCCCGAGGGTTATAGAACCGCGTGTCCCCCGAGAAGTCGGTCTGCAACCGATCGGCTAGCGGCTTGGATCGGCGGATTCCCTGTGCGCCATCGAAGAATGCAGGCGTCCCGGTGATCACGACATAGAGCCCGGGATAGCGCCCGCCATGGACATCGTCGATCAGCTGCCGCAGCGCATTCAGGCTCTTCTCGCGGCTGTCGGCACGCACGCGCTGGATCGTCTCGACCTCGTCGAGCACGAGCACGAGACCTTTTCGCCCGGTCTGCCGCAACACCTCGAGCAAGCCGCGCAGGAACCCTGCTGCCCCATCGTTGTCGAGATCGCCCGAGATATCAGCTTCGCGTTTGATCGAGGCCGCGACATTCGGCTGCCCCATCAGCCATGACACCAGGCCCTGCTCGGTGCTGTGATCACCACGCAAGCGCGCCGCGTAGCAGGCCCGGAGCACCGCCGCGTACTGGCGCTGGGTCGAGCTTAGATCCGCGAGTCGCTTCTCCATCAGCTCGCCGACTGCCTGGCCAAACAGCTCGGCGTTGTCGGGACGCGCCGAGCCACCGTCGATGACTTCTTCTTCGAGCGAGAACAGCCAGCGATCGATCAGGCTGCTGAACGCGCCCTCGCTCCACTCCTGGGTCTGCAGTCCTTCGATCGCCCGCCGATAGACCGTCTGGAGCTTGTAGAGCGGGGTCTCGGTCTCGGAGATCTGCACGAGCGTCGTGGCAAAGCCGCGGTCGCGCGCGCGGTGCTCGAGCCAGCGCGCGAAGAACGTCTTGCCGGCACCGTAGTCGCCTCGAACCGCCTTGAACCGTCCGCGGCCGGCCGCGACCGCGTCGAGTTCCTCGTCGATCGCTTCTTCGAAGCGCTCGAGTCCGGTGGCAAACAACTCGAGCCCGCGCTTGGGAACCGCGCCGATGCGGAGGGCTTCGATGATCTCGCGGCGCTTGAGCGGAGCCGGGACCTTGGCGGGTGCGTCCGTCATAGCTCCACGTCGAATTGCTGGGCCAGCTTCTCGAGGTCGAGGTGAACCTGGTGGTTCTGGCGGTCGTAGCGCAGCACCTGGTAGCCGTCGACGTTGAGGATCTCCTGGAGCTTCGCGACCACGCCCTGAACTCGCGCGGCGAACTCCCCGAGCTCGGCCGCGAACGCCGCTGATGCGGCGACACCCTTGCGCACGCGCAGGAACTCCACCGCGCGTAGCGCTTGCTGGCGGGCCTTGGCATCGCCCGCGCGCGCGATGAACAGCTCGGACGTCGCCAACGGCGACTCCTTCGCGACCGGAGCCGCGACCACGACCGGATCCTGCGGCGCTGGTGGAACGAAGCTCGGCAGGAACTGCTGCGGCTGCTCCGCCGTGGGCTTCTTGGTCGTCTTGCGCGGCTTCTTGGTTCGGTCGTCGGGTGTGATCTCGGTCGTCTCGACCTCGCCGACATCGAAGAACCACCAGCTCGGCGCTGCCGTCGGTCGGACGCCCTGTCCTTTGTCATCGACCGCGGCGGGCACGTCGGCGCACCCGATCAAGACACACGGCGCGACCACCTCCGCGAGGCTCGCGCCGCCGTGCTCGCCTGATCCAGTGCCGCCCCCATAGCGATGCGCATCGTCGGCGATCATCACGATCCCGTGAGCGCCTCGCGGAGCCCACACGCCATCGCAGGCGGCCAACCCGACCTCGTAGTCGGCGACCGGATCGGTCGCGTGCTGCCAGACCCGCCAGCGCGCACCGTTCACCATCGGCACCCCCGTGCCCTCCATCCGATCGGACGGCACGTGGCCGTGGTCGCTGCACAACAGAACTGCGCGCCCCGCTTCGGTCGCCTTGTCGAGCAAGTCGCGCAGCGCCTTGACGTTGTCGAGCTTCCACTCGACCTCGTGTGCGCGATCCGCCTTGAGCGACATGTCGATCGCGTTGATCACGACCGCGACGATCCGCTGACTCGGATCGAGCACCAGCTCGAGCGCGTCCGGCGACGCCGAACCATCCTTGGTCTGCCCGTCGCCGCGAAGGCGGAGCTGCGGCACGGCGTTCCCGCTCACGTGCTTGAGCACGTCGCGATTGGTCTTCCACTTGTCGGTGTCCTGGCTCGCGTTGGTCGTCGCGCCCGGCGGGATGACCTTGCCGCCAAAGAACGCACTGCGGCTGACCTCGGTGATGGTCGGAAAGTTCGTCAGCACCGCGGGGTAGGCTCCGTCACCGACGCGGTGCTTCGCGATCCCATGCCACGCGAGTGGGCCCCACACCGACGCACGGTTCCCCATCGACGTCAGCAGCTCGACGGCCTGCGACCACGCCATCCCATCCATCAGGATCACGAGCAGCCGGCGCTGCGCATCTCCGTCGAGGAAGCTGGTGGCGATCCGCTGCACGGCCTGGTCGATGGGCATGACCTGCGTCGCGCGGCGCCCCGCTCGATGCCACGCGGGCAACGCGCGAGCGAATCGCCGATCGAGCTCGAGCCGGATCGCATCGACCGCCAACACCACGGCCTGAACGCCCTGTGCGAACCGCCCATCGTTGCCGCCACGGGCGAACCGTCGCGCGTGATCGAGATAGCCACCTTCGCCCGCGTACCACGTGGCGAGGTTCTCGACGTCGCCGTAGTCGGTGGTGGCTGGTGGCAGCTCGCGATCCGAGCGCACCGCTAGCCACGATGCGAGGCGAAGCGCCATCTCTGCTCGCCGCAGCACCGGGGCTTGATCGGGATCGCGCGCCATGTCGTGGCGCCATACCTCGCGAGATGCGTCGACCGCGGCGCGCACCGAGGCTGCGCTCGGCTCTTCGGCCACCGCAGAGAGGGTCCGCCCGAGCTCGTCGAGGCGAGCTCGCCACGCCGAAGGCAACCGTGAAGAACCCCCGACCTCGCCGGCGATCACAGAGTTCATCGCGCGTTGATCAGCCGCGAGCACGAATGCCCGCACGACTCCAGCATCGCCGCGACCTGGACGGGCCAGGAAGCGCAGCGCGGCATCGGCGGTCTCCCCGAGGCGCTTCAACGAAGCCGAATCGATCGGCTTTCCGAACACCTGCTCGGCGGTCATGACCGTCCAGACCATGGCGCGCTCGCTCTGGTTCAACGCGCCAAGCACGAGCGCAAGCTCCAGCGTGGCAGCACCGCGACCCGCTTCCCATGCCTCCCACACGATCCCGGCCACCAGACCGAGCTTGTGGCGCAGGAAGTCGATCAGCGCGGTCCGCACGGGCTCCGCGTTGCGCTCCTTCATGGTCGCGACGAACTGCGCGCCCCGACCATCGATCGCCGCCCAGCCGAGCAAGGCATCGAGTGCGAGCTCGCCGCCCGCGTCGAGGTTCCACACCCGCGCGAGGTACGTGATCCACAGTGCCTCGAGCGTGAGCCGGCCGCCGGCGATCGGGAGCACGTCATCGGGATGGTGCGCGAGCACGTACTCGGCGAGCGGCGAGCTGGCCACGTCGTCGTCGATCTCGGACACGCCGAACCGAGCGTAGAGCCGCTCCTCGCGGCCGACGATCTGGATCTTGCCGTCACGCGCAAACCTGCCCTGCAGATCCAGCGGGAGACTTGCCTCGCGCCACGGAATCAGAAATGCGGCGTACTCGTCGTGCGGCACCTCGAGCAGCCGCCGGCGCAGATCGAGCTCGGAGCGCACCGAGACCACCCGGATCTGGGTGCCGTCGATGTCGAGCATGTCGTCTGGCCCCCGGCCATGAAAGGCCAACAGGAACCGTTTGCGGCCCGCGGCGATCATCTGCCGGACCTGCTTCTCGAGATCGCGACGCGACAGCTCGGGAACGGTCACGTACGGTCCTTGGCCGTGATCACCACCTCGCCACCGAGCTCCACATCGGTACCTGCGTCGGCGAGCGCGCGCTCGACCTCCGCCGTCAGCTTGGCCAGCTCCGCCCGCACCGCCTGCGCACCCTTCGCCGTCATCGAGCGGCGGAGCACCACCTTGCCGCGCGGCGGCGGCTTCGGGGCCAGCAGGCGCTGCGCCTCCTCGGCGAGCTTGCGGAGCTTGTCGGCGAGTGCCTCGATCGCCTCGTCCTGGCGGAGCGCGGTCGCGGCGCGATCGATCAACTCCTGTGCGCCCTCGAGCTCCGGCCGCGCGCGCACGTTCTCGATCTGCCCGAACACCAGCCGCTCGGAGAGCACCGCGAGCGTGGCCTTCGCCGTCGCCAAACTCTTGGCCACCGCCGGCGCCGATGTCTGCGGAGCGAACGTCTGCAGCACCTCCACCGGCGCGCGCGACGGAAACGCCGCGATCAACGCGGCCGCCGACCGCGCCGTCGCGAGTCGATCCGCATCGGCCGCGACGCCGAGCGCGTTCGCCCAGCGCTCGAGCTCGCCCGGCAGTTGCTCGGCAGCTCGCGCGAGCTCGGCGACCTTGGCACCGACCGCCGCCTCGAACCGCTTGAGGTTATCGGCGTGCAACGCCTTGCCGGGTAGCGCGATCCCGAACACGCGACCCGCCATGTCGAGCGCCTTGCCCCAGGCCGCGGCCGAGGGCAGCTCGGGCTTCTCGAGCAACACTTCGTCGGGCAGCCGCTTGCCGGGCTCGACGACGAACGGCTTGCCCCACGCGAGGAACGTTCGCGCCGTCGCTCGCGCGTAACACCGGATCAGCAGATCCTCGGCCTCGGGTTGCAGGCCCTTCTTACCGGTGTCGTCGAGCCACTGCCGGAGCTCGCCGACCGACGGCTGATCGACCGCCTTCTGCGCGCGGCGCTTCTCGAGCTCCTGGAGCAGCCGATCCTCGACGAGGTGGATCATCCCCTCGGTGACGCGCACCAGCTCGAGCTCGCCGAGCGTATCGCGGACCTCCTCGACGAGCGCGCGCTCGCCGGGCAGCCGCTTGTCGTCGGCATCGACCAGCTCGCCGAACACGGCGACGAGGTGCTCGACCCGTCGCTTGGTCAGCTTCTCGCCGAGCTTGGGATGCCGGGGCCAGCGCGTGGTCAGCACGTCCGCGACGTACGTCCCCACGGCCTCGGGGAAGTTCGGCGGCACGCGCGCCGCGAGCTTGGCGCCGGGCTTGAGCAGCATCACGTGCGCGTCGATGCTGCGCGACGAATCGAGGTTGCCCTCCTTCGCCGTCGCGAGGCCATACGCCTCCTGGAGCACCGTCATCAACCGCG
>JBBQJJ010000077.1:0-26770 GCA_038325805.1 Haliangiales bacterium
AGACGTGGCGACCGACGTGACGAGCAGCGCGCCGCGCGCGGGCTCGGTGGCCGGCTCGGACGCACGGTCGTGGTCCTTGCCGGAGTCCTTGATCAGATCGGCGACGGCGACATCGAACGGTCGCCGGTCCTGCAGATGCGCGCCCGGCTCGCCGCGCCGCGACAGGCCCGCGAACAGCGGCGGCGCCTTCTGGTGCTCGTGGCCGTGGTGGCCGCACACGCCGCATTCGTCGGGCGTGTAGTCGGTCGAGCACGAGGTGCACGAGTCGAGGTAGGCCACCGCCTCCTGCAGATCGTTCTCGATGATCTGGAGCTGGGTGAGCTGCTCGCGGATCTCGTCCTGCTTGGCGCGGAACACGGCGCGGACGCGATCGGTGGCGATCTTGCCGGACCCGGCGTCGCGGAAGTCCTGCACGAAGCCCTGGATCTCGTGGAGGGTGAAGCCGATGGCCTGGAGCTTGACGATCCAGTGGATGCGGTCGACGGCCTCTGGACCGTAGAGCCGGAAGCCGCCCTCGGACCGCGCGCGGGGCTCGAGCAGGCCCAGCTCCTCGTAGAGGTGCATCGCCCGGACGGTCTTGCCGACCGCCTTCGCGAGCTCTCCAACGCGCATCAGTTTGGGGTTCTGGTCCATGCCGATTCAATCATCCAAACCTCACGCGTACGTAAGGTTGTGTGTGAATGACGGCACTATGCCGGCTTAGCGATCACTCGTCAAGGAGACCCTGACCTTTACGTGTGGTTTGGGTGCGACCCGACGTCTGGTCGACTCGTGCATCTTCCTACTAGCGCAAGCTATTGCACTGGTGAGGGTTTCTCCGATTTCGACCGACGGGCAACCGTGCTTGCCTCATGTAGGTGTAGGCACGACCCTGCTGCCTTCGATCGGATGGGCGACTCGGTTACCCCGTTCAGAGATGGCGATGTCGATCGCGATCGCCTTCCCCGCGGAGCGGCCGCTCGGACTCGGTGGCCTCGATGTTGGTGGTCCGACGCTGGCGCTCACGCACCGGCTTCGGCTTCTTCGGATTTACTTCTTCGTAGTCACGCACGACGCGATGGATGTGCATCGAGCATGCCCTAAGGACTCCCGAAAAAAGATCAGGCAAGACGCCGTCACTCGTCTTGCCTGACCACACCGAGCTCGCCGTGAGGCGAGCGCGATGTCAACAACGTGCGGGTACGCGCGTGATTGGTTTGAGACCTGGCCGGCCCCCTTCGGGTTGCTTCCTGCGGTCACCCGAAATTCTACTGCCGAGTGTTGCCACCTCCGTCGGGGCCCGAGTTTGCTCCGGCGCGCGATCAGTTCGCGGTCGCGGAGGCCTCGAACGAGCGGATCACGGTCACCTTGATCTGACCGGGGAACGTCATCTTGTCGGCGATCTCGGTCGCGATGTCGGTCGTCAGCTCGACCACCCGCTCGTCGTCGCACTCGCGCTCGTGCACGTAGACGCGCAGCTCGCGGCCACCGTGGACTGCGTGCGCATCGACAACGCCGCGCCGCGACATCCCGATCCGCTCGAGATCCTCGACCTTCGCGGTGAAGCCCTCGGCGAGCTCGCGCCGGGCGCCCGGTCGCGCACCACTCATCGCATCCGATGCGGCGACCAGATACGCGTAGACCGAGTTGCACGGCTCGTCGGCGTGATGTGCGCCGATCGCGTTCGCGACCAGCTCGGGCTCGCCGAGGCGGCGGGCGATGTCGGCGCCGATCACCGCGTGCGATCCCTCGATCTTGTGGGTCAGGGCTTTGCCGATGTCGTGCATCAGCGTGGCGCGACGTGCGAGCTTCTCGTCGAGGCCGAGCTCGGCTGCCATCATGCCGGCGAGGTACGAGGATTCGACCGCGTGCCACCACTGGTTCTGCGTGTACGAGGTCCGGAAGTTGAGCGCACCGACAAGCTCGACGATCTCGGGATGAGGCCTGGCGATCTCGAGCGTCTGAAACGCCTTCTTGCCGAGCGAGCGAATCTCCTGGTTCAACAGCTCGCGCGATCGGGTGGCCCACGCATCGGGATCGTGGCGCGCGGCATCGAGCGTTTCGGGCTTCTTGATCAGCCGGCCCAGCGCGCGGCGGATCATCTCCTTGCCCACACCGTCCAGCCCGTCGAGCCGGATCGCGTTCTTGTCATCGTTGATCAGGAGCTGCACACCGCCGATCCGCTGCAGCGCGCCATGCATCGCACCATCGCGATCGAGCAGCAGCGAGACCATCTCGGGACCGACGCGCAGGTTATTGATCGCGCGCTCGGTCAGGTAGTGGTGGTGATAACGAGCGCCGGCGATCTCCATCACTCGCTTCGCCTCGCGATCGTGCGCGGGATCCGCCGCCTGCTGATCGACCGTGCGGAGCGAGGCCGCCGCCTTCGCGCGCGCCGTCTCGATCAGGCTGCGCCCGATCGATTCCATCAGCTCCTCGATCTTGACGCCTGCCCTGCGCGACAGCTCGCCGCGAGCCGAATCGATCTTGGTGTGGGCGTCGCGCTCGATCCCGGTCGCCCGATCGCGCCGCGATTGGACCTCTCGTTGCTCCTCGTCGAGGGTGTCGAAGCCCTGATCGATCGCATCGAGCTTCGCGACGACCTCGGCCTGGGCACGCGCGAGCTTGTCCTCGCGTTGATCGACTGCGTGCTCGCGCTTCGCGAGTGCTTCGTCGCTGGCCGTCCGCGCGTTCAGCGCCTCGGTCCGTGCCGCAGTCTCGAGGGCCGTCTTCGAGGCTGCCGCCTCGAGCTCGGCCGCCTTGAGCGCCGCCGCTACTTCGCCTCGCGCCTTCGCGACCGTCTCGCGAGCACGCTGCGATGCTTCCTGCTTGGCCGCCCGCGCGCTGATCACAGCGGCGACCACCGCGATCAACAGTCCAGCGATGAGGGCGACGACCATGCGCCCAGCATAGCGGTTTGTTTCCCTAACGTCCCGCCAAAGGTGCCTTGACGAGCGCGACCCCGATGGTCATTTCGCCGTCGACGATGACCTGCTTGCGCTTGGTCTTGTAGCTCTTGAGGCGGAGCTCGAAGGTCACCGGCGTCAGCGAGGCCGGCCAGCCGAGCTCGAACGGGGTCCTGCCAAGCAACCCGCCGGCCTCGTCGTAGACGTCGGCGCCACTCGGCGTGCTCTGCAGCGTCAGCTTGACCGTGATCGCCTGGGGCGGCGTGCTCGAACCCGAGGATCCACGACCGCTCCCCACCGAGATCACGCTCGAACCTGTGTCGGGCACGGCGGCATCCACGATCACCGCGACGGGCTCGCTATCGCGACTCGTCCACAGCGCGATCGCGCCGCCGACCAGGCCGAGCACCACACCCAGGGCGAGGACGAGCGGCCACCTCCTCCGCCGCGGCGTGGAGGTGAATCCGTACGGCGTGCCGATCCGCATCGTGTTGTTCGCGGGCACCGCCGGTCCTGCGAGGGCGGGCAGTGCGACCGCATCGCCGGACATCCGCGTCCGCTGGATGGCCGCTTCCTTCTGCGACTGCAGCATCGCGGCGTGAGCCATCACCGTCTTGGCATCGACCTTCGCCTCGCCGGGACCGACGGATCGCGCGGGTGCGATCGGCGGCGCACTGCGCAGATACGCCTCCGGATCGAGCAGTGCCTGGCGGAGCTCCAGCATGCTCTGGAACCGATTCGCGAGCGGCTTTGCGAGGCAGCGCAACAGGATCTGCTCGACGCTGGGCGGAATGTTCGGGTTGAGGCCGCGTGGCGCCGGCGGCAAGGCGGTGACCTGCTTGACCAGCACCTCGCCCATCGATTCGCCGTCGAACGGCAGCACACCGGTGGTCATCTGGAACAGCAACACGCCGAGCGCGTAGATATCGGTGCGGTTGTCGACCGCGATCTTGCTCTCGCATGCTTCGGGCGACATGTACTGCGGCGTGCCGAGCAACACGCCGGCCGCGGTCTTGATCGCCGAGGAGCCGGCTGCGAACACCTTCGCGAGCCCGAAGTCGAGCACCTTCACGAAGTCGGGATTGCCGAGCCGCGTGATCAACATGATGTTGTCGGGCTTGAGGTCGCGATGGATGATGCCCGCGGCGTGCGCATCGTCGAGAGCGCTCGCGATCTGCGCCCCGATGCGGAGGGCCCGCATGACATCGAGGGCGGTGTGCCTGGCGAGCTGCGACGCCAGCGTCGTGCCCTCGAGGTACTCCATGATGTAGAAGTTGTCGCCCTCGGGGGTCTGGCCGAAATCGTGGATCTCGACGATGTGCGGGCTGCCGATCTGGTTGACCGAGCGCGCCTCCTGGAAGAACCGCATCACCACCTCGCGATTGCTCGCGAGCTCGCGGTGGATCACCTTGAGCGCGACGCGCTTGCCGATCTGCGGGTGCTCGGCGAGATACACGACCCCCATGCCGCCGGTGCCGAGCTTCGACAGGATGCGGTAGTTCCCGATCGATTGGCCGACCGCGATCACGCAGGATCCAGCATAGCACTCGCGTGATCACCGTTTTCTTGGCGCGGACGAGCAACGATGTTCGACTGTGAATTCAGGAGGACGCGATGGGGCTCAACATTCCGCCGGATCTCGGTCAACCGAACCAGCCACCAGGCCAGGGTGAGCACGAGTTCGACATCATGCAGAACTCGGTGATCGGTGGCCTCGCCGGCTGGATGCTGTTCGTCGGCATCATCCTGATCATCTTCGGCAGCGTGCAGTGCCTGTTCGGCATGCTCGCCCTGCCCGCCGGCCTCCTCACCCTCGGACAGGGGGTGTGCATGCTGCTGATCGGCGTGTGGACCTGCGGTGCCTCGCGCTCGTTCAAGCAGATCGTGACCACCGAGGGCGCCGACATCACCCTGTTGATGGATGCGCTCAAGAAGCTGCGCGCGGTCTACACGCTGCAGGGCATCCTGCTGATCATCGCGCTCGCGTTGCTCGTGGTGGTGGTGTTCCTGTTCTTCAGCGCTCGCCCGTCGCACATGTGATCAGCGCGAGCAGAATTGCTCGTAGTCGATCAACGGAATCGTGGCGCGATCGACGCCCTCTCCGCAGGTCGGACACGTGGGATCGCGGCGCAACTTGAGCTCGCGGAACTTCGTCGCGAGCGCGTCGTAGACCAGCAGCCGTCCGGCGAGCGTGGTGCCGAGGCCGAGCACGATCTTGATCGCCTCGGTCGCCTGCAACACCCCCATGATCCCGGGCAGCACGCCGAGCACGCCGGCCTCCGCGCACGACGGCGCTTCCTCGGCAGGTGGCGGCTGCGGATACAAACAGCGGTAGCAGGGTGAGCCGTTGCCGGGAAACACGGTGAGCTGGCCCTCGAACCGGAAGATCGACGCGTGGATCACCGGCTTGCCGAGACGCAGCGCGCAGTCGTTGACGAGGTAGCGCGTCGCGAAGTTGTCGGCGCCGTCGATCACCACGTCGTACGGCGCGAGCAGCGCGAGGGCGTTGTCGCTGGTGATCCGCGTGCGGTGCTTGTCGACCCTGACGTCCGGGTTGAGCTGCTTGATCGTCTGCTCGGCGCTCTCGACCTTCGCCATGCCGACGCGGTCGGTGCCGTGCAGGATCTGGCGCTGGAGGTTCGACGCGTCGACGACATCGTCATCGATGATGCCCAGCGTGCCGATGCCCGCCGCCGCGAGGTACATGCTCGAGGGCGAGCCGAGCCCACCAGCACCGATGCACAGCACCTTCGCCTGCAGGAGCTTGATCTGGCCGGCGACGCCGACCTCGGGGATCAAGGTGTGGCGCGAGTAGCGCGCGCGCTGATCACCGGTGAGCACGATCGGCTGCTCGAACGGCAGCCCCTTGGTCTTCCAGCCGGTGAAGCCGCCAGCCAGCGAGCGAACGTTGGTGTAGCCGAGCTCGACCAGCGTCCGTGCGGCAAACACCGAGCGCGTCCCGCTCTGGCAATAGACGACCACCGGCGCCTCGCGATTCGGCACCGCCTTCTCGATCCGCATCTCGAGGAACCCGCGCGGGATGTGCTGTGTTGTCGGGATCATCCCCTGCGCGTGCTCGTCGGCCTCGCGGACATCGATCAGTGCGGGCGCGGTGCCGGCGAGCTCGCTCGACAAGCCTCCGGCATCGACCTCCGAGATCTTGGTTCGCAGGTCACGGATCAGCGCGTCATAGGTAGGCACGTTGAGAGATTGCCATGACCCTCACGTGAGGGTAAGGTGCCTGCGGAGTTCATAAATGACTGACGTTGCTACCGCTTCGAGCGTTTCAGTTTCCGCACCCCCGATGGATGTCGGTGGTCCGGAGTCCATGGTGATGATCACGCCGGGTGCATCGGCAAAGGTCAACGAGATCCGCAGCACCGAGGCGATCGAGCCCCACATGGCGCTTCGCCTGCGCGTCGTCGGCGGCGGGTGTGCCGGGTTCTCGTACGACCTGTACTTCGACGAGGCCACGGAAGTCGATCGGATCTGCGAGATCCAGGGCGTCAAGGTGGTCGTCGACGAGATGAGCCTGATGTACCTGGTCGGTACCGAGATCGACTACGTCGAAGGCCTGCAGGGCGCCGGGTTCAAGTTCAACAACCCGAACGTCAAGTCCACCTGCGGCTGCGGCTCCTCGTTCTCGGTATAACTACCTTGTGAACATCGTCGCGATCCTCGAGCGCGAGCTCGGCACAGAGGCGGTCGTCGGCCCGGGCCACGACAAGCTCGAAGCATACGGTCGCGACGAGAGCCCGCTACCGGAGTTCTACCCGCCGGAGTGCGCGGTGCTGGTCGAGACCGTCGAGCAAACCGCCGCGGTGCTCCGGCTCTGCCTCGAGCACAAGGTGCCGGTCACGCCGCGCGGTGCCGGCAGTGGGATGTGCGGTGGCTGCTTGCCGATCGCGGGCGGCATCGTGCTCAGCACCGAGCGGATGAAGCGGATCAAGGAGGTCGATGCCGGCGACCTGATCGCTGTCGTCCAGCCCGGCGTGATCACCGGCGAGCTGCAGACCGTGGTCGAGACGGAAGGCATGTTCTATCCGCCCGATCCGGCGTCGCTCGAGTACTGCTCGATCGGCGGCAACGCGTCGACCAATGCCGGTGGTCCGCGCGCGTTCAAGTATGGAGTGACCCGCGAGTACGTGCTGGGGATGCAGGTCGCGCTGATGGGCGGCGAGGTCATCAAGGTCGGTCGCCGCACCGCGAAGGGCGTCACCGGCTACGACCTGACCGCGGGCTTCGTCGGCACCGAGGGAACGTTCGGCGTGATCACCGAGCTGACGCTCAAGCTGCTGCCCAATCCACCCGCCGCCGCCACGGTGCTCGGCATCTTCAAGGACTCGGCCGCCGCGGGTGCCGCGATCACCGGGCTGTTGCGCGACGGCCTGCGCCCGCGCGTGCTCGAGATCGCCGACAAGAACTCGATCGATTACGTGCGGCCGAAGAGCCGCTATCGGTTTCCCGACAACGCCGGTGCCATCGTCCTGCTCGAGGTCGACGGCGAAGCGGACACGATGTCGTTGATGATGGAGAGGATCGGGATGCGCTGCGACGAGCTCGGTGCGCTCGACGTGCTCGCCGCCACCGAGCCCGCGGATCGCCGCGCGTTGTGGGAAGCGCGTCGGTTGATCTCGCCGGGGCTGAAGGCCGCCTGGAAGATCAAGGTCAACGAGGATATCTGCGTCCCGCGCGGCAAGATCGTCGAGATGCTGTCACGGATCGATCGCGTCTCTGCCGAGACGGGCATCGCGACCGCGGTGTTCGGCCACGCGGGCGACGGAAATCTGCATTGCAACCTGCTGTCGAACGAGGACCCGGACGATCCGGCGGTGCGCAAGAAGATGTGGGCGGCGGCCGAGCAGGTGTTCGTCCACACGATCGCGCTCGGCGGCACGCTGTCCGGCGAGCACGGCATCGGTCTCACCAAGCGCGACTACGTCCGCATGGAGCAGACCGAGCAGGTGATCGAGTGGCAGCGCAAGTGGAAGGCGATGTGGGATCCCGCGAATCTGCTCAACCCCGGCAAGAAGATTCCGCCGCGTCCGAAGACCTGCAACGAGTAGCTCGTGAACAGCGCCGGCGTCGTCGTGGTGTGGAGCAACGGGCGGCCCGTCCTCGCGACTCGCCCGTTCGACCCAGAGGGCCTCGAGATCGGGAGGTCGCTCGTCGAGCAATGGGGCGACGATCGGATCAGCACGCGCCATGCCTCGGTGACCTGCAAGAACGAACGCTACACGATCGTCGATCTCGGCAGCCGCAATGGCACCTATCTCGACGACACCCATCCGATCACCACACCGACACGCCTGAAGCTCCCTGCGCTCGTACGCTGCGGTCGCTCGCTGTTCCTGGTGGTCGAGGATCTCGCGCCGTACGAGGGGCGATCGATCGTCGAGCGGCATCGCCTCGTCGTCGGAGCCACGCTCCACGAGCCGTGCAACCAGCTCGACCGCGCGATCCTCGATGAGGATAGCGTCGCGATCGTCGGTCCTCGCTGGGTCGCACGCGCACTCGCGCGGTCGTATCTCGCTGCCCACAACGGCGGGACCGAGCTGCAAGCCGCTGCGATCGACACGCCGCTCGAGCACGCGCTCGCGATCGGCTCGCCGACCAAGTGCGTCTTGCTCGAGCGTCCGGATCTGTTGGCTCCCGACGATCTCGCGACGCTGCGCACCTGGCTCGAGACCGACGTC
Source organism: Haliangiales bacterium (assembly GCA_038325805.1). GTDB lineage: Bacteria > Myxococcota_A > Polyangia > Haliangiales > Haliangiaceae > JABFXX01. Next base: position 8,582 of record JBBQJJ010000077.1, read on the forward strand.
CGGTTCGTCACCTGCGTGGGCCGAGAATCCGAGCTCGACTCGCTGCCCCCGGAGATCCTGCGGTGGCTCGCACCGGTGACGATCCGGATCACCGAGCCGCGCTACGACGAGCTCCCGAGCGTCGTCTACACCGCCGTGCAGCGGGCGAACCTACCGATGGAGATCCACTCGAGCGCGATCTCGGAGCTGCTGATCGCGGCGCGAACCCGCAACGAGGACGACCTCCTCGAGGTACTCGGCAAACGAATCCGCGACGTACAAACGCTCGGCGAGACCATGCTGCGCGCCGGTGCGGGGTACGAGGAGCAGTTGCCCGTCGATAGCAACACGCTGCAACGGCGCATGCCTCGCTCGCTTCGCGACGTCCACATGCTCCCCGCGAACTGGTGGAATCGTCGCTAACGAGTCGCGCCGACGTCGAGCACCCGCTCCGGCGTCGCACCAGCGGCGACTCGCCGCCGCGCCTTCACGAGGACCGAGGCAGCGAGCTACTCGCCACGCACGAACGACGACACCTTCCACTCGGTGCCACGCAGCTCGAGCGTCAGTTGCCATGCTCCGGGCTTCTGCTTGTCCTTCGCGGGACAGACGATCGTCTTGTCGCCCTCGAGCGCGCAGCCCGCCGCGATGGTCTTCGCCATGCCGTCGAGCGACTCGGGATCCGCCTGCCACATCGCCATCGCGATGTCCGCGCCCGGATCGGCGCCGGCGCTCCACGTGACGTCATCGAACACCTGTGCGCGCAGCGACGCGTAATCGCGATTCGAGCTCGCATCCTTGAGCGTGGCCAGGCGCTTCGCCGCCTCGGGCGACACGTTCGCGAACGCCTTCGGATCGGTTTTCGGGATGGTGTCCTCTTGCTTGACCTCGGGCGGCAGCTCCTTCATCGGCACCGCGAAGCTCTTGATGCGCTTGAAGATCGCCAGCGTCAACGCGTCGGTGCGTCCCTCGAGCCAGTGAGGCTTGGCCGCGCCTCGCAACTCGGACGGCAGCGCCGCGCCGGGCTCCCACTCGGACGCGTGACCCTGCACCTTGACGCGCCACGGCCGACCACCAGCGACGGTGATATCGAACCGGATGAAGTAGCGCTTGTACGCGAGCCGCGTGGGCTGCCCAGCCGCGGCCTGCCCTTGCGTGGTCGCGAGCCCGCCTTGACCACCCGTGGACAGGGTCTTGGACTGCGCCACGTCGTCGCTGTTGTTCGCGTAGGTGACCTGGTGCCAGGCGGTGCGGATCGCGCCGGCGCCCGGGCTGTCGTCGAGGCTCGGATAGATGTCCCGGGTCGCGTCGAGCACGGCGCTGTAGACCACCGCGAAGTCGGTGTCGTAGAGCGATCTCTTCGCGCGCTCGACTTCCCTCTTGCTCCCGCAACCCAACGAGCATGCGATCCCGCTGAGCGAGATCATCGCGAGCATCGTGATGATAGGGTGCCGGCGGGATGTGGCTCGCATGAGAAGTCGTCCTCGAAATAGCACACCGGCCAACAAACCGCGCCAGGGAACTGGCAAGCCGAAGGCCTCACAACCCCTAAACAAAGCGACGCACGCCACAGTCGAGCACGTCGGTGCCCTGTCGCAGCTGCTCGCCGAGCGCTGGCCGGAGGTGCGCGTCGAGCTCGACCACAGGAACGCCTACGAGCTCCTGGTCGCCACGATCCTCGCGGCCCAGAACACCGACAAGAATATTAATACGATCACCCCGGCGCTGTTCGAGAAGTACCCCGATGCGCGGGCGCTCGCACAGGCCAAGCAAGGCGAGCTCGAGCAGCTGATCTTCCGCAGCGGCTTCTATCGCAACAAGGCCACCAACCTGATCGCGATGGCGACCAAGGTCGTCGCCCTGCACGGCGGCGAGATCCCGAACACGATCGAGGCGATGTCGGCACTACCGGGTGTCGGCCGCAAGACGGCGAACGTCGTCCTCGGGAATGCGATGAACATCGCGTCGGGGATCGTGGTCGACACGCACATCTCCCGCGTGGCGCCGCGCCTCGGGCTCACCGTCCAGCACGACCCGGTCAAGATCGAGACCGAGCTCGGCGCGCTGGTCCCGCAGGATCAGTGGATCGCGTGGGGCAATCGGATGATCCACCACGGGCGGTACATCTGCCTCGCGAAGAACCCGCTGTGCGATCAATGCCTGCTCGCACCGCTGTGTCCGAGTGCGTTCGCAGATGTGATGCCGGCGAAGCCGGCGCCCGCAGCGCGGACAGCAGTCAAGAAACCGAAGCCGAAGGTCGCGCCGAAGCGTGACGTCAAGGTCGTGAAGGCCAAGCGAGCGAAAGCATGAGCGCGCCGGTCGTTGCGATCGCGGCGATCGTCTACGACGCGCAGGGTCGGGTGTTGCTCGTCGAGCGCGGCAAGCCACCCGGCGAAGGCCTGTGGACGGTGCCCGGCGGCCGGCTCGAGGCCACCGAGACGCTCGCGCAGGGAGTGGCGAGAGAGGTTCGCGAGGAGACCGGCATGATCGTCGAGGTGGGTGCGCTAGCGTGCGTGGTCGAGCGGATCGGCGATGACCATCACTTCGTGATCCTCGACTATGTCGCGCGCGCGATCGGCGGCGAGCTTGCTGCGGGTAGCGATGCACGCGCCGCGAAGTGGGTGGACGAGGGCGAGCTCCAGAAGCTACCGCTCACCGAGGGACTACAGGAGGTCCTCGCACGCGCTCGGACATCGCACGCAGCCTGGTTTTCCCCCAAGGGGAGTGGCTCGCCTGCCGGCTCGCTGGCACAGCGACGGTAACCTGCGGTCGCTCAGATCCCACGCGTACCACCTCGAGGTTCTGGCAGCGCTTGGCTGACACCCGGCCGGCCAGGACGGTGTGCTACACAGCGCCGTGCTCCAGCTGCCGGTGATCCAGCACGCGCCCGCGCCACCGCGCGAACGCACGCCGATCGTGCGAGCACAGGTCCCCGACGCGAAGTGGTTCGACTGGCGCTGGCAGCTCGCGAACATGCTGACCGACGCCGAGGATGTCTCGCAGCTGTTCGCGCTGACCGAGCGCGAGCGCGCCGGGTTCGCCGCGGCCGACGGCCTATTTCGCGTCGGCATCACGCCGTACTACGCGAGCTTGATGGATCCCACGCACGCGAGCTGTCCGATCCGGTTGCAGTCGTTGCCGGCGGCGGCCGAGGCGCTGATCCGCGACGAGGAGTTGCGCGACCCGCTCGGCGAGGATTCGCACAACCCGGCGCCTTCGATCGTCCACAAGTATCCCGATCGCGTGCTGTTCCTCGTCGTCGATCGCTGCGGCATCTACTGCCGGCACTGCAACCGGCGGCGGCTCGTCGGCGGCGACGATCCACCGAGCCGCGCGGATCTCGAGGCGGGCCTCGCGTACATCGAGCGGACCACGCGCGTGCGCGACGTCCTGCTGTCGGGCGGCGATCCGTTCCTGCTGACCACGCGCCGCCTCGGGAACTTGATCCAGCGCCTGCGCGCGATCAAGCACGTCGAGACGATCCGGATCGGGACGCGCCTGCCGGTGGTCTGCCCGATGCGGATCGACGACGAGCTGGTCGCGATGTTGCGCCCGCAGGCTGGAGCGACGCCGGTGTTCGTCAACACGCACTTCAATCACATCCGCGAGCTGACGCCCGAGGCGCTCGCCGGCTGCGCGAAGCTCGTCGATGCCGGCATCCCCGTCGGCAATCAGACGGTGCTGTTGCGCGGGATCAACTCGTCGACGCGATCGCTGCGCGCGTTGATGCGTGGCCTGCTCAGGGCGCGCGTTCGACCGTACTACTTGTTCCAGGGCGACACCGTGCTCGGCACGGATCATCTGCGCACGCCCGTCGAGAGCGCGATGGAGCTCTATCAATCGCTGCGCGGCTGGATGAACAGCATGGCGGTGCCGATGCTCGTGCTCGACGCCCCGGGCGGCGGTGGGAAGGTTCCGCTGATTCCGAGCTACGTGAAGTCGATCGACGAGCACCGCGTGGTGTTCGAGACCTATCGCGGCATCACGCTCGAGTATCCCCAGCCACGCGAGCGCGATTGCTCCGTCGCGTACGACGACGTGCAGTTTGCAGGCGTCGAGCCCGACGACGATCGTGAAGGCAGCACCTGACGTCGTCGCGATCGCGCGCGACCTCGGGTTCGCACGCGTCGCGGTGGTACCGATCGAAGCGCCGCGGCGCCACGATCTCTACGAGAGCTGGCTGGCGGCCGGCAACGCGGGCGAGATGCACTACCTCGCCGCGCCGGAGCACCGCACACAGCGCGCCGATCTACGCACGATCCTCGACGGTGCGAAGTCCCTGATCGTCGTCGCGCTCGCGTACGGACGAGGCATCGTCTCCACCGATCGCTTGCGCGGCAAGATCGCTCGTTACGCGCGCGGCGACGACTACCACCTCGTGATGCGCGACAAGCTCGTGCTCCTCGCAGATCGGCTCGCACGCGAGCTCGACACCCAGGTCGCCTCGCGCCCGTGCGTCGACTCCGCACCGATCCTCGAGCGCGAGTGGGCGGAGCGCGGTGGTCTCGGGTTCATCGCGAAGAACACGATGTTGATCGCACCCGGTCTTGGCAGCTACGTCGTGCTAGGGGAGCTGCTCGTCGATCGCGAGCTCGCGATCACCGCCCCTGACGCTCCGCCCAAGCCGCGCTGTGGATCGTGCAGCGCGTGCCTCGACGCCTGCCCGACGCAGGCCTTCACCGACGCCTATGCGCTCGACGCGCGGCGCTGCATCTCGTACCTGACGATCGAGCACCACGGAATCATCCCGGCAGAGCTGCGGGGAGCGATCGGCACGTGGGTGTTCGGTTGCGATGTCTGCCAGGAGGTCTGTCCGTTCAACGCCGGGGTCGGCGAGCCTCCCGATCCACTCCTCGTCGCGCGATCGAGCGAGCACGCGACGCCGGATCTGATCGCGCTCGCGCGGATGGGGACCAACCAGATGCGCCAGCTGGTCAAGCGCACCGCGCTCCGCCGGGTGCCGCGCGAGGTCCTCCAGCGCAACGTCGCCATCGCACTCGGCAACACCCTCGATCCCGCCGCCATCCCTGCACTCGTCGACTTGCTCGCGAGCAACTACGCGATCGTTCGCGCACATGCCGCATGGGCACTCGGTCAGCTCGGAGCGCTCGCGCCGCTCGAAGCAACCCTCGCGATCGAGACCGATCCCGAGGTGCGCACCGAGCTCAGGGCGGCGGTGTCACGAACGTCGGATCCGCGACCCACTTCGCCACCGCGGTGATCTGCACGTCGTGCAGCACGCCTTCGAAGCTCGGCATCAGCTTGTTGTCCGAGCCCTTCTTGATCTGGCGCGCGACGAGCTCCGGGGTGACCCGTTGGCGCAGCTCGGGCGACGTCAGATCCCGGACTGCCAAGCGCGCGATCATCGCGGCGGGCGGGCGCCCATCGGGGCCGTGACAGGTGGCGCAGTAGGCGGCGAAGATCGCGGCGCCATCCTTCGAGTCCGCGGGGACGGATTCCTTGCAGGCCGCGAGCAGCAGGCAGACCACCAGAGACCTCACGCCTGAGCGATGCCACTCTCAGGAAGTGCTGGCAACCCCGTGCTAGTGTTCACCGCATGCGGTGGATCGTCCTAGTGTGCATGCTCGCGTGCGGCGGCACCAAGGTCCCGTTGCACTCCGGCTACAAGTCCGACAAGGCGAAGCCGTGGAAGAACGCAAAGGGCATCAAGCTCGACGACAAGGGTGAGGGCAAGGCCGACGGCGTCCTCAATTACGCGTCGCAGGCTCGCGCTCGCTGGTACGCGATCCATCTGCCGAGTCACGGCGAGCTGACGATCCGCCTCGAGATCACGCCGCCCGGTGACGAGACCAACGAAGACTTCGACATGGCGCTCGAGGTCCTCGACCCCGGCTTCCGCGTGATCGGTAAGTCCGACAAGGAAGAGGAAGACGCCGGCGAGCTGACCAAGAACAAGACGTTGTTCGACCTCGAGCCCGGGAAGTACTACATCCATCTCTACTTGCAGGGCCGGCTCGACAGCGGCGACTTCAACCTCAAGGCCACCTTCAAGAGCACCAAAGGCACCGACAAGCCGAGCGATTTTCCGGCCCAGGTCGCGTTCATCGACGCGTTGCCGATGGTCCCGCTCAACGACGACACCCCGAAGTCCTATCGTCCGCCCGTCGTCACCACGACGATCCGCACCCGGCCGGTCAACAAGCCGAAGAAGCCCGACGACCCGCCGCCCACCGTGCTCAACGCCCGGATCGTTGGCGTCAGTGTGGTCGGTGGCGGCACTCGGATCGTGCTCGGCCGCGGCACCAACACCGGTGCGAAGACCGGCATGAAGGCCAAGCTCAACGGCATCTCGGGCGTGTTCGTGGTCGAGTGCAACGAGAACACCTGCGCAGCACTTGTCACCGCCACCCCCGATCAGATCAAAAGCGCCGGCACCACCGTCGTGTTGCTGCCGTAGATCGCGCTACCACGCGTAGGCGCTTGAATCCGCGAGATTTCTCGGCAACACTTCAATGATGTTCGGGAAATCGGTGAGGGGCACAGGCCTTTTCGGCCTTCTCGCCTGCGTACTCGTCTTGATCGGGTGCGCGCACAACGTCAATCAAGACAAGGCGACCACGGCTGACGGCAAGGTCAAGGGCGCCAAGCCGATGACGCTGGAGAATGGCGAGGCCAAGACCTCCGGCATCGTCACGTATCCCGGCGGCGATCGCGTCGACTGGAAGTTGCTCGAGCTCCCCGAAGGCAAGCGGGGCAAGCTCGAGATGAAGCTGACGTGGGTCACGCCTCGTCCCGGCTTGCAGCTCGCGTTCGACGTGTTCGACGAGTGGAACACGCAGGTCGCCGGCTCGAAGAGGACGAGCAGGAAGAAGGCGCGCAGCTCCGGTCGTCAGAAGGTCGCGTCGGTGACACCTGCGAAGGGCAAGTACTTCATCCGTGTTTATGCGGTCGGTCGCGGTGATGCCGGCAAGTACAAGCTGACCGTCAACTTCGAGGAGCAAGCGGGCACGCTCGCGTTCGATCCCTTGAAGGTCGCGATCAACGATCCACCGAAGCTCGCCGACGTCCCCGCGATCGAGCAGGGCTGCGACGAGTTCACGTTCGATCCCAAGGTCGCCGCCTGCAAGCTGGTTTGCCCATCGACGGGCGCGCCTCCCGGCTGGCCCGCGTGCAAGGGCAAGTGCCCGACGCCGCCCTCCGTCGACGAGCCCGCGTGTTGGCCCACGATGCCGTGTCCGCGCGGTCAGCCCGACGAGCGCATCAGGGCGTGCAAGCCGCGCGACTGGCCACCCTGCCCCGACAAGAACAACCCCGACGACTCGAACCCGAACTGCCGCGTCAAGGCCGCGCCGATCGTCGGCCGCGTGATCGGCAAGACCGTGCAGGGCGCAGACGTCATCGTGCAGGTCGGTGTCGGGAGCGATCAGGGCATCAAGAAAGGTTGGACGGGCACCGTGATCCGCGGTCCCGACGTCAACGACAAGGCGTTCCCCGGCGGTGATGTTCAGATCATCCGCATCGACAAGTCCGTCACGGTGGTAAAGGTTCGCTTGACCGCGGATCAGGTCGAGCAGAACAAGAACATCAGGTTCTCTCCCCCGTGATCGAAGCGAACGCCCGTGAATAACGACCCCTTCGTCGGCAAGGTCATCGACAACCGCTACGAGATCCAGCAACGGATCGGCGAAGGCGGCATGGGTGTCGTCTACAAGGCGCGCCAGATCTCGATCGACCGCATCATCGCCGTGAAGCTGCTCAACCAGCAGATGGCGAGCGACCCCACGTGGGTCCAGCGCTTCTACAACGAGGCGAAGGCGTGCTCGCGCCTCCAGCACCCGAACACGATCCGGATGTTCGACTTCGGTCAAACCTCCGACGGTCGGCTGTTCATGACGATGGAGTTCCTCGACGGGATGTCGCTTCGCGATGCGCTCGCGAAGGGGCCGTTAGCACCGCAGCGCGTGATCAAGGTCCTGATCCAGTGCTGTGCATCGCTCGCCGAAGCACACTCGATCGGCATCATCCATCGCGACATCAAGCCCGATAACGTGTTCCTGCTGAACATGGCGGGCTCGCCCGACTTCGTGAAGCTCCTCGACTTCTCGGTCGCGAAGCTGCTCGAGGGCGATCGGATGAAGACGCAAGCCGGGGTGGTGTTTGGCACGCCGCAGTACATGTCGCCCGAGCAGGGCCGCGGGCTGCCGCTCGATGCGCGCAGCGATCTCTACGCGCTCGGCGTCCTCGCGTTCGAGATGCTGACCGGCATGGTGCCGTTCCACGACGAAAACCCGATGACGGTGATCCAGATGCACCTCCACGGGGGGGTGCCGCCGATGTCGGAGCAGATTCCGTACGCGGTGCAGCAGATCGTGCGGCGCGCGCTCGAGAAGGATGCGAGCCGGCGCTACCAGTCGTCGGGCGAGATGATGCAGCACTGCCAGCAGGTGTTCGCCGAGCTCACCGCAGGCGGCATGTCGATCGGCGCCGGAGGGATGCCGCGCACGGTGGTCGCGCCGGGTGGGCAAGGCGGCTATCAAGCGCCACAAATGCCCGGGATGCACGGTGGGTTGCCGCCCGGGATGATGCAGCCGCAGATGCAACAGCCGCAGATGCAGCAGCCGCAGATGCAGCAGCCGCAGATGCAGCCGCCGCAGACCGGCTATCAGCAAGCCTCGCCGCAGCAGAAGACGATGGTGGCGATGGCATCGCCGTTCGCACAGGGCGCGATGCCGCAAGCGAGTGGGCTCGCTCCCCAACCGCAACAAGGCTTCCAGAACTCGGCACCGAACCAGAAGACGATCGTCGCCGGGATGGCGCCGCCGAATCTGGGTGCGATGCAGCAGATGCAGCCGCCCGGCATGGGCATGCAGCAACCGGGCATGATGCAGCAACCCGGCATGATGCAGCAACCCGGCATGATGCAGCCCGGCGCACCGAGTGGTCCGCAGAAGACGATCGCGTTGCCGTCGAGCGAAGGCATCGTCTCGATGGCGCGCAGTGGTCCGATGCAGCCTGCACCCGGACAGCAGGGAATGAGTGGCAGCACCGCGCCGGCCACCGGAGTGATCCAGCAGGGGGCGAGCACGCTGTTCTGGATCGTGTCGTTGTTCATCGGCGTCGCGATCGGCGCCCTCGCGTACGTCGTGGTGCTGCAGCTCTAGGCCATGGACGATCCCGACGACAAGCGAGCGCGGGACGTGCTTGCGGGCGAGCTCGACGCGCGGACCCAGGCGGATCTGCAGCGCTGGTTTGGCCTGCCTTCCTTCGATCAGGTCGCCGAACAAGGCGGCACCACGACGGAGCAAGACGTCGAGCTGATGCTCCGGCAGGAGCGCCAGCAAAAGGCCATCGACGCGGTCGACCCTGCGATGCTCGAGGCGCACCGCAAGCGCACCGAGCCCGCCGACAACTTGCTCAAGTTCAAGGCCACGATCGATCTCGTCATCGATCCCTCGATCGCCAAGCTCGACACCACGATGATCGATGCGGCCGTGGCCGAGCCACGGGTGCGAGAGCGTCCCGAGGAGCTCGAGGACGACCTCCGAGACTGCACGCCCCAGGCACTTCTCCGCGACCTTCACCGTCCCGAGATCGACTTCGAGAAGATCTTCGAGATCGTCGACATGGCCGCCGAGCAGCGGTTCGATATCGTCGCCGAGGTCGCCACGGCGATGTCCACCAGCTGGAAGCTCGAGCTCGGTGGGTTGACGGGTGTCGGGCCGTGGAACGAAGCTCTCACGCTGTTGCGGGGCTTCAAGCGCGGAATTCGCCCGCCGTGGCAGACGATGTTCAACGAGCAGCCACTGCCGAACCGCCGATGGAAGCCCGAGGAAGATCGATGAGTCGCGGGAAGCTTCGGCTGGTGCAGCGCGTACAGCGGTACATGCTCGTGGCGCGTGTTCGGACAGAGGGGGGGCTCTGATGAACGGCGGATTGATTCCCGTCGAGCGCTTCCTGCTGCGCGCTGTCGGCCGCACCGATGTCGGCGCGCAACGGACGCAGAACGAGGACGCGATGTACTACGACGACTTCCTCGGCGTGTACATCGTGTGCGATGGGATGGGTGGTCACGCGTCGGGTCAGGTGGCATCCGACATCGCGATCCGCACCATCGTGCACTCGCTCAAGACCGGCGATCCGCCGCCCTCACCGGGCTCCGATCCACTGGTCGCTGCCATGCGCGCCGCCAACGCCGGCGTCTATCAGCGCTCGCAGATGGACCACACGTGCCACGGCATGGGCACCACGGCGGTCGGCATCCGGTTCGAAGAGAACCTCGTGCACATCTGCCATTGCGGAGACTCGCGTGCGTATCTCCTGCGCGGTGGCCAACTCCAGCAACTCACGCGCGATCACTCGCTGCGCAACCTCTATCAGGATCGCCCCGACCTGATCGGCACGCTCGGCCCGGCAACATCGAACGTGATCATTCGCGCCATCGGCCTCGATGCGAACGTCGAGATCGAGCACAACGCGATGACCCCCGAGCACGGCGACATCTACTTGCTGTGCTGCGACGGGCTCAACGATCTGGTCGACGACTGGATGATCCGCGAGATCATGACGTCGGGCGATCCACTCGAGGTGGTCGCGGAGAACCTGGTCCGCGCGGCGAACAACAACGGCGGCACCGACAACATCACCGTCGTGCTGACGCAGACATTCGTCGATCCGCTCTGGGTACCGGCCCACGCGTACCCGCAGCAGCTCCACGGCTACTGACGACTACTTCGTCAGCGCGGCAGCACGCTTGAGCTGGGTCGCCATGTCGTTGTAGCGGCCGAGTCGCGAGTACACGCGTGCGAGGCCCGATGCGACGCGCGCCTCGAAGCCCGGCGTGGTGCCGGCCTGCTGGAACGCTTGCTCGGCACCGAAGAAGTCACCGCCGAGCGTCAGCACGTCGCCGAGCGTCGCGTACATCGCCGCGGCGGAGATCGGAGACGATGCGTGACCGAGACCAGCGCGAAGGATCTGCGCGCCGCGCGGACAATCACCGGATCGCGCGAGGGCGATCGCATACGCGACACGTGCGTTGCCGTAGCTCGGGGCGAGGTCGAGCGCGGCGCGCAAGGCCTCCTGCGCAGACGCGAGGTCACCGCTGTCGAGCGACGCTCGGCCGCGTTCGTAGTAGCGGCGCGCGACCGACGACACCTAGTCGAGCTCCAGCAGGCTGAACCGCGCGGACGCATCGTCGCCACTGCCCTCGGGCTTCTCGGGGGCTCCGGGAGCTGCCGCTGCCGGCGCAGCAGGCTGAACTGGTGCGGCTGCCGGTGGTGGGGGCGCTGCGGCTGGTGCAGGTACATCGCCGCCGCTCGGCCGGCCACGGATCGACAGCCCGCGATTCGGCGGCTGCGCTTCGCCGGCAGGACGCGCGGGTGCAGGTGCGACAGGCGCAGCCGGTGGACGCGGAGCCAGAGTTGCCTCGACGACACGCACCCCTGGAGCGGGTGGCGGCGCTGCCGCGTGCGGCCGCGTATCGATGAAGTTCGCCGGCACCGCGGGCGTCCGACCCGCCAGCAGCGGCTGGACGACACCGTTGATCCGCACGCCAACGCCTTCGCCATCGACCACGAACATCGCGAGCTCGGGGTGATCGAACCGCGTCTGGAGAGCTGAGATCATCTGACCGAACGACATGTTCTTGAGGTCCGACAGCGTCTCTGCCTGATGGACCAACATCGGCGGTGGCCCCTCGACGACGTACTCCTTGACGACGAAGGTCAGCGTGTCGAGCAGCGTGTCTCGGTCGGCGTCCGCGAACGCGTCGCGAACGTTGGTGGCCAGATCTCGGATGTCGGGACGGGACGGCATGGTTCTCCTAGGTCGTAGCTCCGTCGAGATCGATGCCCGTGGTCTCGCAGCCGACGAGCTTGGTCCCGGTGAGGTTGGCGGTGCAGAGATTGACGCCGCGCAGGTCGCAGCGCACGAACGTCGCCCCGGTCAGGTTCGCTCCGTACATGTTGGCGCGCTTGAAGTCGACATCGAACACCGTAGCGCCGGTCCAGTCAGTGCGCGACAGCGAGACCGTCGCGTGCGAGTAGCCGTCGAACACGCTCTTGATCACGACCGCTGAGGAAAAGTCTGCCCGGTAGAGCTCGGAGTCGGTAAACGTGCAGTTCTGGATGCGTGCGCGATGCAGCTTGAGGCGCGCCATCCGCACCGGGCCGAGCTCGCAGCGCAGCAGCTGCGCACCGGTGAGGTCGAGCTCGGTCAGGTCGCAGTCCTTCATCTGCACGCGATGCCACAGCGCGCCTCGCCACTGCGACGTCCGGAGATCGGTCTGCTCGAGCTTCGCGCGCTCGAGCCGGCTCTCGTCTCCATCGGCGCCGCGCAGGTCGAGGCGGTTCATCGTGACGTTGTCGAGATCGACGCTGCGGAGCATGACGTTCTGCGCCGCGAAGCCCTGGATCGTTCGCCCCGCAACCTCATCATCCGCGACGAGTCGTTCGAGCTGAACTCGTGACTGCACGACGCCGGCGTCGGCCTCCTCGGTCATCACCCACGAGGATATCAGTTACGCGCGGCGTGAGTTGCCGGTGCGCCACTGTTGCGTGCGAGCGGCGTCGCCGGCCATCTCCAACACGCGCGCTTTGATCTTCTCGATGTCCTTGTCCAGCGCGGCCTGGCTCTGCATCCGAGCGGTGCCTTCGTTGACCGCCTGCATCGTCGACATGCCGGACGCCTCGAGCTTCTCGAGGTCTTCCTGCTCGTGCGCTTCTTCTTCGATCTCGGCGAGCTCGGCCCCGAACGGCATGTCGTCGTTGTACGACTTGTAGTGGAGGCCGCCTGCGCCGCCCTTCGCGCGCTGCGCCTGCGCGACGTGGGTGAGCTCGTGGGCCAGCAGGGCCTGACCGTCCGAGCCGCTCATCGACTTGTCGGGCGAGCCGCCCATCAGGATCGCGCCGGTGCGACCGACGGTCACGGCGTACGCGTTGCGCTGCTTGTTGAAGTCCTCGGCAAACTCGCCGGTGAACACGCGAACGTGTCCGAGATCGACGCCGAACCGCTTCTCGTACTTGCTACGAACCGAGTGCTCGAGCGCTTCGCCACGCCCGGCCTTGCGCGCGAGGACCTTGAGCAGCCGCTCGGGGTCGTACTTGCGCGCGAGCTCGTCGCTGAGCTCCTCGGGTTTGGGTTCGTCTTGGTCCGACAAGTGGTACGCCTTTTACCAGCTTACTCGTCTTTGCCTTCCCCACTCCATGTCGACACGTAACCCTCCGATTGTTCGTAGTATTCACCGGTCTTCTGCTGGTCGGTGACCGCGGATTCACCGCCGAGCGCCTGGAGGAGGAACTCGGTCTCGTCCAGGCAGCTGGCACCCTTGATGCCCTTGGCCTCGTAGGTGACCTCGCCCTTGGCGTTGATCACGATCTCGATCGCCTTCTTCGTCGACATCAGGCTCCCCACTTGCTGACGACCAGACGGATGGAGCCGTCCTCCTCGTTGACTTCCTCCTCGACGGAGTAGCCCTTCTCTTCGCAGGCCTGTTTCACGTTGTGATACTGGTACCGCTGACTGAGCTGGTGCTTGAACTCTTCCTCGGAGACGCCCTTGGTGGTCTCCACGCCCCACCAGTCTGCGGTGATGTCGTAGGTGCCTTCGGCGTTTGCGATCACGCCGATGTCATAGCGGCCCATGTCGACGCAGATCGCTGCCTGCAGCTTGTCGCCGCGGTAGCCGCGCACCTGGACCGATTGGTTCTCCTCGGCTTCGGTGAACTTGAGCTGCATATCGGCGAGCGCTTTTTTGATCGCCGCCAGGTTCGTCATCTTGAGCGCGCACTTGGTGAAATGCGACATGAGCGAACAGTGTACCCCAGTCTAGAGCTCTAGCTTCCTCTCGCCATCGTCGCTGTCGCTACCCTTGTCGCCGAGGTTCGAGGTAGGAGCACCGTACTTCGCCATCCACCCCTCCTTCTTGGGAGGTGGGCCTCCGCGCTGGGCAGCGGGGCGGGCACGCGTGCGGGCCCACTCGCGCATCGCCTCGATCTGCTCGCGCATCGTGATCGCGAGCGGCACGATGTCGCGCAGCGTGTTGAGCAGGCCGTCGGTGGTGAGATCGTTGCCGGTGTCGAAGGCATCGTAGAGCGACGCGATCACGGCCTGCTCGAGCTCGGCACCCGAGTAGTCGACCGTCGCCTCGATCAGCTTGTCCATGTCGAACTGACCCGGATCCCGCTTCTTCTTGCGGATGTGAATGTCGATGATCGAGCGACGATCCTCGCGACCGGGGAGATCGCAGAAGAAGATCTCGTCGAAGCGACCCTTGCGGAGCAGCTCGGGCGGGAGCTGCGAGACGTTGTTCGCCGTCGCGATCACGAACACGGGCGACGTCTTCTCCTGCAGCCAGGTGATGAACGAGGCGAACACGCGCGAGGTCGTCCCGCCGTCCGTCTGCCCCGAGGAGCCGGTCCCCGAGAAGCCCTTCTCGAGCTCGTCGATCCACAGGATCGCGGGCGCGATCGCCTCCGACGTCTTGATCACCGTGCGGATGTTCTCTTCCGACGAGCCGACCAGACCGCCGAAGATCTTGCCGACGTCGAGGCGGAGCAGCGGCATCTGCCACAGCGCGCCGACCGCCTTCGCGGTGAGCGACTTGCCCGTGCCGGGCACGCCGATCAGCAGGATGCCCTTCGGCAGCGGCAACCCGAAGTCTCGCGCGCGCGAGGAAAACGCGTTGCGCCTCTTTACCAGCCAGTCCTTCAGGATCTCCATGCCGCCGACGTCGGAGAACTCCTCGCGGTGCTCGTAGTACTCGAGCAATCCCGACTTGCGGATGATCTGCTTCTTCTCCTCCAGGATCGTCTCGAGATCGAACGTGTGCGTGCGCACCGCGCTCTTCGCGAAGACGTTCTCCGCCTCGACCAGCGTCAGCCCCAGCGCGCCCTCGACGACGCGCTCCATGAACGTCGGGTCGCTCTCGATCACCTGCTGCGTCGCCGCCGGCAGGTTCGGCAACACCTTGCGCGCCGCGCCTTCGATCTCCTGACGATTGGGCAGCTCCCAGTCGATCACGGCCGAGATGCTCTTCTCGAGCTCGGGTGGAATCTTCGAGATCGCGGACAGGATGATCAGGCTCTTCTTCGTCTTGCGGAGCTCGGTCGCGGCGTCGCGGAGCCGGCGCACCACGGCGGGCTCCTTCAAGAACGGATGGAAGTCGCGCAGCACGAACAGCGCGCGGCCCTCGCTGCGCAGCACGTGATCGACCGCCTTCATCGGATCCTTGACGTCGCGGGTGCCCTGCCCGTTCGCGATCGTCCTCATGCCTTCGGTGATCGACCACACCTCGAGGCGCATCTCGCGCTCGACGCACAGCTTGCGAAGCGATTCCTCGACCCGAGTCTCCTCGGGTGAGGTGATCCAGATCAGCGAGTACCGCGCCTTGATCAGGTCCTCGATCTCACCCTTGCTGCTGCGCTTGTGCTCGATTGTCATTCGGTGTCTTCCTTTCTTAGCTTCGCTGCTACGCCAGCAGCTCGCAGCAGAAGCTCGCAGCTTCGAGCCGCCTCGCTGCTACGCCGGCTTCGCGAGATCTCGCAACCCACGCAGTGCGCCCTTGGCATTCTCGGCGCCGTCGACCATCGCCTCGACCGCTTCTTTCACCGCCTGCATGCGCGGGGCGTCGGCCTGCATGGAAGGGAGCTCGCCCTGCACCAGCACCATGTTGTTGCGGAGCTCGGACAGGATGTCGTTGATCGCCTCGTAGACCTCACCTGCGACGCGCTGGAGCTCTCCACCGGCGGGCGCGGGCTGGGCGTCGAGGACGATCTCGGCTTGCGAGGCCTCGACCACCGCGCGTGCACGCGCTGCCTCGCCGCGGGCCTTGAGCGCATCCATCTTCGACGCGTCGACCTCGGCCTGGAGGGCCTTGAGGGCGCGCTCCGCCGCGGTCGCGCGATCGCTGGCCTCGAGCAGCTTGCGCTCGCTCTGTTCGCGTTCGAGCTGCACCTCCTTCGGATCGACGTTCGCTCCGGGGGCGGCCTTGATCTTCTCGAACTCGGCGACGCGCCGGCGCAGTCGATCGAGCTCGCGCCGCGCATCGTCACCGCCGGTCGACGCCGCATCGCGCGCCTTCGACGCGTGGAGTGCTTCTTCCTTCGCCTTGTGGCGTGCGATCTCGGTCTTCGCGAGCGCATCCTGCGCGACGTTGCGCGCGGACTCCGCGGACAGCTTGCCGTGGAGCGCTTCCTGGAGCTCGACCTCGATCTGCGCGAGCCGGCCCTCGAGCTTCTCGCGATCCTTCTCGGCGCGGTCGTACTGCTCCTCGAGGCGATCGCGATCGGCCTCGATCTTCTTGTGCTCGACGCGCGTGTCCTTGAGCTCGCCCTGGATCCGCAGCATGTGGTCGACATCGCCACCGCCGCGGCTCGCGTCTGTCTGGGTCTCGACGAGCAGCCGGCCGAGCCGCTTGTTCTCTTCCTCGAGCGCGTTGACCTGGGCGGACAGCCGGGAGGCCGTGGTCGCGGCTTCGTCGCGCTCGGCCTTGAGCTGCCCGACGACCTTGAGGTTGCGCTCCTTGTCGGCACGCAGCTCCTTGATCACCTCTTCCTGAGAGATCAAGCCGACGCGCCGCTCCTCGAGCATCCGCTCCTGCTCGTTGATCACTTCGCGGAGGTGCTCGATCTCGGTGAGCTGTTCGTTGAGCTTCTTCCAGCCCTCGTCCTTGGTCCGCGACAGCTCCATCAGCTGGCGGTTGAGATCCTCCATGTCGTCGCGAAGCTTCGCGGTGTCCTCGACGGCACGTGCCGCCTGGCGCTCGCGCGCGACCATGTTCTCCGCCATCTCGCCCATGTCGTTGCGGACCTTGGAGAGATCGTTGCGGGTCTGCTGGAGCTCGTCGCGCAGCTCGTCGGCGACGCGGTCGTGCGCGGAGACTTGCTCCTCGCGATCCTTGACCTGCGCGCGCAGCTCCTCGATGCGCTCGCGCAGCGTGGCGGCCTCGGCACGCACACGCTTGCCGTCGGCGACCTCGCGCTCGAAGTTCGCGTTCGTCTTGTCGAGATCCGCGCGGGCAGACTTGAGATCGGTCTCGAGCTTGCTCGCATCGACCTCGAGTCCGAGATCGACCATCACCTTGTTCTCGGCGGCATCGCGCGCCGGTGACGGCGACGATCCGGACGGCGACGGCACGCTCGACGGACCGCCGCGCCCGAACATGCTCGGGTCCTTGCCACCGGGCATCGCCGGCGGACCGCCATACGGCAACGCACCGTTGCTGGAGCCCTGCGCGACGGGAGGTGCCGAACCCGCTTGGAAGCTCGCAGCTCCGCCACCCGGCATCGACGGCGGACCGCCATACGGCAGCGCACCGACGCTCGGAGCGCCACCCGGCATCGCCGGTGGTCCACCGTAGGGCGCTGCCGCCGGTGCAGCAGCAGGCATGCCGGGAGGACCGCCGTACGGGGGTGCCCCGGTGGCCCCTCCCGCGGACCCACCGAAACCGCCGCGCGCTGGCATCGCGGGCCCAAATGGAGCTGCACTGGGCATCCCCGGCGGACCGCCGTAGGGCAACCCGGCAGGCGCCGATGGTTGGGGTTGGGAAGCCGCGCCGCTGCCGAAACCCTGCGTGCTACTCGGCTGGCTGCTGTACGCGGGCGGCCCGCCGTTGCTGCCGCCGGTGTCGTGCTTCGCCAGCACCATCGTGCCGCCCTTTTTCTGGGGCGTCGGCTGCTCTGCCGGCTGCGGTGCGTGTTGCGGTCCGCTGATCGCGGCCTCGTCGATGAAGCGGATCATGAGCGAGCCGCACTGCACGACATCGGCGTGACCGAGCCCGACCTTCTGGACGCGATTGTTGTTGTGATACACGCCGTTCGCGCTGCCTAGGTCCTCGACGACGTAGACCCCGCCCTCCATGCGGATCTGCGAGTGTCGGCGGGACACCATGCCGTCGTCGGTGCGGATCGCGCACTCGAGACCGCGGCCGACGTAGACGGTCTCGGTCGGGTTGAGCTCGACCGTACTATTTGTCAGTTGCACCCCTGTCCGGGAACCCGCGTCTCCGACACCACAGCCCAATCACCTACACCCGGCCCCGCAGAAAACTCCGCCGCCCGCTGCGCGCATCCGCCCATTGGAATCCACGCGGATGACCACATTTTCCGTTTCCAGCATCATTTTCGAGGGCGTGGTCTTTGATGCGCGCGATCACCGCCTGGTCGTCGTCGATCAATCGGGTGGCCCGGGCTCCCAGTTTGCGGATGCGGCGGCTGCCGGGCGATCACGGGGTGGCCAAGCCGCCGTGAACGCCGGG
>JBBQJJ010000078.1:0-26766 GCA_038325805.1 Haliangiales bacterium
CGACCGAGACGCTCGCGGATTTTCAGAGGCTCCAGGCGCTCGAGGACGACGCGGCGAACAAGGCCATGACCGGCAATCTGCTCGTGCTCGGAGCACTCGGCGCCACGGTCGCCGGCATCTGGCTGCTGCGCCGCGACCGCATGGTGCAGCGCGAGCTCAGGGTCACGCCCACGGTCACCCCGACGAGCGCGGGCGTGCTGCTCACGATCGGAGTCCGATGAAGAAGGTCGCATTTGCCCTCGGTGCGCTGTGCGTGCTCGTGGGGTTGGTCGTCGCGTCGGCGAGCTGCCTGGTCGATCGCAAGTCGGAGGAGTTCTCGTGCACGATGACGACGGACTGCGCGGATGGTCGTGTCTGCACCGGCGGGTTCTGTCTCCAAGGCACCGAGACACCGGACGCGCCGCCCGATGTACCGGCGTGCCCCGAGCCGTGCGAGACCTGCGACCTCGCCCTCAAGACGTGCACGGTGAACTGCAGCGCCGCGGATGACTGCGCGGCGGTGACGTGCCCCGTGGGCTTCGCGTGTGACATCTCGTGCTCCAACAACGCCTGTGATGACATCGACTGCTCCGAGGCCCAGTCCTGTGTGGTGTCCTGCACCGGCTCGAATGCCTGCGGCAACGTCACCTGCGGACCAGGCAGGTGTGACGTGACCTGCAGCGGCGTCAATGCGTGCGACGTCGTCGACTGCGAGGCGTCGTGCGTGTGCGACGTCGACTGTGACGCTGGCGATGACTGCAACGCTGCGATGTGCCCGATGCCGACGGCCGGCCCGGGGGACTGTACGGATGGCACCCCGGCGGGTTGTGACTCCAGCATGGCCACCTGCGAGAGGATGTGCCCCTGAACGTTGCAGGCGGTCCGGCCAAGGGGTACGAATACGGCTTCGCCGATGTCTGAGAAATTTCCGATGACACCGTCGGGGTTTGTGTCGATGAAGGCGCACCTGAAGCGGCTCAAAGACATCGAGCGTCCCCGCAACAGTCGAGCGATCGAGATCGCGCGCGGCCACGGTGACCTCAAGGAGAACGCCGACTACAGCGCCGCCAAAGAGGAACAGGGGCTGATCGAGGCCAAGATCCGCGAGCTCGAAGCGAAATCGCTGATGGCGGAAGTAATCGATCCAACCAAATTGTCGGGTACGCGAGTCAGATTCGGCGCCACCGTGACCATCGAAGACACCGACAGCGGCGACAAGCAGACCTACGTGATCGTGGGCGAGCACGAAGCCGACATCAAGAAGGGCCGGATCTCGATCGGCGCCCCTGTCGCGCGAGCCATGATCGGCAAGGACGTCGGCGATACCGTCGCGCTGCCTGGCGGCAAGAAGCGCGAAGTCGAGATCATCAAGGTCGAATGGCACGAGGTGCCGGCGCTCGATGAAATTGAGGTGAGCTCGTGATCTTCCGTCGACTGCTGCCCATCATCCTCCTCGCCCTACTCTCCACGGGTGTGATCGTCGCTTGCAAGCAGAGCGAAGGCGGTCGCTGCCAGGTCACCGACGACTGCGAAGACGGCCTCAAGTGCAACCAGGGCACGAGCCCGCCGAGCTGTCAGGCCTCTAGCGGCGACAACGATCAGATCGACGGCTCGGTCCCCGATGCCGATCCAGACGGCCCCACCGACGCGACGGATGCAACCGACGCGACGGACGCCACCGACGCGCCCCCGATCTGATCAGCGGCCCGAGGTGTCGGTCGGCGTGACGTGGGTCGCGTCGTCGACGTGCGCGGTCGAGCGCGCGCAGCGAAACCCGATGTGCGAGAAGCGCTGGTTCGGCAGATACAGCTTGTTGAACGGGTCGCGGAGGTTCGCACGTGCGACGAAGATCGGTTGACGCCACGAACCGCCGCGCACCACGCGCGGATCGAGCAGCGCCGGAGAGCGGATCGGATCGCCGCGGTCGAGGCCGTCGTAGCCCCTGGCCTTGACGTCGAGCACCCACGCGTCCGCCGTCCACTCGGCGACGTTGCCCGCCTGATCGCGCGTGCCGTACGGGCCTTCGCCCCACACGTACGTGCCCGGCTTCGCCAGGATCGCCGTGCCGTCGCTATCATCGGGATCGCCGAAGAACTGCACCGGCGTGATCAGCTGCGTGCGATCGATCTCGCGCATCGCCTGGGCACGCGGTTGCCCGTGATTGAAGTCCTTGGGCTGCTCGAGGTCGCCCCACGGCCAGGTCGACTTCGCGTTGTCGCCGCGGGCCGCGCGTTCCCACTCGGCCTCGGTGGGCAACCGCCCGCCACGCCAGCGGCAGAAGTCCTGCGCCTCGAACCACGTCACGTTGACCATCGGCCAACCCGGCTTGATGTAGCGCTCGTCGCCGCCGACCAGGGGATCCAGATCGCACGCGCCGGCCGCGACGCAGGAGCGATACTCGTCGACCGAGGCCTCGTCGCGATCGATCGCGAACGCACCGACGTAGACATTGCGAGGCTTCATCGCCGCGAGCGTAGCGAGGTAGTCGGCGCAGAAATCGACGACGATGCCGGAGGAGGTGGTGCCGGTCATCGCCGGAAACGCTGCGCCGCACTGCTCGTTCGCGGCGACCGCATCGTCATCCGAGACGCCCATCCAGAACCGGCCCGCGGGCACGTGAACTTCGATCCGCTTCGGCGCCTCGACGCGGACGACTCTGCCGGCGCCCGGCTGATCATTCGCGCTCGCGCCACCGAGGGCGAGCCCGGTGATCATGGCGACGAGAGAGATCGAGGCGAGGCGCCACATGCCCAGCAATCGTGGCCCACAGACCGCGCCACAGCAACCTCAGCGTGCCAGGAGCCACGCGAGCGCGACCCGCACACGGGCCGGCGAGCCGCTCGGAGTCGCTGCGAGGCTCGCGAGGAGCTGGCGCGTGATCGCCGGGCGACCGCGCCGGCTGGCGAGCCGGATCAGGGCTGCGGTTGCCACCTCGGGTGACGGGTCGTTGCCGAGGTGCTCGAGCAGCTTGTCGTCGGTGACCGCGGCGATCGCCGCACGCCGCACCACGGCTGCGAGGTCCGACGCGCCGGTCACGGCGAGCTCGGGGGCGCGCTCGCCGAGTGCGGCCAACGCCGCGGCGCGGACGTCTGGATCGGCGTCGCGTGCGAGCGTGCGAAGCTCGGGCTCGCCGGCACCGACCGCCGAGGCGAGGCGGATCGCCGGCGACGGATCGCCGACGGCACGCAGCTTGTGCGCCGGTTCGAGGATGCCGAGCGCGGTGATCGCGCGTGCCCGCACGATCACGTCTCGATCCTTCGCCAGCTCGCGCAGCCGGCTCGCGATCGCAGGATCTCGCGATGCGAGCTTGTCGCCGTGCACCGCGGCGTCGATGCAGCTCGCTCGCACGTTCGCGGCCGGATCGCGCAAGCCCTTCGAGATCCACTTGCCCGCGATCACGGGCGGCGCGCCTCCTAGCGCTTCGCACACGTTGGCGCGGGTGGTGCCATCGCCGCTCGCCATCCAGCCGCCGAGCTTGGTCGCGAGCTCGGCATCGGGCACGCGTGCGAGCGCGAGGAGGCCCGTCGCCGTTGGTCCACCCGAGAGCTCGGCTCGAATCGCCGGTGCCGCGAGTGAGGAGCGCCCGAGCGCGACCAGCGCGTCGAGCTTCGCGCGCGCGAGTCGGGGTCGGCTCGCGAGATCGTCGCGCAGCTCCGAGACGAGCGTGTTCGCCACCGCGGGATCACGCAGCTGCGCTGACGCCGCGATCGCCGCCAGTCGCAGATCGAGATCCGGAATCGGTCCCGCCATCGCGTGGACGTCCTTGATCAAGGAGTCGAGGTGCACGCGCGCCACGGCATCCACCGCCGCGCGCCTCGCCGCGCCGTTGCTGCTGTACAGCCCCTCCTTGACGACCGCGACCATGACGGTCTCGGTCGCCGCCAACCACTCGCGATCGCCCTCCGCCTCGATCACCCGGACGATCGCTCGCTCGAGCGCCTTTGCGCCCAGCAGGCCTTCGACGACCTGCAAGAGGGGAAGCTTGACGTCGAGCACGCGCGCGGTGGCCGGCCCTGCTTGCCGCGTATCGCGCGCGAACGTCCACTCGAGATGGACCATGCCGTCGTCGGCGATGAGCGCGGCGGGCGGCGCTGGTAACGGTCCCGCATCGCTCGCGACGTCGAACACCGCGGTGTCGAAGTCGCCGTTGCCGCTCCCCGTCGCGATCCGCACGAACAGCGTACCGTCCTTGCGCACGCGGAGCTCCGCCGTCGCCGCCAACGAGGTCGCGTTGAGCGGATGGGTCGCAGGTAACCGCAAGCGGCAGTCCTCGAGGAACTGCCCCCACGCCGGCTGGACGTGCTCGGCGACCGCCATCAAGTACGCCGCGCCTCGCACGCTCGGATCGACCGTCGACAGCGAGGGGAGCTTCGGCCCCGAGGCCGTGAGCTCTGGCTTGGTCTTCGTCGGACCTGGACACGCCGCGAGCATCGAGCACGCGGCGAGCAGCGCGACGAGCCAGAGAGCACGCATCGACGCCTAGCGTGTCACATCAGCCAACGGCGGTCAGGGAGGATGTAACGCCTGGTTGATGTTGCGCTTCAGGATCGGGGGGAAGCTAGTACGTGGTCGGAGGGTCGCCAACGCGCCAAGCGCGACCCGCCAAGGTTCGCCAAAGGATCGATCATCAGGAGGTCCGAGCCACGGGCGACTGGCCGTATAGACCTACCCTGTTCGGTCGACGCTGAGGGCGTCGACCGAAGGCGCGCCTGCTGCAACGTCTCGTCGGGCGTCTCGACGCCGGACGAGCTTGGGTGTTCTCGTCGGGCGATCGTTGGTCGTCGGAGCTCCGGTGAAGATTTTTGGCGACCGTTGGCGGGTTTCGTTTGGCGCGTTGGCGACCCTCCGGGCACGCAATGCCGAAGCGCATGGTGAATCGCACGCCGAGATCGCACCGCCCGTGATCCGCGGTCCGGCGTAGGTGTGAAGCGGTGGCGTCAGTTGAGATCGTCGCCGGCGGCTTCCGCGGCGAGGAACCGCGCGAACACCGTCGCAATTCAGCGGCGCAAGCCGGGCACAGCGATGCGGTCGCCGAGCACCGTCAACCAGGGCGTTACACCAACAACACGCTAAAGACCTTCTGCGCATGGTCGATACACCGGACATGAAGGTTAGTGGTGACGTCCCGACCCAGTACGCCGTGCGCGTCGAGAAGCTGGCCCAAAACGCGGCCAAGGCCGAGGGTCAAGCCGCGCTCGCGCTGATCGAGGATGCGGGCGAGGTCGCGAGACGTTCGGCCGGGCCGAACGGCCAAGGCTCGCTGATCAATACGACCGCGTGATCACATCGCGTCCGGCGCATCGACGCCCGCATCGAGCGGCATCGGCGGCGGCGGCACGGGCACATCGAACAGGATCGTCGGGTTGTTCTTCGCCGCGCCGACGAACGTCTCGAACGTCTTCTCGAACGCGACGTTGTCACCGGCGTCCTTGCCGACGACGACGAGCGTCGCGAAGCCGGAGGGGAGCCCCTCGGCGAACTGTGCGAACGATTCGTCGAGCCGGCGACACGGCTTGGGATCCGTACCGTCGAGCTTCTGATCCGCATCGGTGAGGATGGTCGTGATCACTGTGCCGTCGACGGCGAGCGTCAGCGTCTGTGTCGCAACGCTCGGCACTGCGGCTTCGCAGCTCGCGCCCTCCCACGACAACCGGAACAAGAACGTTCCGGTGT
Organism: Haliangiales bacterium; assembly: GCA_038325805.1. Lineage (GTDB taxonomy): Bacteria > Myxococcota_A > Polyangia > Haliangiales > Haliangiaceae > JABFXX01. The sequence goes on from JBBQJJ010000078.1 coordinate 5,653, forward strand.
ACCGGCTGTTCCACGCCTCGAACGGGATGTTGACCGTCGCGGTCGATTGCTCGTCGGGGGTGCCCGCCATCGTGGTCGCGGTGATCGGATCGCGCACCAGCAGGTTGCCGTTGCCATCCAGCGGCGTCAGCACGATCGCGTACTCACCCTCGACGAGATCGAGGAACGAGCCCTGCGCTTGATTGCAATCGATCTCCTTGCTCGCGAACGCAGCCGGATCGGCAGTGTTCGTGAGCTCGATGCGCATCGTCTTGACGCCGAGGTCACCGCAGGTGTCACCCTGGAACAACCGATCGGGGTACGAGTTGAGCGTCCACCGCACGACCGTCACCGTGGGTGGTGAGCAGTCGTCGGTGGGGCAGATCGGCAGATCGTCCGGTCCACCACCGCACGACAGCGCGAGCGCGGCGACTGCGAGGGCCTTCACGCCGAGACCTCCTCGCGGACGTGTAGCCCGAGGTGGCGACGAACGTTGAAGTACTGCTCGCTGACCGCGAACGACAGCAGGTCGCGCAGGCGATCCTTGACCGACAGGCTCGACGTTGTCGCGCCCTCGGTGGCGATCGCCTTCGCGGCGGTCTCGAGGTCATTGCTGACCACGAAGCCGACGCGGTTCGCGGTGAGGTCGGTGGCCGTGCGCCACGTCGAGATCAGGCCGTTGCCGACGCGGCCCGACAGCTTGCTCGAGAGCTCGCCGACTTGCTCGAGGAGCGGCCGCGGCACCTGCTGACGCAGACTGCGCGCGAGCGCCTGAGCCTCGTCATTGGTGGCCTGCGCGTGCTGCGAGAACGGCTTGCCGTCGTGCGTGGTCACGTTCTTGCCACCGGCGAGCACCGACGCCGCGAATGCGGCCTCGAGCTTGGGCAGCGTGCCGAGGGCGAGCGTCACGAAGCGCTCGGGCCGCAGGTACGCCATCCGCTTGCCGACCTCGAACGCGAGCTCGCGCTCGTCGCTCTTGCCGATCAGCTGCGAACCGACGAGCAGCGACGGGATCAACCGTTGCCGCTCGGCGCCGAGGCCGACCGTGTTCGCCACGCGCAGGCCATCGCCCGATTCCTGCAGCCACACCATCGGCGCAGGATCGATCGCGAGCACGCTCGTCACGTATTTCACGATCCGGCTGACTGCCCGTGGATCGCGATCGAGATCGGTCCTGGTCTCGGCGGTGAGGCCGAACGCCGTGATGGGCTGTGCCGTGCCAGCGGCCAGTGCCCCGAGCGTCGACGAGAAGATCGCACCGACGTGCCGATCTTCGCGCGGATGGATGATCGCCTTCTGCCACAGCTCCTCGGTGAGGCGCCGCGGAGCGGGCTGGAAGTTCGACGGACGGAACCGGCGATAGAGCAGCTGCTCCTCATCCGACGCGGCACCGAGGAACACCAGGGCCTGCGCAACGCACCACGCCTTGTCGAGCTCGTGCTCGGCCCGGTAGAGCAACGCGAGCGCCTTGTAGAGCTCGACGCGATCGGGTGCGTGGTTGATCAGGAGCTGGAGCTCCGCGATCGCTTCCTGGCGACGAGCTTCGCCCGCCTCGAGGTAGAGATCCGCGAGCTGCTCGTGACGCTCCATGTCGTCAGGGGCGAGCTCGCTGGCCACCTGATACGCCTCGGTGGCGGCCTCGGTGTCGTTCAAGTGATCGACGCAGACGTCGCCGAGGTGGGTCCACAGCTGGACCAGGGTCTCCACCGGCGCGTCCTCGCCCATCCGCTTGAGCTGGCGGCGATACGCGCGCGCCAGATTCTTCCAGTCCTTGCGTTCCTGGAGGAGCTTCTCGACACCGTCGAACGCCTTCGGCGTCATCGGTGCGTCGTCGAGCGCGGCATGGAACTTCTCGACCGCGAGCTCGGCATCGCGAACTTCGTCGCGTGCGATCACGGCAGCCGTGTAGTGGAAGCGTGCGCGGCGATCCGGCGACGCCTCTTGCGCGGACAGCTGATCGAGCGTCTCGATGGCCCGTCGCCACTGGCGCTGCTCCGTGAACGCTTCGAGGAGCTTGTGCAGCAGCGAGCGCGTCAGCGACAGATCGCCCTGTGCGAGCTCGAGGCCCGACGCGTACGAGCTGGTGGATCCCGTGAGGTCCTTGAGGCGCTCGCGGAGGATGTCACCGATCTCTTCGAACAACTTCGCGCGACGCGATTCGCTGCCCGGCGCCTTCGCGAGGGCTTCGACCTGGCTGCGCTTCGCTTCGGCGACGGTCTTCCACTCGCCGCGTGCTCCACCGAGCTCGACCAAGGCACCGAGCGTGGGCTCGTGCAGTGGTTCTTTCTCGATGGCTCTACGGAAGCTCAGCTCCGCCTTGCGATCGTCACCTAGCGCGCGGCTGGCGAGCCCGAGGTTGAACCAGATCTCGGCGACCCGGCCGTCCGCGATGCCGCGGTGCTTCGCGAGCACCTCGCGGTAGCGGCGATCGACCTCGAGCCACTGATCCTTCGCGCTCTCGTTGCCCTCGTTCGCCTTCGCCTCGATCATCAAGATCGCGGCGAGGCCCACCGCGGCGTCGAAGCTGTCCGGATCCTGCTCGACCGCGAGCCGGTAGTGGCGCGCGGCCTTCTCGGTACGGTGTAGCATCTCGTACGCGCGACCGAGCTGCGCCTCGCGACGCGACCGCTCGTTGCGATCGAGTCCCTCGGCCTGACGGGCGAGCATCTCGAGCACCGGCAGCGCATCGTCCCAGCGCTTCGCGGTGACCAGCTGGTCGACCACGCGCTGACCCGAATCGACATGATCGGGATCGAGCTTGAGCACGCGCTCGTAGAGCTCGAGTGCACGCGACGGATCGCCGACCTTGAGGTCGATCAGCTGCGCCGCCTGCCAGAGCAGTGCGGTGCGCTCGTTGCGGCTGCCGCTCACGCCCTCGGCGCGGAGCATGTACTCGACGGCCTTCTCCCAGTTGCCGCGCGCCTCGTGAACGTCGCCGAGCCCCTTGAGGGCCGCGAACAGCTCGGCATCGAGCGACAGCGACTTCTCGAAGTGGCGCTGTGCCGCCTCGAGATCCGACAGCGACTCGATCGCGATCTTGCCCGCTTGCGCGAGCAGCACCGCGCCGCGGTCGCCTTCGATCCCGGCGTGGCGGACCAGGATGTCCGTCGCGCGATCGTGAGCGCCGGTGCGCGAGTAGAGCTCCGGAAGCGCCGCGAGGGCTTCGCGGTTGCTCTCGTCGATCGCGAGCACGTTGAGCAGTGCCTCGATCGCCTTGTGGGGATCGTCGAGCTTACCCTGGTAGATCTTCGCGCTCGCGAGATAGAGCTCGACCCGCTGGGCCGGCGTCTTCGCCGCGGCGATGTGGCGGCGCTGTAGCGCGACCAGCTCGTACCAGTTCTCCTGGCCCTCGAGCACGCGCTCGAGGCCACGGTACGCATCGTCCGCCTGCGGATCGGTGGCGAGCAGCTTCTCGTAGGCCGCGGCGGCACGTGCCGGATCGCGATCCTCGAGCTCGTTCGCCAGCTTGCGCAGCGTGATCAGCTTCTCGCCGTCCGGCGCGACCTGACCGAGCCGCTCCATCGTGCGGAGGTAGTCCTCGGTGCGGCCCGTCTTGTCGTAGAGATCGACGAGCGCCTTGAGTGCTTCGTAGTCGCTGCCGTTCTTCGCGACGGCGGCTTCGTAGCGCGTGATCGCGCCTTCCTGATCACCGAGCTTCTCGGCGCGCATCGTGCCGAGCTCGCGACGGATCGCAGCGGCGCGACCAGAGTCACCGGCCTCCTCGCAGATCTCGGCGCGGCGGTCGAGCACCTTCGCGAGGTTCGCCCACCGCTCGTCGCGGCGGTACAGCCGCTCGAGTGCGGCGAGCGCATCGTCGCTCGTGTCGTCGAGATCGGCGGCAGCCTGATAAGCCTCGATGGCCTTCGCCGTCGCGGACAGCTGGCTCTCGCTGAGATCGCCGAGGCCGAGCAACAGGTCGACCTTGACCGAGGTGTCGGTCTCGACGGCCGCGTGGGCGCGGAGCGTGTCGGCGAGATCCGACCACTTGTTCTGTTTGCGCTGCGTCTCGGCGAGCGCTGTGTACGCGATGCGGTTCGTCGGGTCGAGCTCGAGCGCGCGACGGAGCGACGGCATGCCGTAGTCTGGACGATCGAGACGGGTGGAGTACCAACCACCGAGGCGAGCCCACCAGGCAGACGCGATCTTGGGGTCCGTGGCATCGGTGGCGATGCTCGAGGCTTCGGACACGAGGTCCGCCCATCCGCCGGTGGCGGCGGCGAGCCGCTCGGCGAGCTTCGCGGACTCGTCGTCCTCGGGCGCGACCTGGCACGCCGTGGTGACGGCTTCGAACGCGCGCTTCATGTCGCCGAGCCCGAGCTCGTAGACCTCCGCCATCTGGCGGAGCAGATCGGCGCGAGGCTTGCCATCACCGGCGTGCTCGATCCGCCCGAGCAGCACCTCGATGACGGTCTCCCACTCCTTGGTATCGCGTGCGCGACGCTCGATCAGATCGAGGGCGTCGTTCGCTTCGCCTTCCTCGCCGCTGTCGCCGAGGAGCGCGATCCAGCCCTCGACATCGTCGCCATCGGGCCGTGCCTGCGACAGCGTGATGTTCGAGGTCTTGCACTCCTCACGGAGCTGCTCGAGCCACTCGATGATCGAGCGCTCGGCGACCTCATCGCCACCGCGGCCCTGCAGGTTCACCACTTCGATGTGGTGATCCGCCATCAGCTCGTCGACGGTGACCGGTCCGACGCCAGCACCGAGGAAGTAGTGGGTCCCGCGCGGCGGCTCGAACATGCCGAACACGCGATCGAGGAGCGCGGACAGATCGGGATCGCCGTAGCGGAACCCGACGAACACCAGCGAACCCTCGACGTACAGCTTGCGCGCGTAATCGCGAAGATCGACGGCGCGCGACAACGCGCGGCGCACCGAGCCCGGCGTCACCACGTAGGTGTCGAAGTTGCCGAGCATCTTGACCAGCGTGCGGCGGCGTGGCGACAGCTCGCCGAGCTCCTGGTAGGTCACGATGCGGGCGGGCGGCCACTCCGCGGGTGACGCGGTCTCGAACGCATGCTCGAGGACGTCGCCCGGGAACGTGGTCCAGACGTGCCGGAACGGCAGGGTGGCGAGCACCTTCGGCAGGACCGGGGTCTCGGCTGGCGCGGTCCAGACTTCCTCGACGATCTTGTCGCAGGTGTCTTCGCCGAGCGCGCGGGCCAGGAAGCCGACGGCGCGCACGAGGCTGCCCTTGTGGAGAAGCTTCTCTAGATCGCGGGTCGCGGCGTCATCGCCTTCGCGCCCACGCGTCTCGAGCGCCTTGGTCATGCGCTCTAGTAGTTGCTTCCATGATGGAACGCCGATTCCCGCACCGACGACGAGCGCTGCTTTGCCCGTCCGGATCTGCTCGATGAGGGACTCGGGGATCGTGTGCTCAGGCATCCTAAAACCCCAGTGTCTGTGATCGGTTGATCGTTATGTAAACGTGTTTGGTTCCCCTGAACCGCGGCGTGTCATAGGCCGGGCATGCGGGTGCCGTCAACACCCGAGTTGAGACCGCCCCCAGAATCCCGATTCCGACGAGGATCGATGCAATTCATCGACGCATGCCCATCCGTGACGTTGTCAGACAGGGGTCACAGGGAGACCGAGGTCGCGGAACCGGCGTGGTAGTTTTGCCACCGGCAGGGTGCGGCTCAGGCGCAAGCTCACGATCGCGTTCTTCGGCGTCAGCTCGGTGCTGAGCGTCCTGCTCGCGCTGTTCCTGTATCGCTTCGTCGAGACGCAGATGACGGACCAGTACCGGGACCGGCTGCGCGACGTCACCCAGGTCGGCCGGCATGTCATCGATGTCGCGGCGTACCGGCGACTGCTCGACAAGCGCGGCGTCGGCGAGGACGAGGCGAAGGTCGGAGAGATCGAGCACTCCCCCGACTACAAGATCATCTACGAGCAGCTGCGGATGATCCGCTCGACCGAGCAGGATCTGATCCACTTCGCGTATCTGCTCGCGCCGAGCGACAACCCCGACAAGCCACGCTTCGTCGTCGATGCCGACGTGCTCGAGTTGCGTGCGAAGGAAGCGCGCGGCGAGAAGCTCGGCGAGCACGAGGAGATCAGTCACTTCGATCAGGAGTACGCGGTCGACGAGATCCCGCTGCTCAAGAAGGCGCTTGCCGAGTGCTCGTCCGAGCTCGAGCCGGAGTTCGTCTACGACGAGGAGTTCGATCTGACCAGCGTGTCGGCCTACATCCCGCTCTCCGATATCTCCGGCAAGCCGCTGCGCGATGCCAAGGGCACCTGCCTCGGCGTCCTCGGGGTGGACATCTCCGACGTCAAGATGCGCGCGGTGCTCGATTCGGCGAGCAGCCTCGCGATCAAGCTGTCGCTCGCGGTGATCGCGCTCGCGCTGCTGGTCTCGATCGCGATGGGGACGATGCTGACGCGCTCGATCCTCGCCCTCACCGCGACGGTGCGGAGGTTCGCGGACAAGGACTTCACCGCACGCACCCAGCTCCGCAGCAAGGACGAGATCGGGCAACTCGGGAACGACTTCAATCAGATGGCCGACACCATCCAGCTCCACAGCGAGAACCTCGAGGAGCTGGTCAAGCAGCGCACCAGCGAGCTGACCGAGGAGAAGGCCACCAGCGAGCGGTTGCTGCTCAACGTGTTGCCGGCGCCGATCGCGGAGCGGCTCAAGCACGGCGAGAGCTTGATCGTCGATCGATTCGACGCGGTCAGCGTGATGTTCGCCGACCTCGCGGGCTTCACGACGTTCGCGTCGAAGACCACCCCCGAGGCGCTGGTGACGATGCTCAACGAGCTGTTCAGCATGTTCGACAAGCTCGCCGAGCAGCACCACCTCGAGAAGATCAAGACGATCGGCGATGCGTACATGGTGGTCGCCGGCATCCCGCAACCGATCGCGGATCACGCGACGGCGATCGCGCACATGGCGCTCGACATGATCGCCGGGGTCAATGCGTACGCGAAGCGCACCGGGCATCCGCTGTCGATCCGGATCGGCATCCACACCGGCTCGGTGGTGGCCGGCGTGATCGGCACCAAGAAGTTCATCTACGATCTGTGGGGTGACTCGGTGAACCTGGCGAGCCGGATGGAATCCACCGGCCTGCCCGGCCGCGTCCAGGTCTCGGAGACCACGTTCAAGCTGCTCGAGAGTCAGTTCGACTTCGAGGCGCGCGGGCCGATCGAGGTCAAAGGCAAGGGTGCGATGAACACGTTCCTGTTGGTGGGGCGGAAGCTCGATCCCGAGCGCGTCTCGATCGGCGACATCGCGCGGCGGATGTCGCGACCTCCGGAGAGTTGAGATGCGGTCGATCTATCTACTCGGCAAGGACACGCAAGAGGAGTGGCGGCTCGTCGAGCAGCTCGGCGGCGCGCCCAACAAGTTCTTTCGCGCGACGCAACGGATCGCGTGGGGCGTGACGCAGCCTGATCTGATGCGGGTCGATGTGCTCGCCACCGCACGCAAGCTCGTCGCGAGTCACGGCTCGCAGTTTCCGGCGCACCTCTACGCCGCGTGGGTGTGGCGCGCACGCGATCCGGATCGCGCGCAGCGCTCGCTCGACGATGCGCGTGCGCTGGCGACGCCGGACCATCCGTTGCTCGGGCTGCTGCCCACCGACGCGGAGTGGCGGGTCGAGCCGGTGCCACAGCGGCTCGTGACGATCCAGCCCGAGCGGATGTGGCGCGTCGCGCACCTGTTCCCGATGACGGGCTCACCGTTGCACCACGACACGATCGCGACGGTGCTCAAGGTCGGTGACGACCTCGCGATCCTCAACCCGATCGCGTTCGAGCCCGCGATCACGGAACAGCTCCGCGCGCTCGGCAACGTCCGCTGGGTGATCACGCAGGGCAAGGCGCACAGCTTGTTCGTCGAGCAGACGCGGCTGGCGTTCCCTGGCTCGCTCGCGCTCGGCACCGCCGGGCACCTCAAGCATCCCTCCGCCGGCCACCTGCAGCTCGACGGCGTGCTCGGCAAGACCACGCTTCCCGACGAGCTCGCGGTGCTCCCGATCGCAGGCCACCTCGCCGACGAGGTGATGATCGTCGACCGCCCGTCGAAGACGCTGATCGTGCAGGACGTGTTCGCGATGTCGGGCGGCGAGCACTCGTTCGTGGCTCGGCTCTACGCGTTCGCGTGGGGGCGGGTCGAGCCTGTCGGCTACGCGGCGTTCTCGCAGCTGCTGTGGCAATCGATGCCGAAGCTGCACGCGAGCCTCGCGGCGATCCGGCAGGAGGAGCTCGCCCACGTGGTCGCTGCGCACGGCACCATCACGCCGCGACAGGGAGACATCGAGCGCGTCCACGCGTTGATCGACTACACCCGCGGCATCAGCAGGTTCGGGCATCGCGCGATGCTCGGGCGGCTGTTCATGGCGCAGCCGAGCTTCCTGCGCGACCTGATCGTGTACCTCCGCTCGACCAAGCAACACCGCGGCGCGCAGCTACGCTAGCCCCAGAGGTTCGCGCGATCGCGCTGGGGTTAGCCCACTCGTCCGAAAATCGGACGTCGGCTCACAGAGCTCTACAGCGTCGCTTCATCAACTCGACGACGGCGTAGGCCTCGCGCATCGCGATCTCGGGCACGACCATGAGATCGAGCTGGTGATACGTCGAGCGATCGGCGAACACGCTGACCTTGCCGAGCGTGCACTGCGGCACCGCGGTGATCCGGGCGAGCACGGCGTCGTACGCCGTCTGGTAGTCCTGCAAACGCTGCTGCTCGTCGGGCGTCGTCGGGAGGGGCATGCCCTTTCCCGTCGCGATGTCATCGATCTTGAACTTGACGCGCAGCGGCTGGAGCTCGGCGTAGATCTGCTTGTTCGCTGCGGTGATCTGCGCGCGCCGCGCCGCGGACCACGCGGGCTCGGTGCGGTAGCGCAGGCGCAGCTTCTCGGTGGGCGCGCTCGGCGGTGCGAGGGTGGGTGCGTTGCCGTAGTGCGCGGCGTTCGGCAGGAACTTGCCGGTGATCTGGACGGGAGCGAGCCGCTCGATCGTCAGCTCGCTCTTGGTGGTGATCACCTTCCACCCGGCGGGCAGCGCGCGCGCAAGCTCGCCGACCGGATCGGCCGCACTCGTGCCGGCGGCGAACACCAACGCAAGAGCGACGAGACGCATGACCACGAGCATGCCAGCCCGTCGGGTCGTCGCAATGTCAGAACCCCGAACAGCCTCTGGGGAGGTGCGATCTACGCGTCTCAAGGTGGGACGGCAAACTCGCGAATCCGTACCTCCGACCCTATAGTCGGCCCCGTCGTGTTCTCCGAGATCGCAGAAATCTATCGAAGCTCCAAGAAGAAGCGCGACATCAACAAGTTCACCGAGTACATCGCGCGGCCCCCCGCAGCCGTTGTCGTCTACCTTCTTCGCAACACCCCGATCACGCCGAACCAGGTGACGTTCGCCTCGGCGATCGTGGCCGCCGTGGCCGCGGCGATGCTGATCCTGCTGCCGGGGCACCTCTGGCTGATCCTCGCGGCGGTCGTCTACGAGTTCTCGTTCGTGCTCGACTGCGCCGACGGCCAGCTCGCGCGGCTCCGCAAGATCGCGTCGCCGGCAGGTCACCTGCTCGACTTCTTGATGGACGAGCTCAAGGCGATGTTCATCTTCGGCGCGGTCGCGGTGCGGCTGTGGCAGGACAACTTCGACGAGCGGTTGCTCCTGGTCGGCCTCGCCGGGCTGTTCTGTCTCGCTGCCGGGCTCTCGCTGACGTCGTTCCTCCGCCGGCCAGAGCTCGGTGCCAAGCAAGCCACCGAGGACGGCCAGCCTGCCGAGGTCGGTGGCCGCAAGGGACCGGTCGGGCTCGCGCTGACGGCGCTCGAGATGGCGAGCCGGGTGGTGGTCCACTACCCGCAGTACATCTGGATCTGCGCGCTCGTCGATCGCATCGACATCTACTTCTGGGCGTACGCCGGCATCAATGCGCTGTATCTGCTCAAGTGCCTCGCGACGATCCTGCTGCGGCTCGGTCGGTTTGCCTCCCCTGTTCCGAAGGAGTCTCCATGAGCATCAAGCGCGCCATCGTGATCGCGGCGGGTCGAGGGAAGCGTCTGGGGCCGCACACGGAGGAGCTTCCGAAGTGCATGGTGCAAGTCGGGGCGAAGCCGATCCTCGGCTGGGTGTGGGACGCGTTTCATCAGGCCGGTCTCGAGGAGCTGGTGATCATCCGCGGCTATCGCGGCGACGTGCTCGAGGCGCTCGTCAAGAACCTGTCCCCTGCCCCGAAGGTGACGTTCGTCGACAACCCGGAGTGGCAGACCAACAACATCCTGCTCTCCCTCGCCTGCGCGCGGACGTTCCTCGACCAGCCGTGCCTGTTGACGTACTCGGACATCATCTTCACGCCGTCGGTGGCGCGTGCGGCGGTGGACTCGCCCGCGGATCTCGGCCTGGTGATCGACCGCGAGTTTCGCGTGATCTATGAAGGCCGTACCGAGCATCCGCTCGAGGAAGGTGAGGTCTCGGACCTGATGCCCGATGGATCCGTCGCGCGCACCGGGAAGCGTTCGCTGCCCGCGAGCGAAGCGATCGGCGAGTACATCGGGCTCACCAAGCTGTCCGAGCGTGGGGTCGCCACGGTCGCGCGCACGCTCGATACGTTGCAGCACAAGTTCGCGGGCAACGATCAACAGCCGTTCCAGCGCGCTGCGACCTATCGCAACGCGTACCTGACCGACCTCTGGCAGCACCTGATCGACGCCGGCATCCGGATCGACCCGATCCTGATCGACGGCAAGTGGCGCGAGATCGACACCGGTCAGGATCTCGACCGCGCGCGCAAGCTGGTAGAGTCGGCCGAGGAATGGTCATGAAGCGCCTCGCGTTCGCCCTCGCCGCCACGGTTGCCCTCGGCGCCATCGCTTGCAACAAGCCGGATGAGGATGCGTGCAAGAAGGCGATCGTGAACATGCGCAAGCTGATGGGCACGCAGGGCTACGCCACCGATCTGGCGCCCGCGATCCGGCGCTGCCGCAGTGGCTCGTCGAAAGATTCCGTCCAGTGTGCCAGCAACGCCACGTCGCGCGCGGATCTCGAGAGGTGCGGCTTCGCCCACGGAGGCGAGACGCCGGCCAAGACCGAAGGCTCCGGCTCCGCGAAGTGAATGGCGCGATCGTCGTCGCGCGCTGTCGCGTTGCGATCGCGCTGGTCGTGGTCACTCGGTTTGCGCACGCCGAACCGCTCGCGACGCTAGCGCCTGGCCCGACCGACGACGCCCGGTTGGCGGTTGCGCTCGGCCCACACGGCGAGGTCTACGCGCCGGATGGCAAGGGTGCGTGGGTCCGCACGCAGCGGATCTCCACCGTCGATACGCTGGCGGTTGCCGGCCGTGCGGCCGGCGAGGTCGTCGCCGCTGGACAGGGCGTCGTCTACAAGCTCGCGCCGAACGGGTGGTCGGCGATCCGGCTGCACCAGAAGGACAAGGCGGTGATGGCCGGTGGTCCGCATGCGGTCGCCGCGGTCAAGCGACAGCTCTACGCGCTCGATCGCACCGAGCGTGGCGAGCCGTTCAAGCTCGCGCTGGCGCCTGCACCAGTCCTCGCGATCGGGGCCGGCAAGTCAGTCGTGATCGCGACAGATCGCGGGCTCGCGCGCGTCGTCGGCACCAAGCTCGAGCCGATCGCCGGTGCACCGAAGCAGGTGGTCACGCTGGTCGACGATCGCTGGGCGATCCTCGCGAATGGCGCGGTCGATCTGCGAACCGGAAAGACCTTCTCGTGGCCCAGCGGATCGACCGTGACGGCCGCCACGGTCGCGCGAGATAACCTGGTCGCGGTCGCAAGCCGCGGTGGGAAGTTGGAGCTGATCACGATCGATGCGTCCCTTGCCCACGAGGGAATCCCCATCACGCCGGGTGGGACCGCGGTCGGAGTCGTCGCGGATCGCGCCGGCCGCCTCGCGATCGCGCTCGCAGATGGTCGAATCCTCGCGCGCGACCGCGGGAGTTGGGTCACGACGAGCGTAGTCAGCCAACTGCCCGATCCGCGTCCCGGGGTCGGCCCTGCACGTTCGCCGTGACCGGACGAGCATTGGTGGACCCAGAGATCGACGTGGTAACTGCGCACGCGGACGAGCTTTCGGATTAGACCGCCCGTTGGGCGCCGGTGACGTTGCGGAGGTTGTAGGCAACACGCTAACTTGCCCTCGGCGATGCCGCACGTACTCGTGGCAGACGACGATGCCTGGATTCTCCGCATGGTGGCCACCGTGCTCGAGAAGCGCGGCTACAGCGTCGAGACCGCCGTCGATGGCGAGGACGCTTTTGCGCGCGCCACTGCACGCGTGCCGGATCTGCTGATCACCGATGTGATGATGCCGAAGCTCGATGGCTGGGCGCTGGTCCGCCAGCTGCGGTCGCAGCCCGAGCTCGCGATGCTGCCGGTGATCTTTCTGACCGCGCTGTCCTCCGAAGATGATCGGATCCGCGGCTTCCGGCTCGGTGCCGACGACTACGTCACCAAGCCGTTCCGGTTCGAGGAGCTCGACCTTCGGGTAGCCAAGACGCTCCGCCGCACGCAGCAGACGCTGCAGGAGACGCGCGAGCAGCTCGGTGCCGCGAGTGGGCTGCGCGGAGATCTGTCGCAGGTTGGCCTGTCCTCACTGCTCATCCTGATCGAGCTGGAGCGCAAGACCGGCCTGCTCCAGGTGCGTGCGCCCGATGGCGTCTCCGCGCAGATCCTGGTGCGCGAGGGCAAGGTCGTCCACGCGCGACTCGACGATGCCGAGGACCCGGTCGATGCCGCGTGCATCTACCACCTGCTGACGTGGAACGCCGGCGAGTTCGAGTTCGTGGTGTGCGTCGTCGAAGGCGTCGATCGCGTCAACGTCACCACCACGCACCTGTTGATGGAAGCTGCGCGGTTGATCGACGAGTCGTCGCCGCTGGCCGAGAGCCGCAAGGTCGCGACGATCCCGCCGGTCACCGAGCCGTCGGACGACGCGATCTGATCGCCACTCACAGACGCCCCGGCGGAACGTTCTCCAGGCTTCCAGCCAGCGCCTACCCGACATGGTAGATAGCGCTCATGTCTCTCGAAGCCCAGCTCCGCGAGCAGCTCACCGCTGCGATGAAGGCCAAGGACTCCAAGACCGCGAACCTGGTCCGCATGATCAACACCAAGATCATGGAGCGGCGGACCGCGAAGGACTTCACCGGCACGGTCGACGACACCCTGGTCCTCGACGTCATCCGGACCTACAAGAAGCAGATGGAGAAGGCGCGGATCGACTACGCCGCCGCCGGAGACCGCGGCAAGGAGCAGGTCGCCGAGATCGACTTCGAGACCGAGTGGTGCGGCAAGTTCCTCCCGCAGGGGCTCTCGGAAGCCGAGCTGCGCGAGGCCGTCGCCAAGGTTGTCTCCGAGCTCCCGGCGAAGGATCCCAAGCAGGCCGGTCGGGTGATCGGTGCGATCAAGAAGCAGTTCGGTGATCGCGCGGACGCGCAGCTGGTGAAGAAGCTCGCCGACGAGTTGCTCGCGGCGCCGTAACCCACAGATGCCTGACCACCAAGGCGTCGCTCTCGCCGTGTTTCAGGCGAGAGCGCGTCCCGCCGCGCGGCGACGCCCTCTGTGGTTAGCTCTTGAACAGCTTCGGCTGGATCACTGAATTCGGCCGCGTGCGATGACGCTTGGTCCGCCGCGTTCGCTGGTGCGCTTCGCGACGGTCGCGGAGCACACCCGCCGTGGGACCCGGCCCAAACCCGTGGAGCGAGAGCGGACCGAACGCCAGCTCGAGGCTCCCACCCGTGTTCGACAGCACGACGGAGAGCGTGTCGAGGATGCCCGGCGCCTCGGTCTCGGAGAGCTCGGAGATCGGAGCCTCGCCAGCGATCGCTTCACCGATCACCGAGAGGCGCAGCCGCCAGACCTGCTCGTCACCGGTGAGTGCGGTGGTGATCGCATCCGCGAGTGATTCGCTCGACGACAGCAGCTTCTGCTCGCCGCCGACGGGAACCAGCATCGCCTCGAGCGAGGTGCGGACGCGCGCCGACGCGACCGGGACGATCGGAATGATGCGCTCGCCAGCCGGGCCGGTGACCGCGAGCTCGAGGCGAGCAGCCCCGCGACCGCGGCCATCGAGCCGGGCAGCGACGCGCTCGGCGAGCGTGCCGACGGCCGACGACAGCGAGAAGCCGTTCGCGGTGCTGGTGCTGGTGCTCGTAATGTTCACGTCCTCGCGGATCGGCGCCTCGGGCGCATAGGGGCGCAGCGTCTGGCCGCCCTCGCCGCGCGCGAGCGCCTGGAAGTCTGCCTCGAACGGACGCGACACCGACGGTGCCGGTAGCGCCGCGAAGGCACCGAGCGTGGTGACGCCGAGCGCCTCGAGCATGTGCTGGACCTCGGGCGAGATCGACAACAGGCTCAGCGGGCGTGGCGAGAGGAACGCCGCCGAGCCGCCGCGCGGCACGCTGAGCACGTTCGGCTCGTCCGTCGACACGGCGTGATGATCCGAGGCCGCGACCCATGCGGTGAAGCGATCATCGGCGATGCCGATGCGACCGGTGATGCCGAGCAGCTCGAGCTGGCGGATCACGCGCTCGCCGAAGCTGGCACCGCGCGTCTTGCTCGGGACCTCGCAGTACATCGCGAGGTGCGCGCCACCGACGCCGATCCGACCGCCAACATCGACCACCGGGGTCAGTGCGAGCAGCGCATCTGCGATCGCGCGCACCGCCTCGCGCTCGAGCTGTGGGTTGGCCGAGACGACCTGGACGCCGTCGACTCGCGCGGAGGGTGCGGAGGTGCCGACACGGACGCCGAGCAGGAAGGCTGCGCGCGAGCAGGCGAGCACCTGCGGTGCCTGCGCCTTACCGGCGTCGGGCCGCACTCCGACGACCGCGACCGCGGCACCACGCAGCGCCGGATCGACGCGCGTCGCGCACTGGAGCGAGAGCTGGGGAACGTGGATGCAGGCGATTCGCATGACCGTAGTCTTAGCTTACTGGTCTGATGTTCAGTGACACACTCCGGATCTGAACCCGGGAGGATCCCTGGATAAAACACATTTGTTCTCAGCATCTTGAGAGATCTACGACCCAGCTTCCAAGCCACTCCGGACGTTGTTCAGTGGACCTGAACAAGCCCTGAATCAGAACGTCAGGTTGGTCGTCGCGAAGGCGAGCCCGAGGGTCCCGAAGGCGGCGAGCGACTGGAACGTGAACATCGTGCGCTGGCGAGCCTGCAGGCCGTTGTTCGCATCGAGCCAGCCGCCATCGCGGCGAAGGTCATCGACCACGGATCCTGAAACCCGACCGACCCCGAGCTCGAGCTCGATCCGCGTCGCCGCGTTGATCGGGAAGGCGTCGAGTGCGGGCAGCGTGATGGCCGAGCCACCCGGGCCGACGAAGCTCCACAGTCCAGACGTGGGCGCCTCGACGACCAGCTGCCCGAACACGAAGTTCCCATCCGCCCCGCCCGACCACGACACCGTGCGGAGACTTCGATCGAAGAGCAGCTCCGTCACGGCCTCGACCTGCGCGGCGGCGACGTCGAGCTGCGTCTGAGGCTCGGCCGGTCCCCAGACGAACACCGGACGCGCACCGGTCACCGCGACGGTCTGACTCGCACCTGCCAGATCCGGGAACACCGTCGGGTGACTGCCGTTGGCAACCTGCTGCTCGGGCTTGGCGAGGAACTGGGTACGACCGATCGCCCGCGCGCTCTCCAGCGTCGCATTGGACCCGACGTTCGACAGCATCAGCGTCGCCGTCTCGGCGGTGACCGGCACCTCGTTCGTCAGATCGACAACCCCGTTCTCCGTCGGTGTCGCCTCGGCTCCGAGCACCGACTCGATCGGGAATCCGAAGCCGTCGAGCGCGACGACCAACGTCTCCGTCGGCGCGAGACACCGGGTGGTCACGGACAACTCGACGGGATTGGTTCCCACCGGGACCTGCTCGCCGGTGCCGACGAGGCAGCGCACCGAGACCCGATAGAACACCGCGCCCGCGACCGGCGTGACGAGAACCTTGTACGTCATCATCGGCGTCGTCAGGTTGGGTGCACCGTCGAGCGTGAGCTCGTCGCCGGGTTGCACACCGAGGAAGGTCTTGAGGTCGCGCGTCGCCGCGAAGTCGGTGATCGCGGTGACGAACCCGTTCGGTCCCGGCTTCGCTGCGGCGCGACCGCGCGCATCCGTGGTGATGCTCTCGACGAGCGTACCGTCGTCGCGATGGAACACCACCGGGATCCCGGCGAGCGGCACGCTCTGCCGCGTCACCGTGATCGAGACAGGCGGCTCGTCGAACGTGTCCATCGTGATCTCGTCGAACGGGTTGCGATTGTCGCCACAACCGAGGACGACCATCGCGAGCAGCGCGATCCGCATCTGCGAAGCATATGATGGCGAACGCATGACGCGCGAACATCCCGAGACCATCTCGCCGACGGCGCACTACACGGGCTACGTGTGGTTCGCGCACGGCCACTCGCACGAGGCGTTCGCCACGCGGACGGGCCGGCTGATGTACCAGGCGCTGCACGCACCGAACGTGATCGCGCAGCGGGTCAAGCTGCCGACGCTCGAGGGCATGTTACTGGCGCGGCATCGCCTGATCGATCTGCGGCTCACGCTCGCGATCGAGACCGGCGCGATCGGCCAGATCGTCGAGGTCGCCGCCGGCCTGTCGCCACGCGGCTGGCGGTTCCACAAGCAGTATGGAGATCGGATCGCCTACGTCGAAGCCGACCTGCCCGGCATGCTCGCGCACAAGCGCCGCATCCTCGCAGAGCTCGGCGGCGAGACGCCGCACCATCGCACCGCGGAGATCGACGCCTTGATCGAGGGCGGTCCCACCTCGATCGACGGCGTGCTCGCCACGCTCGATCCCGACATCGGCACCGCGATCATCACCGAGGGTCTGGTCAACTACTTCGATCGCCCGACGCTCCTCGGCATGTGGACGCGGTTCGGCAAGGCGCTGCGGCGGTTTCCGTCGAGCCTCTATCTCTCCGACCTGATCCTCGACAACAACCAAGGCCCGCTGGTGCGCGGCTTCAAGTACCTCCTCTCCGCGTTCGTCCGCGGCAACGTGCATCTGCACTTCTCGTCGAGCGACGACGCCGAGCGCGCACTGCTCGAGTGCGGCTTGCCCGGGGCGCTTCTCGATCCGCGCGAGTTCGAGCTCAAGGATTTGGAGTCCGAGGGCGCGTCTCGCGTCCGAATCATCGAATCGACAGCCGGCTAACGTTCACCCGGCCATCGCGATCTGCTGCGACGGGCTCGCGAGCTCGGCGAGCTGCATCGCGACCTCGGCCATCGCCGGACGGTGCGCCGGATCCTTCGCGAGCGCGCGCATGATGATCCGCTCGAGCTCCATCGGGCAGTTGGCGAACCACGACGGCCGCGCGGGACGCTGCTCGAGATGCGCCATCATCAGCTCCGGTAGCGAGCCATCGAACGGCGGTTCGCCGGTGATCAGGTCGTACAGCAAGCAGCCGAGCGCGTAGACATCGGAGGCCGTCTGCGGCTTGCCTTCCCATTGCTCGGGCGCCATGCACCAAGGCGTGCCCGCGATCCCGGTGTCCTCGCCGAACGGCTCGTCGACGAGGCGCGACACACCGAAGTCGAGCAGCTTGATGTGCAGGCAGTCGCGCAGCACGACGATGTTGTCGTGCTTGACGTCGCAGTGGATCACGCCGCCGGCGTGGAGCGCTGCGAGTGCCGCCGCGACCTGCGCACCGATCGACAGGATCGCCTGGATGCCGAGATCCTCGCGCTCCGAGATCACCGCGAGGGTCTCGCCATCGAGGTACTCCATCACGAGGTACGGGATGTCGTTGTCCGACAGCTGGGCCGCGTGGATCTGGAGGAGGTTCGGGTGGCTCGCTCGCGAGGCCAGTGCGTGCTCGTTGTAGAGCCGGTCGACCACCTCGATGTGCCCGGCGAACTGCGGGTCGAGCACTTTGAGGGCGACCCGCTGGTGGGTCTCCGAATGCTCGGCCAAATAGATGTTTCCCATCCCACCACGCGCGAGTGGGGTGATGACGTCATATTCCCCGAATCGGCGATTGCGACGAACCGACCGCGCATTCGCGATCGCAGCCAGCGTCAGCGGGATCACCCGTCCGGTCGGCATGGTCTCGTCGGCTCGCATCGCGAACCAGCTCGGTGCATCGACGATGCCAGCAGCTGTTCTGCCGGCTCAGAACCTCCGTTTCGGTGTGTTCACACGAGATGGCAACCCTCACCCCCACCCCCGCCCTCAGTTTTCCGCGAGCCACCGTGTGTCGATGTCACGACAAGACCGTGGGCGATGCACCACGCTCGCAGCCTGTGAGCCGCTGACGGCGCACACGCCGTTCGAGCTCCGATCGAAGCGTGGGGCCGTTCGGATGACGTTCGAGCAACCGTCCCGGTGGCTGCGATGTCACTTCGGCAAATCGATTCCAGCCGACGCGCAGACGAGGTTCGCGTGTGCGCGGGGTGCACCGGCAAGCCCGACGGCGAGCTCGAGGGCGCGCGCGCGATCGCGACGACGACATGCCGCGGCGACCGAGCGAGCCTGATCATCCGCTCGAGGCGTGAGCTTGATCGTGCCCGAGACTGGCACGCGTGAAGGATCCGCGCGCTCGCTACCGATCGCGTTGCTCATGAACAGCGCGTAGAGATCCGTCGCGGCGATGCCGCTCTTGACCGCGGCGCGTGCCTGCGTGAGCTGCTCGTCGATGGCCTTGCTGAGCGTCGCGAGGTCCTTGCTGCCGACGATCGCGAGGCCGTTGATGAACATCGTGGGCGTGCCGTCGATCCCGAGCGCCTCGGCATCCGCGCCCTCGTGGGCGACGGTGTCGCGATGGCGGCGGTCATCGAGCGCGCTCTTGAGGCCGGCGAGATCGATCCCGACCTCCTGCGCGTAGCGCTCGAGGTCGGGACGCGTCAGCGCGTTGTAGTTCGCGAACAACTTGTCGTGAAACGCCCAGAACTTGCCTTGGTTCGCGGCGACCACGGAGGCCTCGGCGGCGAGCGCTGCGCTCTTGTGAAAACGCATCGCGAGGTGGCGGTAGATCACGCGCACGTCATCGCCGTACTTCGCGCGAACCTCGTGGAGCACCGGCGCGAGGCGCGCGCAGAACGGACACTGAAAGTCACCCCATGCGACGATCGTGACGAGCGCGCTATCGGGACCGGCTTGATGGCCCGGCAACCCGAGACCGACGCGGTAGATCGCTTTTTCGTCGAGCTCGAACGCCTTGGTCTGCTGTTTCGGCGTATCGGCGCCGAGCGCTCCGGTCTTGACGAGCTCGTCGTAGCCGCCCTTGACGTGTGAGGCACGCGCGAGCTCCTCGTCGACGACATCGGCGAACACCTTGAGCGGCTGGTTGCCGGAGACCGGGCGACCGTTGACGAAGAACGACGGCGTGCCGGTGATGCCGAGGGCGGCGGCGTCCTTGACGTCGAGCGCGATCTGGTCGCGGTACACGCCGGTGTCGAGTGCGGCGCGGAACCGCACCATGTCGAGCCCGAGCTCGCGCGCGATCAGCTCGGTGGCTGCGCGATCGACCCGCCCACCGATCGCGTAGATCCGATCCGACATTGGCTTGAACCGGCCCTGCGCAGCCGCGGCCAGCGACGCCTCGATGCCCTCGGTGCGGTCCTCGTCGAGCGGCAGCACGCGATGCACCCAGCGGATCTGGCCGGGGTACAGCCGCTCGAGCGCGTCGAGCGTGAACTGCACGCGGTAGCAGTAGCCGCACGCGAAGTCGCTCCACGCGACGATCGTGATCGGCGCATCGGCGGGGCCGACGACGGGGCCCGTCCCGACCGGCACCTTGTAGACCGTCTTGGGATCGAACGTCAGGCGATCGGCGAACGCCACCTGGGCGAGGGCCAGGACGACGATCATCGACAGGAACTTCATGCCCCGGAACCTAGCAGCTCGCCCTCGAGCGTGCTCGCGAGAAGCTCGCCCCGAGGGCCCGTTCCGATCGCCGTCAGGCTGCGGGTAGCTCCGTCGTGAACCAGCTCGAGCCGCAGGTGATCCGCGGGCAGCACGTCGAACTTGTCGGCCCACTCGATCAGGCAGATGCCGAGCTTGTTGTCGAGGATGTCGTCGAGACCCAGCTCGGCGAGCTCTGCTTCGCGCTCGAGCCGGTAGAGATCGATGTGCCAGACGACGAACCGGCGGGTCTCGTACTCGTTGACGAGCGAGAACGTCGGGCTGCTCGCGGTGCCGCCGAGCGCCTCGACCAGGCCGGTGACCAGCGTGGTCTTGCCCGCGCCGAGATCGCCGATCAGCGCGATCGTGATTCCCGACGGGACGATCCGAGCGAGCACCTCACCGACGCGCTTGGTCGCGGCCTCGTCGGCGAGCTTCACGCCAGCGAGCCGTCAGGCGAGCCAGTACCCTTGGGGTGCGCCAGCTCTTTGGCCAGCCGATCGTCCCAGTGATCGGCGGTGGCTGCGATCGAGTGCACCAGATCTTCGAACTCTTCGTAGTCGAGGCCCTCGAGGCCACGCAGGATCCGGAGGTAGAGGTCCCCGGTCTGCGGATGCAGCGCGAACGCCGCGTCCTTGGTCTCGACGAACGACAGCGTCAGCAGGCGCTTGGCCTGGTCACCGGTGAGCGCCGGTGACTCGGCGACCTTCGCGAGCAGGAGGAGGACGCCTCGATCCGCGAGCACGTGGATGGTGACGACCGCCGAGCCTCGCTGGATCGACCCCGTGCCGTCCTCGGCGAGAGGAGGCAGCGTCAGGTTGCGCTCGCGCGCGAACCGAGCGAGCAGCTCCGCCACCCGTGCCTTCGGATCGTTCATCCTTGTCCCGTCGTCCATCGAGGGCTTCGACTCTATAACCTTTCCAGGTTTGGTATAGAGGTCCTACGTGAGAAGCGTCGTCGCCCTCGCCTTGGTCGCGCTGATCGGCGCGCTGATCGCCGCCTGCGGGCGGGAAGCGTCCGCGCCACGCGTGCGTCCGATGCCGAAGCTCGATGGCAGCCCCGCCCTCCGTGGCGGCGGTCCGGCGCGGAGCAAACGGATCGCGAACTACAAGATCGAGGCGGCGCTCGATCCGGTGAAGCACTGGGTCACCGGCACCGAGACGCTATCGTGGACGAATCCCGGCGAGACCTCCGTCGATCGGTTGCCGTTCCACCTCTACCTCAACGCATTCAAGAACGAGTCGACGCTGTTCATGCGCACGTCGGGCGGACAGCTCCGCGGCAGCAGG
>JBBQJJ010000079.1:0-26326 GCA_038325805.1 Haliangiales bacterium
GGTGCTCCTTCGCGTACTTCTGCATCATCGCTTCCCAGCCCTCGCGCGCCTTCTTCGAGCGCGCGCCCATCACCTTGCCGAAGTGATCGTAGACGCCGTCGGGGACCAGGAACTTCGCGTCCTCCGGCCACTTGTAGAACCGCTTCGCGTGCTTGATGTCTTCTTCGCCGAGCGGCGCGCCGTGCACGGAGTGCGTGCCCTGCTTCTGCGAGCCGTAGCCGATGTGGCTGTCGACGATCACCAGCGTCGGGCGATCCGTCGTCTTCTGGAAGACGTCGAACGCGCGCTTCAGCATCTCGAGGTCGTTCGCGTCACCGACGCGGGTGACGTTCCACCCGAGGCCGATGAACTTGGTCGCGACGTCCTCGCTGAACGCCAGCTCGGTCTCGCCCTCGATCGTGATCTTGTTGTTGTCGTAGATCCAGCACAGGTTCGACAGCTTCAGGTGCCCCGCGAGCGAGGCCGCCTCCGTCGAGATGCCTTCCATCAAGCAGCCGTCGCCGGCGAGCGCGTAGACGTCGTAGTCGTAAACCGGGAAGCCCGGCTTGTTGTAGTGATGCGCGAGCCACTTCTGCGCCATCGCCATGCCGACGCTGGTCGCGACGCCCTGGCCGAGCGGCCCCGTGGTGGTCTCGACGCCCGATGTCCAGCGATACTCGGGGTGACCCGCGCACCGGCTATCGAGCTGGCGGAACTTCTTGATGTCGTCGAGCGCGACCGAGACCTGGCCGAGCCGTTCGTACTTCGGGTTGACCGCCTTGGTCTGCGTCAGGTGGAGCATCGAATACAGCAGCATCGAGGCGTGGCCGCACGACAACACGAAGCGGTCGCGGTTCGGCCAGATCGGATCCTGCGGATCGAAGTCCATGAACTTTTGCCACAGCGTGTAGGCCACAGGTGCCAGCGCCATCGGCGTTCCCGGGTGTCCAGAGTTGGCGGCCTGTACGGCATCCATGCTCAGCGTCCGGATCGTGTTCACGCATAGCTGATCGAGCTCGGCTTCGGTCACGGCGAATCTCCCCTGTGATTCCACGGAGCCCCCAGGCTCCCGGAAAGTTGCCGGCACCATCCCATACCAACCGCGAGCATGGGTCGACGCGCGGCAGGATTTCGTGCGCGCTCACAATTTTCGTCTGACCGGGAGTCAGCGGCCAAGCGCGGCTGCGACCGCAGCGTCGAGCTCGGCGGCCGTCGTGCCCGCGGCCTTGCACGCGTCGTCCCACGTCTCCGCGGTCGCGCTGTAGAGGTGATCGCGCACCTTGACGAGCCCGACCTTCGCGATCGCCGCGTCGAGCAGCGTGCCGCCGATCGGATACGTCTCGGGCTCGGGCAGCGAGCGGAACGTCTTGCTCGCGAGCAACTCCTTGATCGGCCGCGGTTTGACCTTGCCCTTGAAGCTTCCGAGCGGCTGCCCGGCGTAGCCGCCGGTCGTCCACACTGCGATGCCCTCGCCGAGCAGCGAGCTGCCGGCCGGCGGCCAGTTGAGGAGCAGGATCGAGTGCGTCGCCTCGTGAGTGACCAGGCACGCGAGTCCTTCGTGTGCAAAGACGTGGAGTGTGTTCGCGAACCCCACGGCGTGGCCGTCGCCCGCGTTGCCGGTCAGCGTGGCCTTGCTGCGCTTGTCGGGGTGGATCACCACCGTGAACGAGACTGGCCGCTCCGTCCGCGCCGGCGCGAGGTTGTCGAGCGCAGTCGCGATGCCGGCCGCGGCTTGGTCGATCATCGGCGCGTCGCGATCGGCGGTGGCCTCGAACAGCTTGAACGTCACCGTTGCGCCCTTGATCGTTCGCTTGCTTTCGCGCCACGCCACGCGCCGCTCGGGCTTGCCGAGTTGCGCGGTCGCGACGCCGTCCGGGCCGATCTGCCAGGTGCCGGTGATCAGCGGCCCGAACGCGTCGATGATGATGATGATGATGATCGGCGCATCGCTGCGCGAGAA
Organism: Haliangiales bacterium; assembly: GCA_038325805.1. Lineage (GTDB taxonomy): Bacteria > Myxococcota_A > Polyangia > Haliangiales > Haliangiaceae > JABFXX01. The sequence continues at coordinate 1,940 of JBBQJJ010000079.1, forward strand.
GCCGGCGTTGATCTCCGCGACGCCAGGCATGCCGGTGCCCGCGTAGAGCATGAATTCGGGATACCGCCCCGGGCGTGCGGGCACCACGGTGATCAGCGCGTAGCCATCGCCCTCGAAGGTCTGACCGCCGATCGTCAGCTTGTTGGCGGTGATCTCGAACGGGGATCCTTCGCGATCGCGGCGCTCGCCGCATTGACGTGGGCGCCGCCGTAGACGATCGGGTTCGCAGGCCAGGCCGCGCCGACCTCGGCATCGCGCAACGTCTTCGCATCGGGTGTGAAGATCGATCGGATCATCTCGGCCTGGTTCGCGACCACGCGATCGCTGATGTCATCTCCGGTCGTCCCGACGACGTACGTCGGCACACGCCGCAAGAACGCACTCGGCGTGGTCGCGGTTGTCATGCTCGCGCTTCCTTGAGAACCCGTCGGGGGTGCTTCCGGCGCGCTGGACGATCCACAGGCCATCAACCCGACGACGATTAGGAGGCGCGACATGACCGGCGCGAGCCTAGCCGATCGCGTGTCATGATCGATCGCATGCGCGCCGTGCTCCTGGTCCTGCTCGCCCCCGCCACTGCTGCCGCCGCGCCGCGCGCGCAAGACGATCCATCTCGCATGCATGCCGGGCACCGTCACGCTTTCCGAGCCCGCGAAGTCAACGCGCGATATCTGGGCGCTGCCCGTGTCGGGAGACCTGTCACTCGCGCCGCCGATCGTCGTCGGCAAGACAGTCTGCGTGCGCGTCGCCCGGCGGTCGATCGGCTGGATCATCCCGATCAGCGTGGCCGGACCACGGCCCAACCGCCACGATCGCGGCAGATCGCGGCAGATCGCGGCACTACCACACGTCGTCAACGGCGGCGACCCTCACACCACGGGGTGGCGAGGCTCTACAACACCACGGGGTGTGACGAGGCTTTACCACCGGACAGCGCGGCGATCTGATCGCTGCGGACGCGGGTGTTGAAGTAGCGGCCGTCGGCGTGCACCAGTGTGCAGCCACGTGTGGGGTTGGTAAGGCTAGAGCAGACCAAGTGGCATGCACGACACATCACAACGGCAACGTGTCGGGACTTAACGTCAGGAATGGAGGTAGTGGATCCCCGCCAAGGTCGAAGACTCTGGCGGGTTCGTCGGGCGGCACGATCGCCCGAAGATCGTGCATGCCATCGCACTGCACAAAACAGTCACCCCATCCAAAGCTGAAATCGATCTGGGCTGTCGCATCTTTGCTTCCAGATCTGGGACCCTGATCCCACGTCCAGGTGCCATTGTCTCGATACGATAAGAATGACTCCGGCAGGTTCGATGACGTTGAAAGTAGCCGCTCGTGCAGCAGTTCCTCATTGAAAATTGCGCTGGTCAGCACCCCGTAAAGTTTCGTCCCACGTCCAGTATCATTTCCGCCACCGTTGAGCTCGGGGCGCACGAGTCCTCCCATCACCTCATCGAAAGAGGCATCGCCGGTCAGCGGAGCGTCGTGAATTCCATGAGTCGAAGTCCATGACGCGATGACCGCGGGGTTCGAGGTCTCGAGTTCAAATTGGGCTGGTGCGTCACCGCGCAGCCGTTGGGGACCACGGTCTACCAGAATTGGCTCCGCTTCGACGGCCCGGGACCAACGCTCGAGGTAAAGAGCAACTTGGTCTAGCGACGGAGTAAGCTCGGGCGAGTCCCGCGCCGCAAAGAGCGTGGCAACGATGCAATTTGGTGAAACCGGAGCGAGCATTCCCGCATGTCCATCTGGAAACACAACGATCGGGCACGTGTCCTGCTCGGTCGCGCCGCAGCCCAGCGCGAACACGAACGGAGCTAGGTACTTCACTGTTTTCTCCACGCGATACCGACGCGTTCGAACGTTGTCGAGCCGCACGGCTGCAGTGAGGCGCCGTTCTTGATGCGGATTTCGAGCGAGCAGGTGGCAACGGCGGTCTTTGGTTGACCCACGCACGAGTTCCGCTCCAACATCTCGGTCTCGCTCGTGACGGTATTAGAAATGATGGTGCCGGGGCACGGCGGGCCACTGCAGGCCAACGCCAAGTCGAGATCATTATTTAACACTGGCAAGTCGCCCTCATTGATCATGCAGCTATGCCAGGCGAGTGCAGCCCGAAAGGAGTTCGAGGCACCGACCAATTGAGTGGTAACCGTATATTTTCGACATCCCGCCCCGCACGAGGTGAAGCTGGAGTCTTGCAGGTTGAGTTGCAGATAAGAGTTGTTAGTCAGAATCGACGACAATGTGGCAATATTGATCTGGCCCGCGCCGTCCTCGGCGTCCAGCGTGGGAGCATTCGCGGACCACGTTGTCGACTTTCCGATGGTGCCGTCGACATTCGCATCGCGTGTGGCTGCCATCAGCACAGCCTTGTTAACCTGCGGGTGAGCCATCGAGCTGAACAGCCCCTCGTGATGCAATGCCTGGATTGCAATCGACAATACTGCAGGCGCGGCAAAGCTCGTACCGGTAATTGCCTGCGCGGGCGCTGAGTAATCGGCATGGCGCATGAGACTCGAGCCGGGCGCAACGTCGATCGCCGGCATGTGCAAACCGCTGATATTGGGTTGGTGAGCACCCGGGCCCAGCAGATGCGGACGCTCAAGAGTTGAGTCGAATGCCAAATCATTGAGGAAACTGCTGCCAGCGCCGCCGGCAGCCACAGAGCGGCGATGAGTTCCCTGATTCCCGAAGTCGAAATAGTCGTAGCTGCCTACGCATAGGCCGTTCTTCAGGCGAGCGCACGTGACAGGACCCGACTCCGAGTTCCCAGACGCTGCCGTGAGAAAGGTGCCGAATGCTCGGGCTGGAAAGTTCGAGACATTAGGTGTCTGGTCTACGCTTCGATTGATAAACAGCGTTGGAGGTTGGGTCGCAGTCTCACAGGGATCTTGTCCAGGTGGCGGGGCTATCAAATAGTCTAACCCCAGCTGATCATTCCTGTTCCCAAAGCGCTTATCAGTGTTCCAAGCGCCTGACGAAGCAAATAACGTAGATGCGTTGGCAACAGGGTCCGTACCACCAGGAACGAAGGTATCGTAGCTGTAGCTGCCGAACATTCCGACGGACGCGACGGTCCAGGTTAGATGATCCTGAACGCAAATTTTCGCCGCTCCGGCGGTTGGCTCACGGCATGAGAGCTTTGTGCCGCCTGTGGCAGGGCATTGGGCATCAGAGCTGCAAGCTTGAGGGCAGTCTAGGTAGCCTGAGACCACGTTCGTCGCGACTCGAGAGTTGTTTCGCGCGACTCCCGAGATTGTAAGTTCCGCATCGCGCTCCCAATACCCGACGTCGAGACCGATGCCATCACAGACTCCTCCGCTGCAGGCGCCCCCGGTTAGCCCTCCAGAGCTTGGTGCGGCTTGCATTGACGCGATGCCGGCATACCCAAGAAGGTGAGCTTCGGTGCTATCTGCCTCGCTGATCGTCACGACGTCGGTGTCGTTCAGGGCTTGCGACTGGAGCATCTCGCTCGATAGCCTGGCGCGAATCGTCGGCAGTCCGCGCGGATTTTGCAGCACGACTGCTCCCTGATCGTCAAAAAAGGTGATCAGTCGCTGTTTTGCCTGTGCAATTCGCGCGACCTGCGCATCGGAATGCGAACGTGTCCACTCCTCGTATTCCTCGATCGACGTCTGTCGGTCTGTGCCGTCATACGGTAGTTCCGGTTCGGGAAGATCTGCGTACACCATGACATCCACAGTGGTGAGCTGTTGACTATCGAGTTGTGAGACCTTCTGAAATAGACTTGGTGTGAGCTTTCCGAAACGTCGGATCCTGGCTGCCCGTTCCTCCGCCCAGAAGAGCTGGGTTTCGACGATTTGACCGTCTTCATCAACGATATAAGCTCTGGAATCGTCGATCGTTTGCGTCACTACCTGCACGACGGTGTGCCCGATGCCCGGTGCTGCGAATGAAGCTGTTGAGGCGATGTTCTCGCCAGGACGTAGTCCGCGCTGGGCTGCTGCTCGGATTTCAGCTGAGCTCAGCTGGCGAGGTTGCCGTGTGGAGAACTGAAAGTCGTATGGCTCGAAGCCCGCCGCACGCCGCACGCCGCACGCCGCAGCCTCGATGACACTGAGCAACACCAACACCAACATTCGTCGCTTCATAAACAGACACCTCCGCCGGATGGGAGAACAGTTGAACCTGCACGTTACCATTCGAGCACGCTAGCCGCCGGTGATCGATGTCGATACACGCGCTTTGCTCGCCGCGCTTTGCTCGCCGTTGCCGAGCGGCGAGTCGACCAGCGTGTCGTGCAGCGGCGCCGATATTGGTGCGGAGCGCCGCGTAGCCGTCGATCGTGTCGGCATCGAACGCCTTGACGATCGCGACGGTGATCTCGTCACCGGTGACCGGCACGCCGTCCGCGGCTCGGCAGCACGGGCAGCGTGACCGGATCGAGCGACGGTGCACGGATCGTCCACGAGAACGAGCCGGTGCCCCGCGCCGCCACGACAGGTCGTACTGCACCAGGTCGGGCGCATCGCCGCTGGTCCCGGTGGTCAGCGTGCTCACCGCGAACGTGCGCGTGTCGATGTCGTACGTCGGCGAGTTGAGCCACGGCAGCGACGTCGAGCCCGTAGGTCGAGGCGTTGCCCGCGAGCCGCTGCCGGATCTCCTGGGAGTTGCCCTGCGCGAGGCGGGTATCGACCCGCGCCTTCTCGGTGTTCGGATCAAGCACGTTGGCCGTCGTCGACGCGACCCCGGAGATGCTCTTCATCACCGTGGCAGTGTGGCCGAGCCCGTCGGGGGTCTTGCGGTCCATCGTCAGCCGGAACGTGTTCGAGATGTTGGTATACGTGGCGGTGAAGCTGATATTGCTGCCGGTGCTGAACGCCGGCATCGTAGTGTTGCCCGCGGCGACCGAGACGTTCGACTTCGACGAGAAGCCGAGCGTCGCGTTGGCGCTATTGCGCGCGTGCACCATCAGCTCCATCGACGCCGGGTTGCAGCTGTTCCGCAGCGTGATGACGAACGTGGTCGCCGTTCCCTCGTCTGGATTGGTGCGGCCGACGACGATGTCATCCCCGGGCGCGACCGCGAGTACGGTCTGCATCTGCCTGCCGTTGCTGATCGTCGCCACCGAGGTGACGCTGGTGCCGGCAAACACCTCGGCCTGGGGCTTGCCATTGCTGTCGGTCATCGTGCGCGTGATCGTTCCGTCTGGCTCGACGAACATTATTGGGCTGCCGACGACGGGTGCGCCGGTGCCGATGCGATCGAGCACGGTCACTCGAACGGGGCCGCGCACGGGCACGTCGGGCGGCGCATCGCCCCCGCCATCGTCGGCGCCACTATCGGTCGGGTTTCCAGCACCTCGCCGCACGCTGCCGGCGCGAGGCCGAGAGCGACCACCAAACCCAGGCTCTTCATGAGCCCGAGCTTAAGCTACTTCGGCCACTCGTCGATCAAGTTCGCGACCAGCGCGGTCCAGCCCGTCTGGTGACTCGCTCCGATACCGGCGCCGTTGTCGCCGTGAAAGTACTCGTAGAACAGAATGTGATCCCGCCACTTCGGATCGTCCTTGAAGTGACGCGCGCCACCATAGACCGGGCGCTGGTTGTTCTCGTCGAGCAGGAAGATGTCGATCATCCGGCGCGCGATGTCCTTCGCCATCTGCTTCATCACGAGTGGCTGGCCCTTCGACGCGGGCGTGATGACGGGCATCCGACCGCCGAGCGCGGTGCCGAGCTTGCGGAGACTCTCGATGATCAAGAACGTGGTCGGGAACCAGATCGGTCCGCGCCAGTTGGAGTTGCCGCCCTTCATCTTGCCGGCGGACTCCGCCGGCTCGTAGCCGACGACGGAGTTGCCGAACCGGAACGGCTTGTCCTCGTGCGACTTCGAGAGCGAGCGAATACCGTAGGTCGACAGGAACTCGGTCTCGTCGTGCATCACCTTGAGCACGCCCGTGAGCTGCTCGAGGTTGCAGATGGTCAGCAGGTACGTCGTCTTGCCATCCGGCTGCTCGAGCGGATGGATGACGTGCTCGACCATCTCCTTGCGGTTCTTGAGGAACCAGTTGAGGTTCGCGGTGAACTCCTTGAAGGGCTCGATCCACTCGAGCTCGAGGCGCTCGACGGCATAGAGCGGGATCAAGCCGACCAGCGAGCGCACCCGGAACTTGTGGAAGCTCTTGTCCTGGTTCTCGAGGATGTCGTAGAAGAACCCGTCCTTTTTGTCGAACAGGGAGTAGTCCCGACCGCCCATGTGCTTCATCGCGTACGCGATGTAGACGTAGTGCTGGAGGAACTTGCTCGCCATGCTCTCGTAGACGGGGTTCTCCTTCGCGAGCTCGAGCGCGATCCGCATGAGGTTGAGGCAGAACATGCCCATCCAGCCGGTCGCGTCGGACTGATGCAGCGTCGAGCCGTCTTGCGACTTCTCGCTGCGATCGATCACCGTGATGTTGTCGAGCCCGAGGAAGCCGCCCTCGAAGACGTTGTTGCCTTCCTTGTCGACCTTGTTGACCCAGTTCGCGAAGTTGATGAGGAGCTTGTGATAGCAGCGCTCGAGCCATTCGCGATCGGCGTGACCGAACCGCGACTTCTCCATGTTGTAGACGCGCCACACCGCCCACGCGTGCACCGGCGGGTTGAGATCGGAGAACTCCCACTCGTACGCGGGCAGCTGCCCGGCCGGGTGCTGGAACTGCTCGAACAGCAGCATCCAGAGCTGGTCCTTCGCGAACCGTGGATCGATCAGCGCGAACGGCACCATGTGGAACGCGAGGTCCCACGCGGCGAACCACGGGTACTCCCACTTGTCCGGCATCGACATCACGCGCATCGAGTTGAGATGGCGCCAGTGATGGTTGCGAATGCGATGGCGTGACTGCGGTGGCGGTACGTCCGGGTTGTCGCCGTCGAGCCACTTCGCGACGTCGAACAGATAGCTCTGCTTCGTCCACAACAGGCCCGCGAGGGCGCGGCGCTGGACGAGCTTCTCGTCGGCGCTCGCCTTCTTCGGCGCGATGTTGTTGTAGAACACGTCGGCTTCGGCCTTGCGTGCGTCGATGATCGCGTCGACCTCGGCGAGCGCATCCTTCTTCTTGCCGTCGGTGAACCGCAGCTTGAGCGTGACGCTGCCACCGGCGGGGATCATGTACTTGTAGTGGAGCGCGGCCTTGGTGCCCTGCTCGTCGGCCTTGATCGCGCCGCTCTCGCCTTCGCAGAGGAAGCGATGGAACGCGTCCTTCTGGTTCGGCTTGCGCGACGAGTTGCCCGGACCGTGGGCGCGCGCGCCGTGCGTCTCGTTGTCGGTGACCATCACCGCGCCGTCAGACGGACCGAACAGCCAACGCATCCCGAGCGAGTAGAACGGCGGCATGTTGCGATCGGGCGGCATGTCGCCGTCATCCGCGAGCAGCGCCAGCTGGCCGTCGCGCTCGACCTTGATCGCCGGCTCGGGCTTCGGGTTCTTGCCCCACGCCCAGGTGTTGCGGAACCACAGCGTGGGCAGGATATGGAGCGGCGCCGCCTCCGGCCCGCGGTTGTGCGCGGTGATCCGGATCGCGATGTCCTCGTGCGTGCCCTTCGCATACTCGATGAAGATGTCGAAGTAGCGCTGCTCTTCGAAGATGCCGGTATCGATCGTCTCGAACTCGGGTCCCTGCCCGGCGCGGCGCTGGTTCTCCTCGATCAGCCAGCGATACGGAAACTCGCGCTGGGGGTACTTGTAGAGCAAGCACATGTACGAGTGCGTCGGCGTGTTGTCGACGTGGAAGTAGTAGTCCTTGACGTCCTCGCCGTGATTGCCCTCGTTCGGGTTGAGCCCGAAGAACTTCTCCTTCAGGTGCGGATCCTGCTCGTTCCAGAACGTGGGCGCGAAGCACAGCAGCTGGTAGCGATCGCAGATGCCGGCGATGCCGTCCTCGCCCCAGCGATACGCCTTCGCGCGCGACTTGTCGTACGTCAGGTAGTTCCACGCATCACCGTGGGCGGAGTAGTCCTCGCGAACGGTGCCCCATGCACGGTCCGAGAGATACGGCCCCCACTTGCGCCAGCCACCGATGTCGTCGCGAATCGAGCGGGCTCGCTCGCGCTCCTTGTCGGTCTTGTCGCCCGCGTCTGCCTTCGTACTTGCTCCGCGTGCCGCGGCCGGTTCCGTATTCGTGCTCATGTCACCCCGACGAAGGTCCGATGTAACCGCGTCGTCACCGACCACGCAAGATGCGAGGCCAGCCCCTTTCGTGGCACGTTGGAGCGATGTCAGGCGACGTCCCCGACCTGCTCGACGAACGAGGTCGCTTGCGCCGCCTGGCGATCGCCTCGGTGATCGCCGTCCTCGCAGCGGGCATCGCGTACTTCGTCTGCGATCAGCTGGCGACGCCGGACGAGCTCCGACCGAGCTCGCAGCGCGGCGCGTATCGCTTCGTCTACTACGTGACCGGCGGTGTGCTCGCGGGCGCGTTCACCGCCGCGATGGCGATCCAGAAGGCGCTGGTGCGCCGGCAGGAGGCGCGCGCCGGCTCGCTCCCACCGGCGAGGCTTCGTTAGAGCTTCATCCGCTTCCACGTGAAGTCGCTGCGCCACGACTCGTCCCCCTTCATGTACTTCGTGAACGTCGCGACGATCGCGTCGAGCGCGATGCCCTTGTGGACGGCCTCGAAGTGCTCGGCGAGCGAGCCCTCCTGATACTCGAGGATGTAGAGGAACGGCGCTTCGTCTTGCTGCGCCGTCTGGATGTACGTCCCCGACCGTGGGCCGCCGCCGAGGATCGCGAACTTCTCGCCGTCGATCGCCTTGCGCAGCTGCGCCGCGGTGACGCCTTTGATGAGCTTTCCGGACTCGACCTGGAGCTGGAGCTTGGTCGCGGAGTTGTTCGCTGCAGGCTTGCTCGCCGGCTTGCTCGCCGGCTTCTTGACCGGCTTCTTGACCGGCTTCTTGATCGACTTCTTCGGCTTCGTTGCCATGACCCAGCCTACGCTGGATCGTTCAGCGCAACGGGAAGACGGCGGCAAACTCGGCGAACGGATCCATCGTACCCGCGCCACATTCGTCGCCTGCAGCGATCGCAGTGCCCGCACCACCGAACGTGCACTCGGTGGTGGGCGTGCAGGCGATGCCGCTCCAGCACAAGCAATCGTCGGCCACGTTCGACGACGGCAGGCCCTGGCTCGTGCCGAGCCCGGCGATCGCGAGTGATGCCAATTGCCCCGGGGTGAAGCCGTCGGGGAACGCGTTGCCAAAGATCGCGACGAGCTTGTTCGGGATCGCGTTGTCGCAGTCGATCGCCGCGACGCCGCCCTGTCCCGCCGGCAGGCCGGCCTCCTCGGGGCGCCCCGCGATCACGATCATGTCGTAGCGCCCCACCGCGGGCCGCTCGGTCACGACGTCGAGCCGAAACGGTTCGACGATCGACGCCATCGCCGCGAGCGTGTCGGCGATCCGCGTGGCGCGCTGATAGCCCGTCAGGTTGCCGGCGAACGCACTCGACGTGTTTGTCGTCGCATCCTCGGCACCCTGCTGGATCGAGATGCCATCGAACTGGACATAGACCTGCTGCGGCGCGCCCTGCTCGCCGGTCGCCGTACCGCCACAACCGAGTAGTGCGAGCCATCCGAATCGCATCCACGACCAGCGTACACAAATCGCCTCGCGGACGGATGCATCAAAGCTAGGAGACGTGGTTTCCTCCTCCGCCATGGGAACCCTGACGAGCTCACCGGCCTGGAAAGCACTGACCGAGCACAAGACGGCGATGGAAAAGGTCCACATGCGGGACCTGTTCGCGAAGGACCCCGAGCGCTTCACCAAGATGTCCCGCGAGGCGTGCGGCATCTTCGTCGACTATTCGAAGCACCGCGTCACCGACGAGACCTCGAAGCTGCTCCTCGCGCTCGCCACCCAGCAGAACGTCGAGGGCTGGCGCGAGAAGATGTTCTCGGGCTCCAAGGAGCTCAACGGCACCGAGGGCCGCGCGGTGCTCCACGTCGCGCTGCGCAACCGCAGCGACCGCCCGATCCTCGTCGACGGTGAGGACGTGATGCCCGCGGTCAACGCGGTGCTCGCGAAGATGCGCGGCTTCACCGATCGCGTGCGCAACGGCGAGTGGCTCGGCCACACCGGCAAGACGATCACCGACATCGTCAACATCGGCATCGGCGGCTCCGACCTCGGCCCCGTGATGGCGACCGAGGCGCTGCGCCCGTACTGGAAGGACGGCATGAACGTCCACTTCGTGTCGAACGTCGACGGCACGCACATCGCCGAGATCTGCAAGAAGATCGATCCCGAGCGCGCGCTGTTCATCGTCGCGAGCAAGACGTTCACGACGCAGGAGACGCTGACCAACGCGAACAGCGCGAAGAAGTGGCTACTCGAGGCGCTCGGTGCGGGTGAAGACGCCGTCGCGAAGCACTTCGTCGCGCTGTCGACCAACGACAAGGAAGTGTCGAAGTTCGGCATCGACACCGACAACATGTTCGCGTTCTGGGACTGGGTCGGCGGTCGCTACTCGCTGTGGAGCGCGATCGGGATGTCGATCGAGCTGATGATCGGCGCCGACAACTTCGAGGAGCTGCTCGCCGGCGGCCACGACATGGACGAGCACTTCCGGACGGCGCCGCTGCACGAGAACCTGCCGGTGATCCTCGGCATGCTCGGGGTCTGGTACCACAACTTCTTCGGCGCCGAGACCCACGCCATCCTGCCGTACGACCAGTACATGCATCGGTTCTCCGCGTACTTCCAGCAGGGAGACATGGAGAGCAACGGCAAGAGCGTCGACCGCCAGGGCCATCGCATCAGCGATTACTCGACGGGCCCGATCATCTGGGGCGAGCCCGGCACCAACGGCCAGCATGCCTTCTCTCAGCTGATCCATCAGGGCACGCGGATCATCCCGTGCGACTTCATCGCCCCGATCGAGACCCACAACCCGCTGTCGAACCATCACCCGATCCTGCTCGCCAACTTCTTCGCGCAGACCGAGGCGCTGATGAAGGGCAAGACCACCGACGAGGCGAAGGCGGAGCTCGCAGGCAAGGGTTCGGGACATGGTCCCGATAAAACGGTCGATGGCGACAAGCTCGTCGCGCTCGCGCAGCACAAGACGTTCACCGGCAACCGCCCGACGACGTCGCTCGTCGTGCAGCGGGTGACCCCGCGTGTCCTCGGCTCGCTGATCGCGCTCTACGAGCACAAGATCTTCGTCCAGGGGATCGTTTGGGACATCTACTCCTTCGATCAGTGGGGCGTCGAGCTGGGCAAGCAGCTCGCGAGCAAGATCCTCCCCGAGCTCGAGGGTCCCGCGCCGGTCACCACGCACGACGCGTCGACCAACGGCCTGATCAATCTCTACAAGTCGCGCCGACCCTCGTAGTACGCTGGCCAAGAGCTCGATCCGAATTGATGACCGAGCTCGCGACCTTCCTCGAGACGTTCCTGGGGACGCAGGTCCGCAACGACGGCACCTGGCTGCACACGTTGTTGTCCGTCGACGGCGGGTACTTCAACGCGCGCGTGCGCAACGATCCGGTCGCGGAGCTGTTCGTCACCCCGCGGTCCCTCGACGGCTTCGAGCTCACGCTGCGCGGCGAACGCATGAAGCCCGATGCCTCGTTCGACACCGCACTCACCATGTCGACCAACGATCACGAGCTCGCGCGCCTGTGGCTCGATCCGGTCGCGCGGGCCCAGCTCCTCGATTCCGCGTACGAGTACCACGTCGGCGAATCCTACGTGGAAGGGCTCGGCATCGAGCCGCTGCGCCCGGGCATCCCGTTCCGCCGGATCTGGACCTACGAGCTCGCGAACGACGAGCTGATCGCGACCAAGGGCAACGTCGAGACCCAGCTCGATCGACTCGCGCTCGCGCTCGAGACCGCCGCCGTGATCGCCGCACGCACGCGCCGGTGGGCGGCCGAGTATGCCGTGATCGCGCAGCGTCTCGGTGCGACGTGTCAGGCCGAGGTCGAGCTCGGCGGCGCGCCGGTGATGAGGTCGAACCGCGCCGCCATCGAGGTCACGCTGCAGCTCCTCCGCCGCCTGCCGGGCGAGCGCACCGGCCGCTTGCGCACGCTGATCACGGCGAAGCGCGTCGGCCACCACGACGAGCGCACGTACTCGCTGGTCGATCGCAGCGCGCGCAGCACGATGGTACCGCCGCTACCGGAAGGCGACCGCCGCGACTTCGGGCTCGACGCGTACCGCGCACGCGCATCGACCGAGGCGCTCGATCTCGACGAGCTCGCGAAGAAGCAGGTACTCGCAGCCCGCCCGAGCGTGGTTGCCGCCGATCTCGATTCGATCGACGTCTGGTTCGACGGTGCGCCGATGGAGCCAGAGCGGATCGATGCCGCGTTCGCCCTCGCCGCGCACCTCGCGCTGGGCAGCGCCGCGCCGCACGGCCCCTACCGCTGAGCAGCCCAACCGCCCGTGATGGTTCCGTGCTCCCCGGCTCGAAGAAGAGCTCGGACGCGGTCCGCTGGCCCACTCCTGCGCGAGGAACTCGATGCGATGGACCGCGACTTGCTGTGTTTGTGAGCCGCGCGCTCAGCCCTGATATAACGGCGGCATGCTCGCTCACCTGCATGCCCTGGCGAAGCGGTACCCGAACGTCCCCGCGGCCCTCGCCGAGCTCGCGAACCTCAACGCGATCCTGACGCTACCGAAGCCGACCGTGCACGTGGTCAGCGACGTCCACGGCGAGTACGTCAAGTTGCGCCAGGTGATCAACAACGCGTCGGGCAGCCTGCGTCCGTTGATCGAGCGGCTGTACGGCGGCTCGCACGAGCCCGAGGAGCGCAACGATCTGCTGGCGCTGTTCTACTACCCGCGCGAGACGTGGTTGGCGCAGACCCGCGGCAAGTCGGAGCAAGAGCGACGGGAGAAGCTGCTGTGGTTCGTACCGCTCGCGGTCACCGTGATCCAGGATCTCGCTCGCCACTACACGCTGAGGCACGTCGACAAGATCATCCCCGACCCGTTCGACGCGATGTTCCACGAGCTGATGTTCTCGAACGAGCTGTCGCGCTCGCCGGCGTACGTCACCAAGCTGCTCGAGCCGTTCCTCAAGCACGATCGGGACCTCGATCTCGTCCGCATGATCGCGCGCACCGTGCGCAACCTCGCGATCGGCGAGCTCGTCGTCGCCGGCGATCTCGGCGATCGCGGCCCGCGGATCGACAAGGTGATCGATCTACTGATGCAGCAGCCGAAGGTGTCGATCACGTGGGGTAACCACGACACCGTGTGGATGGCGGCGTGCCTCGGCCACGCGGCCTCGATCATGACGGTGATCCGCGTATCGCTGCGCTACCGCCGGCTGTCCCAGCTCGAGGAGGGCTACGGCATCGCGATGGCCCCGCTCGAGAAGGTGGCTCGCGAGGTCTACGGCGACGATCCGGTGGGGCGATTTCAGGTCAAGGGCGAGGGGCTTCGCGATTCGCAGCTGATGGCGCGGATGCAGAAGGCTGCCGCGATCATGCAGTTCAAGCTCGAGGGCCAGCTGTTCCAGAAGCGCGCGGACTGGAAGATGGAGCATCGCGCCCTGCTCCATCGGATCGATCGCGAGGCGGGCACCGTCGACCTCGGGGAGCACGGCAAGCACCCGATGCGCGACATCAACCTACCGACGATCGACTGGGCAGATCCGTACAAGCTCGATCCGCGCGAGCAGGCGTGCCTCGATCGCCTGCAGAAGGCGTTCTACGACTCCGGCCCGCTGTGGCGACAGATGACGTTCGTCGCGTCTCGCGGTCGCATGGGGCTCCGCCGCGACACCACCGCCATCTTCCACGGCTGCATGCCGGTCGACGACAAGGGCGAGCTCCTCGAGATGGCCGTCGACGGCACGCCGAGGTCAGGCAAGGCGCTGTTCGACGCGATCGATCACGTGGTGCAGCGCGCGTTCCGCAAGCAGGATCCCGCCGACGTCGACATGCTGTTCTATCTGTGGACCGGCCCGCTCTCGCCGTGCTTTGGCAAGGATCGGATGGCGACGTTCGAGACCTACTTCGTCGCCGACAAGGCCACGCACAAGGAGACCAAGAACCCGTACTTCAAGCTGATCCACGACGCGGCGTTCTGCGGAAAGATCCTGCGCGAGCTCGGGGTCTCCGAGCAGGGCTACCTCGTCAACGGTCACGTGCCGGTCAAGGTCGAGACCGGCGAGGCCCCGATCAAGGACAGCAAGCGCGCGATCACGATCGATGGAGCGTTCGCCGCGGCGTACGGCGACAAGGGCTACTCGCTGGTGCTCGACGCCAGTCGCATGTACCTCGCGCAGCACACGCACTTCGAGGGGATCGAGGCCGCGGTCGGATCCGGCGCGGACATCGTCCCGACGGTCTCCGATGTCGAGGTCTACGCGAAGCCGCGCACCGTGGGTGATACCGAGGCAGGTGACCAGATCCGCGGCGAGATCGCGGCGCTCGAGGAGCTGGTCGAGGCGTTCGAGATGAACGTGATCCGGCCGACGCTGTAGGCTACTCGCCGGTCTGTTCGTAGCGATCGCCGTCGAACGGCAGCGCGAAGGTCGCGAAAGCATATCGCGCGAGGATGCGCGCGCGGCACCCGCCGGCGGATCGTTACCACCGGACTGGTCGTCCGCACGTCTCAGCGTAAACCGGATCCGCCCCGGTCCACGACCGATTTGCTCACGTGCTACGGTCGTCTCCTCAAGGGGAGATAGCGTCATGGCCACATTGCTCGATCAGCTAAACACGATGACCGTCGCGGTCTGCGATACCGGCGACCTCAACTCGATCAACAAGTTCAAGCCGCGCGATGCGACGACGAACCCATCGTTGATCACCGCCGCGGCGCAGATGCCGGAGTACTCGGATGTCGTCAACGGCGCGCTCAAGTGGGCGGCGGATCAGTCGGGTGGCGACAAGGCGAAGACGCTGGGTCTCGCGCTCGATCGCCTCGCCGTCGAGTTCGGTCTCCGCATCCTCAAGATCGTCCCGGGCCGTGTGTCGACCGAGGTCGATGCCCGCCTGTCGTACGACACCAAGGGCTCGATCGAGAAGGGTCGCTACCTGATCCAGCAGTACGAGGCCGGCGGCGTCGCGAATGCCAAGGACCGCGTGCTGATCAAGATCGCCGCCACGTGGGAAGGCATCAAGGCTGCCGAGGAGCTCGAGAAGGAAGGCATCCACTGCAACCTGACGCTGCTGTTCGGCATGCACCAGGCCGTCGCGTGCGCCGAGGCAGGCGTCAAGCTGATCAGCCCGTTCGTCGGGCGCATCCTCGACTGGTACAAGAAGGCCGAGAAGCGCGACTCGTATCCGCCCGCCGAGGATCCGGGCGTGGTCTCGGTGACCAAGATCTACAACTACTACAAGAAGCACGGCTACAAGACCGAGGTGATGGGCGCGTCGTTCCGCAACCTCGGTGAGATCACCGAGCTCGCCGGCTGCGACCTGCTCACGATCGCGCCGAACCTCCTCGCGGATCTCCAGGCCGGCACCACGAACCTGCCGCGCAAGCTCGATCCGGCGAAGGCCGCGACGATGGACCTCCCGAAGACGCCCGTCGACGAGGCGACCTTCCGCAAGATGCACGAGGCCGACAAGATGGCCAAAGAGAAGCTCGACGAGGGCATCCAGGGGTTCAGCAAAGCGATCGTCGCGCTGGAGAAGCTGCTCGAGGAGCGCTACGACGCCCTCGGCGGAAAGAAGAAGGTGGGGGACGCGGCCCACGATTTTTTTAAGATCTACGACCTCGACGGTGATGGCTTCATCACCCGCGAGGAGTGGGGTGGTGCTGCGAGCGTGTTCGCCGCGCTCGACACCGACGGCGACGGCAAGATCTCGCCGACCGAGCTCGGCGCCGGTCTCGGCGGCGCGTTCGTACTCGCGAGGTGAACGCGCGCAGCGCCATGCTGCTGCTCGTGCTCGCGGCGTGCGAGCGTGAGCCTGCGACGCCCGAGCGTCACGATCCCGTGGTCGTCGCCGAGGTGCCGCCCGATGCGGGACCCGCGATCGCGGATGCCTCGACGGTGAGGGTGATCGTCGATGCGGCGCCCATTGTCGATGCCGCGCCCGTCACGGATCCGGTTCCCAAGCTCGCCTTCTTCACGGAAGACAACCGCAGGGTCCTCGACCGCATCATCGACAAGAACCTGGCCGGCAAGCTCGTCCAATTCACCGGCAAGAGCAACGCGGGTGCGTCGACGACGGCGAACGACATCGATCGCAAGATCAAAGAGCACGCTGGCCAGTTCAAGGCTTGCTACGCGAAGGAGCTCGCGAAGGGTCGCGACATCGGCGGCAGGGTCAAGCTGACCTTCACGATCGGTGCGACCGGTGAGGTCACCACGGCGTCGGCGCGTGGCATGGACACCGCCGTCGAGGACTGCATCGTGCGCGTGGTCAAGCGGATCAAGTTCGACGCGTCCGCCGACGGCAAGCCGGCGACCGTCACCTATCCGTTGATCTTCAACGGCCCGTGAACGTGCGATAACGGTGGGATGGTTCGTCATGCGTGGGTGCTAGCGTTCGCAGCGTGTTGGGGCGGAGGAAAGTCGAAGACGGATGGCACCAGCCCGGTTGCGACTGCGGATGAACCGCCGCCGGTCGCATCACCGGGGTTGATCGCGCCGACCAACAACGTGTCGCCGACGTTCCGCCGCGGCCTCGTCCTCGCCGACAAGGGTGACTCGTACGCGGCGTTGATCGAGCTGTTCAAGGTGCAGGAAGGCGAGACCGGGGACGGACCGGCCATCCGCACACTCGCGACCTATAACCTCGGGACCATCGCGCTGGAGCTAGGCCTCTACTCGATCGCCCTCGCCTTCTACGAATACGCGATCGACAAGCCGGTGCCCGAGCTGATGCCGGCCGTCGCTACGGGTCTCGGAGCCGTCGCCGATCGCATCGGTGCACGCACCGCCTCCGGACTCGAGCAGTACGTCGGACGACTTCCGTCGAGTGCGATCGACAACGCTGATCCGAAGGTGCGTCCCCAGCTGCAGTACCTGAAGTCGCTCTACGCGTATCGCAAGGGCGAGCTCGAGGACGCGATCCGATTCGCGAAGGCGGTGTCCGTCGAGTCGCGCGTCGGTGTTCCCGCGGCCAACCTGATCGCGGCTGCGGACGCGAGGCTCATTCCCGCTGAGGGCGACCGCCCGATCCCGCGTCGCATCGTCCTCAAGATCAAGCTCGCTGAGGGGGAGCAGTGGGTCCGGCTCGCCGACGAACGCGATCGGCTCGCCGGTGAGATCGCGATCCTCGATCGTGCCGAGCCGGCGTTTCGCACGTCGGCGGCGATGGTGACGCTGCTCCAGGAGCTTGTGCTCCGGCAGGCTCTCGTCGAGAGCGACTGCGAGAAGGTTGCCGAGAACGTTCGCGCCCAAGCGGAGGCCGCGGAGCCTCCAGTGTTCGCGCTCCAGTTCTGCCCGCCTCCCGGCTCGTGGACACCGCCGGCACGCGTGACCCGCACACCGCTGCGCACGATCGCGATCACCGAGCCCGAGCCTCCACCCGCTCCTGTCGTCGCCGATCGCGACAAGGACGGCGTCCCCGACGCGGCCGACAAGTGCCCCGACGTGATCGGCAATGGCGCCGATGGCTGCGTCGCGAAGCCGCGCGACATCGACAACGACGGCGTTCCTGACTCCACGGACCAATGCCCCGGCGTGGCGGGCAGTGCCGACAACAAGGGCTGTCCCGCCGACAAAGACAGCGATGGCGACGGCGTGCTCGATTCGAAGGATGGGTGCAAAGCGGCCGCGGGTCCGGTGCAGACGGGTGGCTGCCCCGACGGCGATCGCGACGGTATCGCCGACATCGTCGACGCGTGCCCGAACGTCTCCGGCACGATCGCGAAAGGCCCACGCGCTGGCTGCAAGCCCGCGCCGAACCCGAAGTGCGCACGACCCGCAAAACCGACCTCCACACCGACCGGCTACGCGTGTGGCGATGGCAAGGCGAAGATCAACGTCGGCTGCTCGTGCCCCGCGGGTCAGTTCGAGAGCCGCGACGAAGGCGCCGCGATCTGCTGGATCAAGCCGGCGGGCTGCTGAACAGCGACGGTGCGTAGCGCGTGAACAGCGCACGAGGACTCGAGCGCAGCACCGCATCTCGCACCGCCGCATCGATCACGGCGGAGCTGTCACCGCGGAAGCCCGCCTCGACCGTCGCGATCACCTGCCCGTGCAGCGCGTCGAGCTTCGCGAACATGCACGCCGCACGCGCGATCCGAAGGGCGGCATTGCAGGCAGGTAGCTGCTGCTGCACGTCGAGCGCGACGCGTTCCAGGCCCTCTGGTTCCTCGCTCATGATCAGCGCGAGCGTTGCCACGTGCACTCGATACGCTGCGTCGCTACCGTCGGGACAGAATGGCTCGACCAGCGCGGCGAGCTGCGTGAACCAGTGACGGCGATGCTCGAGCGGTAGCTCGGTGGGGTGCTGCGGCTGCAGCACGAAGAAGTCGGGTGGCTCGGCATCGGGATCGAGGTGCTCGGCGTGCTCGTCCTGCACACCCACGGCGGCTTGCAGCTCGAGCACGAGCCATCGCCGTGCGAGCCAGTAGATCCAGATCCACTGCTTGAACGCGATGTAGTGCGCGGCGAAGCGCACGAGCTCGCCCTGCTCCGGCACCAGCCGCGCGACCTCGCCGAGGTGCATCACCGGCGTCGCGGCGACGTACGGCTCGTAGAACTTGAGCATCATGCTCTGCGACGCTGCACAGACCTCGTGCTCCGCGATCAGCGTCTGGTTCGCCTCCGACGTCTGCCAGATCTCCTGCGCGGTCCACGGTGGTCCCGGGTTCTCGAACGTGCGCAGCGCGAACTGATCGATCAGCACGCGCGCCCCCCAGATCCCGACGCCGAGCGTCGCCTTCGACAGCGCCGCGGCATAGGCGGGACAGGTCTCGCCGAGGCGCAGGATGTAGAACCACGGCAGCGCCGAGCCCATCTGGCCGACGCGCCAGATGTCCAGCAGGTCGAATCGGTAGTCGCCGCGCGCGCTGCGATACGCCTCGCGCAGGAAGCCGATGCAGTCGATCAGCTCGTCCCAGTGCGCCGACATCTGACGCAGCGCGGAGACGTTCATCGGGTTCGCGTGGAGGTAGCGAGATCCCGCGTACGGGCACTGCTTGCGCTCGATCTCGCCTTCCTTCAACAGCTCGGGTGGCGTGCGGCTCTCGCGGATCGGTCGGCCCTCGCTGTCGCGGTGGAACCGCTCTTGGACCATACGGAGAAGCAGCACGAGGGGAGCTTACTGGGGTGGAGGCTCGAGGTCGTAACCCTCGGGATGCGTATCTCGGAGACGTTACCCGGGGACCGCGAGGCAAGTGGCTGAAAGCCTAGCCACGTCGCCGTGGCACGTCGGCTGCTCTAACCCCACTCAACCACGCATCACCCCGTGGTCCCCACCCCTCGAAGGAAGCGTCAGCCATGTCTACCAAGCCCAACGGAAACGAGTTCGAAGCGATCGCCCTCGATGCCCTCCAGAACGTCGCCGGCGGTGCCGCGCGCTCGTCGGGCGGTGACTCGGAGGTCACCGCAGCCTTGTCGTCGATCACCAGCTCGATCAAGGACCTCGCCGCCAACAAGAATCAGGGCGGCATGGATCCGATGATGATGATCATGATGATGATGATGATGGGCGGCGGTGGCGGTGGCGGCGGCGGCTACATTGGTGGGCCTGCCGTGGCATCACCTCCCGTGATCAACGTCGACACCGGCGTCTCCGGCGGTGGTGGCGGTGGTTGCGGCGGCGGCCGCGGCAAAGGCAAGAAGGGCTGGTAAGCCTACGCGGCGAGCGTTTCGATCGCGCGCACGTCTGTGTCCGAGAGCTGCTGGTCCTGCACCGCAAGGTCTGCTTGCATGTGCTGCGCACTCGACGTCCCCGTCAGTGGAATCATGCCGACCTGGATCGCGAACCGGAACACGACTTGTTCCCGCGTCATGCCGCTGCGTCCCATGATCTGATCGACGATCGGCCGCTGGAGCTCCTTTCGGTTCGCCGTCAGCAGCGAGAAGCCTTGATACGCGATGCCGCGCGTACGGCACACCGACCGGGTGTGTGCGTCCCAACCCGTCGACGCGTAGCACCGGTTCTGGACGAACGCGGGTGCGATCCGCGCCTGGTTACACAGCTGCTCGAGCTGATCCGTCGAGACGTTGCTGATCCCGATCCTGCGCACGCGCCCCGAATCGCACAGCACCTCCATCGCTCGCCAGGCCTCGACATCCTGGGGTGCGAGGCCGTGGTTCACGGACGGTCCGTGGAGCACGAGCGAATCGACATACGTGGTCTGCAAGTGCTCGAGCGAGCTCTCGAAGGACTGCTGGACCTGGGTGGAGACCGGGGCGTGCGGGTCATAGGGCAACCGCGCGTCCTGTCCCGGCTGGTGGGTAAACTTGGTCTGCAGGAACAGTTGATCGCGTGGGATGCCCGAGGCGGCGACTGCGGCACCGACGCCGGCCTCGAAGTAGTGCTTGCGCTGGTTCGCGGTGTCGATCGCGCGGAACCCGGCCTTCAGCGCAAGGGTGACCAGCGCCTCGGTGCGCTCTTCTTTCCAGGCCGTCCCGTACCAGAACGCGGGGGCGTGCATACAGGCCGTGTATCATGGTGAAACTCGATGAGGAGCCGTCGGACCAGGATCGCAGCGAAGATCGTCGGGTACTTGATCGGCCTGTTCATCGTGTTCCGGGCGTGTCCCATCGTCGAGGCATGGGCGGACGAGGCGACCGAGACCGCGGATGGCGAGCCCAAGCCGCCACCTCCCGAGGAGAAGCCGTCGAAGATCAAGGCGCTCGCGGGGTACGCGTTGTCGATCGGTGGTGCGTTCGTGGTGATCGCGCTCGTGATCCACACGCTGTCGAAGACGCTCAAGTACGAGCAGGCGCGCAACGCGATCGTTCATCTCCTGCGGACGAATCCGAACCAAGCCGAGCTGCAGTGCCATTCGTTGCCGCACAGCTTCTATGACCCGATCGCCGCGTCGCTCAAGACCGGGGCGATGGCTGCCTCGACCCAGGACCTCGCCACGATCCAGTCGGCGACCATCCCCACCTGGGACGCGATCGCCAGTCAGGTGATCCAGCACTGGAAGGGGCTCGTAGGTAAGACGAAGCTCGCGATCGTCGCGTCCGCAGGTGCCGTCGCGCTGAAGCCCGGCGTGCTGACGATCGGCCTCGGTGTGGCCGCGGGTGCCGGCATCCTATGGCTGATGTATTACAAGTCCGAAGTCGAGCGCTCGCTGTTTCGCGCGAAGGTCGAGGTGTTGCCCGAGGTCGAGCAGGCGCTGGTGCAAGGTCGCTACTACGTCCCACCTCCCGCGTGACCGTGCTCCCACCCGCTCCCAACCCTTTCCTCGCCGGCAAGGCGAAGCCGATCGTGGTGGGGCATCGCGGCGTGCCGAAGCTTCACCAGGAGAACACCCTCGCTGGGTTCAAGCGCGCGGTCGAGCTCGGCGTCCCCGCGATCGAGCTCGACGTCCGGATCACCAAGGACCGCCGCGCCGTGTGCATCCACGACTCGCACCTGACGCGTCTCACCGGGCTCGCCGGCGAGGTCGTCAACCTCGAGTGGAAGCAGCTGGCGCGGCTGAAGGTACGGCGCGATCTGCCGATGGGCTGGGATTCGCGTGGCGCCGAGGTGATCGCGCGCTACGAGCGCGAGGAACCGATCCCGCTGCTCGCCGAGGTGCTGTCGGAGGTGGCGTCGAAGGTCGTGATCAACGTCGAGATCAAGATCGAGATGCCGCGGTGGTGGCGCGTCGAGGCGGCCGAGATCGTCGCGCAGGTGATCGCCGATGCGGGCGTCACCGATCGCGTGATCGTGACGTCGTTCGATCCGCGCGTGCTGGTCTCGACGCGCAAGGCGCACCCCGAGATCGCCGTCGGGTTTTGCTTCGACGATACGATGCTCGACTTCACGAACGGGCTACTCGATCGGCTCCCCGCCCTGCCCGTCGAGTTGACCCGGCACCACGGTCACCAGCGCGGCCACAACGGGCGGCGGTTGCTCAATCGACTGCTCGAGACCAACGCCGCGAGCTGGTTGTTAGGAACCCGCGTGATCGGCGCCGAGCACACGCTCGTCGGCCGCGAGACGGTGCGCTCGCTGCACGCGCGCGGCATCGCGATCGGCACGCACACGCTGTTTCCGCTCGGCACGTCGGGCAACAAGAAGATCGCGTCGACGGCCGACAGCCTCGAAGAGGTCAAGCGCCTGGTGGAGCTCGGTGTCGACTGGATCGAGAGCGACGACCCGGCCCGCCTCATGCCGCTCGTCTACTGACGAGTGTGGGGCGAGCTCGGGCGTGAGAAGTCCCCTGCGACCGCATGCGACGGCAGGTTTGTCTCTAGGCAGAGCGGGATTGCTGGATATCGTCGCCGCCTGATGTTCTCTCGTCGCGATCTCCTTCGTGCCACCGCGGTCGGCCTCGCAGCCACAGCTTGTTCATCGCCGTCGACCGGAACCAAGCCGATCGTCACCCCCAAGCCGAAGCCGAAGCGGATCTTGATCCTCGGAGGCACCGGCTTCCTCGGTCCCAAGACCGTCGAGGTCGCCGTCGCACGCGGCCACCACGTCACGCTCTTCAATCGCGGCAAGCGCGAGAAGATCCAGGCGCTCGATCAGCAGGTCTCGCCGGAGCTCGCCGCGAAGGTCGAGCACCTCTACGGCAACCGCGATCCCGAGCTACCCGCCGACGACGAGAAGGGTCCGGACGGCACGCTGCTGCGCCCCGACGGATCGCCGAAGGGCCTCGCGCAGCTCGCCGGCAAGAGCTTCGATGCGGTGATCGACAACTCCGGCTACTTCCCGCGCCATGTCGCAGCGTCGGCGACTCTGCTCTCGAAGACGTCGTCGCAGTACATCTTCATCTCGAGCATCTCGGCGTACGACGAGCCCTCGATCCCCGCGGCTGGCGGCACCGAGGACATGAAGCTCGCGACCCTCGCCGATCCCGAGGTCGAGTCGATGGGCGCGCAGTTCGAGCACTACGGCGGTCTCAAGGCGCTGTGCGAGAAGGCCACGCACGCGGCGTTTCCGGGCAAGGCCACGATCGTTCGGCCCGGCTACATCATCGGGCCCGGCGATCCGACGGACCGCTTCACCTACTGGCCGATGCGGATCAAGCAAGGCGGCGACGTGCTCGCGCCCGGCGCACCCGACGATCCGTTGCAGTGGATCGACGTCCGCGACCTCGCGGAGTGGCTGGTCACCCTCGTCGAGACCGAGACGGTCGGCGACTTCAACGCGATCGGTCCCGCCACGCCGGCGCGCTGGGGCGACGTGCTGCAGACCTGTGTCGACGCGGCAGGCAGCGGCGCAAAGCTCGCGTGGCTCCCGACGAGCTTCCTCGAAGCGAACGAGATGGGCGAGGACGGCGCGTTCCCGATCTGGACGGCGCCGGTCGGCAAGTACGCCGGATTTCACCGCTGGAACCCGAAGCGCCCGATCGGCGCGGGGCTCCGGTATCGCTCGATCAAGGACACGGTCACGGCGCTGCTCGAGTGGTTTCCGAAGGAGCTCGAGCGCCGCGTTCGCGTTACCAAGGAGCTGATGGCGGAGGGCAAACCCGCCCCGAAGGGCGACCCGACGACCCTGCGTGCCGGCCCGAAACCGGACGCGGAAGCCGCCCTGATCGCGAAGTACCGCGACTCCAAGAAGTAGCCGTCAAAAGTCTCGTCTATCTGGGGTCACGCTCCACCCCTCCAGACCCGTAGGATCATTGGCCGCGTAGCCGAAAACGTACAAACTGGTTTGTCCGGTATTCGGACAACGCGCAAAAACGGGTTTGTACGTTTTGCCCCAGACGCGAAACGATTTTAGCTACCTGAAGGGGTGGAGCGTGACCCCAGCAAAAAACGCAGCGCGAATCGTCAAAAGTGGATCAGCGGAGCGCGTCGGTGTTGCAGCGCTCGACGGCTTGCGCGGCGCGCGAGGCGAGCGAGGTGTCGCCCCCGAGGAGTGGCAGTGCACCGCGGACGTCCCACAGGCGCATCGTCAGCAAGCGCGCCGAGCCGGTATCGATCGCGGCACCGAGGGCAGCCGCTCGATGTTGCGCGCCGGTGTGATCTCCGAGGGCGAGCGCCGCCGCGAGTGCCGCCACGGCGGCGGGTCGCCCGCAGCTATCGGGATCGCAACCCGGCGCACCGCCGAGATCGGTGACGAGGAGCGCATGGAGCTGCCTCGGATCGTACGCCTCCAAGACGATGCGCTCGAGCTTCTCGCGCGCGACGCCCTCGCGACCCGCCGCGCGATGGAACGCACCCTCGAGCAGCGAACCTGCCGCATGACGGGCCGCGCACTCCGTCTCGGGTTTGCCGCGCTTGCGACTGCGCTCGCGCATGCCCGGGCGATGTGCGAGATCGTCGACCATGCCGAGCGCTTCGTTCGTGCGACCGAGCGCGTGGAGGATCAGCGCACGCGCGACACCGCTGTTCTTGCGCGCGGCCTCGACGGTGACG
>JBBQJJ010000080.1:0-26281 GCA_038325805.1 Haliangiales bacterium
AAGGCATCGACAAGATCCAGGCCGAGGAGCGGATGGAAACGTCGATGGGTGAAGATGCGCTCAAGGATCTCGAGATCGAGCTCGGGATGCGCGCACCGGAGACCACGCCGATCATCGCCACCGCGAAGGATCTGGGTCCGGCCGCCATCGAAGAAGAAGCGCCCGTGAAGGAAAAAGACACCGCGAAGGTCACGGAATAGGTCGAGGAGCGAACTAGATGAGCAACGGAGCTGGAAAACCAAAGCCTGCATTCTTCATCGCAGTCCTCGTCGTCGTGGCGGGCCTGATCGCGCTCGCCGTGATGCGCTGTAAAGGCAAGTCAGACACGCCGGGCACCGGCAGCGACGGCAGCGCGGTGACGTCGAAGGATCCCAAGGATCCGAAGAACGGCGGACTCGCGGAGAACCCAGGAGACGGCAAGCCCATCCCGGGCCTGACCGCCGACAAGTACGATTACGAGCCGGCGACCACGCTGCCACCGGTTCCCGGAACCTCGGGATACACCGAGCTCGGCAAGCCGCGCGTCGTCAAGTTCGCCGTCAACGTGTGGGCCGGCTGGGCGCCGATCGTGTGGGCGAACCAGGGAGCCAAGGCTGGAAAGCTCTGGAAGGACGCCAAGGGCGGCGAGTTCCAGGTCGAGCTCCAGCTCGCCGACGATCCGGTCGCGATGGGAAACCTCGTCGCGAACGGCACCCATATCGGCTGGGCCACCGTCGACATGCTCCCCCTGATCATCGAGCGCCTGAAGAAGGACCCGCGGACGATGCCGCGCGTCTACCAGCAGGTCGACTGGTCGAACGGTGGCGACGGCATCGTCTCGCGCACCAACATCAAGGAGATCTCGGATCTCCGCGGCAAGACGGTCGTGCTCGCACAGAACTCGCCGTCGCACTACTTCCTGCTGGCGATGCTGCAGAACGGCGGCGTCAACCCGTCCGAGGTGAAGATGAAGTTCACCAAGGACGCGTTCCAGGCGGCGCAGGCCTACAACCAGAACCCTGACATCGCCGCGTGCGTGTCGTGGGCTCCGGACATCTACACGCTCACCGACAACCCGAAGAGCGGCAACAAGCTCCTGGTCACCACCGGCACGGCGAACAAGCTGATCGCCGACGTGTGGTTCGCGCGCGCCGACTTCGCGCGTGACAACCCGGAGATCATCGAGGGTCTCGTGCGCGGCATCCTCGAAGGTGCCGACGAGCTCAAGGGCGACGTCAACAAGGGCAAGGTTGGCGAGATGCTCGACAAGTTCTACAACCTGCCCGGTGGCACCGGCGTCAAGATGCTCGGCGACGCGCACTGGACGAACTACGCAGAGAACCGCGACTTCTTCCTGGTCGCCAACAACCCCACCAACTTCCAGCGGACGTACGAGTCGGCCGTCAGCATGTACAAGAAGCTGCGCGTCGTCGACCAGGACGTCGAGTTCGACAAGATCATGGACTTCTCCGTGATCAAGCGACTCGGCACCGAGCAGAAGTACGCCGAGTCGAAGAACACCTACGACTTCAACTTCACGCCGAAGAACGTCAAGGACATCAACGTCGAGTCGACGATCGTGACCAAGACGGTGACGATCAACTTCTTCCCGAACTCGTTCGACATCTTCAAGAAGGTGCCGGCGTCGGCGGGCGGTGGCGACGTCTATTACGACGGCAAGGTCGATTACACGGTCGAAGAGATCGCGAAGCTCGCGGGTCAGTTCGGCGCGGCACGCATCGTCATCTCGGGTCACACCGATTCGTCGATGAAGGGCACCGCCGACGAGCAGCTGGTCAAGGACCTGTCGGAGAACCGCGCGCGCGCCGTCAAAGACGGCCTGCTCAAGAAGTTCCCGAAGCTCGATCCGAACCAGATCACGACGGTCGGCTACGGCTGGTCGAAGCCCGCCGATGCAGCGGATCCGGACAACCACTCGAAGAACCGCCGCGTGGAGATCCGGGTCGTCCCGGCCGAGGCCCAGTAACTCTCGATGGCCGACAAGCCCGAAGACAAACCTGCGGAAACGCCGGCGCCGTCCAAGGGTGAGTCGCGCCCGAACGACGTGAAGGTCGACGAGGCAGCCGCAAAAGCGGAAGCCAAGGCGAAGGAAGCTGCCGAGGACGACGCGAAGGCGAAGGCCAAGGCCTCCGCCAAGGCGAAGGAAGAGGCTGAAGAAGCTGCCGAGGACGAGGCGAAGGCGAAAGCCAAAGCCGAAGCCAAGGTGAAGAAAGAGGCGGAGAAAGCGGCGGAGAAAGCGGCGGAGCGTGCGCAGGAGGAGAAGGAAGCCGCGGAACGGGAGGCGCGCGAGGCCAAGGAAGCGCTGACCAAACCGCCGAAGGCTCCACCCTGGTACCGCACGCTGCGGGCCGAACCGCCGGGACATCTCCGGCTCGCACTCGCAATCGGACTGATCGCGTTGTTGTTCGGCCTGTGGTGGTTCTCCACCCGCGGCTACGACGTTCAGATGGCCTTCAACGGCCGCACCAAGGTGCTCGACCTCAAGGTCGGTCCGTCGGTCGATCGCATCATCTCGGTCTCGAAGCTGCCGAGCCCCGGTGAAGTTTTCGGAAGCTTCAACACGCTGCTCGATCGCGATCTGTTCAAGCACATCACCGCCAGCTTGCAGCGCGTCGCGTTTGGCGTCGGTCTCGCGGCGCTGGTCGGCATCCTGTTCGGGATCCTGTCTGCAGCCCACCGCGGCGTGAACGCGGCGATGGCGCCGATCGTGATCTTCCTGCGCTCGGTGCCGATGGGTGCGCTCGTCCCGCTGACGCTGATGTTGTTCGGCGATGGCGAGACCCAGAAATCGCGGTTCCTGTTCCTCGCGATCGTTCCATTCGTGTTCAGCGACACGGTGAAGGCGGTGTCGATCGTTCCCGATCGCTACATCGAGACCGCACAGACCCTCGGGGCGTCGCGGCTGCAGATTGTCTACAAGGTGCTGGTGCCGCTGTCGCTGCCCGACATCATCACCAGCCTGCGGTTCCAGCTCGGCCTCGGCCTCGGCTACATCATGCTTGCAGAGGACATCGACACCGAGTTCGGCCTCGGGAAGTTGATCAGCCTCAGCCAGCGCCAGGGCCTCAACGACCAGGTCTACATGACCCTGTTCGTGATCGCGAGCATCGCCTTCATGATCGACTACTTCCTGCGGACCATCCAGCGCGGGGTGTTCTCGTGGCGGAAGGATCTATGAGCGACGAGGGCAAGAAAGCGCCGGGCACAGGGACCGGTCCGGCCGGCGGTGCTGCGGTGACTCCGGCATCGCCCGCGACGCCGTCGGCCAAGCCGCCGCGCGACCTCGCTGCGGAGCAAGCCGCGCTCGCCGCGATGGAGGCCGAGTTGCTCGGCGGAGAAGAAGCTGTTCAAGCGCCGCAGACTCCCGAGGCGAAGAAGGCCATCGTCGAGGAGCTCAAGTTTCCTGCGCCGCCGCAGACTCCCGTCGACCAGCCGGTCGCGAAGGCCGCGGTCGCTCCCAGCGATCCGCATCAGGTCGCAAAGGCCGCGGTCGCTCCCAGCGATCTGAAACCTGTTGTCATCACGGGCGGTCACTCTGCCAAGCCACTGATGGCCGAGCTCGGCAAGCCGCTCGAGAAGCCGCCGGTCGTCGCGTTCAACAAGGTCACGAAGTCCTACGGCAACTTCACCGCGATCAAGGACGTCACGTTCTCGATCCCCGACTACCCCGGTCGCGGCGAGTTCGTCTCGATCCTCGGCCCGTCGGGCTGCGGCAAGTCGACCGTGATCCGGATGATCGCCGGCATGCTGCCGCAGTTCCCGCAGACGTCGGGCACGGTGCTGATCGACGGCAAGCCGGTCAAGGGCCCAGGCCCCGATCGCGGCATGGTGTTCCAGGACTATACCTCGTTCGACCACCGCAGCGTGCTCGACAACGTCGCCTTCGGGCTCGAGTGTCGTGGCCTCGAGCGCGCGATCGAATCGGTGGTGCGCAAGCAGACGGTGTCGATCTTCACCACGCGCACTGCGCACGGCTTCTCGAAGGGGATGACGATCACGATCGCGGACGTCCCCGACAAGACGTTCAACGGCAAGGTCGAGATCCTCGCGACGCCCAAGCCGGATCAGTTCACGGTCCAGCAGGAGGCGCCCGACGCGAAGTCACACGGCGGTCGCGTCGTGATCCCGTCGCTGTCGAAGGGTGAGCGCCGCGAGCGCGCCGAGTACTGGATCGAGAAGGTCGGGCTGTCGGTGAAGAACGACGCCGACAAGTATCCGAGCCAGCTCTCCGGCGGCATGCGCCAGCGCGTCGCGATCGCGCGGACGTTGATCCTCGAACCGCGGATCATCCTGATGGACGAGCCGTTCGGCGCGCTCGATCCACCCACGCGCTCGCGCATGCAGGACAACCTGGTGGCCCTGTGGCGCGAACAATCGCCGACCATCTTCTTCATCACTCACTCGATCGAAGAAGCCGTGTTCCTCGGCGATCACATTTTGATCTTCTCGACGTCGCCGGGCACGGTGATGAAGGAGATCCGCGTGCCGCCACCCGACCGCCCGTCACTGGTGATCCAGCGCGAGCAAAAGTTCATGGAGACGGTGCTCGGGATCCGCGAGATCATCGACCGTCTCGAATCGTCGCAGAGAGCGGGAGACTGATGGCCGAGCCGAAGAAAGCAGGAATGGTTCGCTACTTGAAGGAAGCCTTCCTCTTCAAGTGGAACCTGTTGATCCTCGGTGGTGGAGCGGCGGCGGCGATCCTGTCGGGTCACCCCGATGTCGCGATCCCGATCGTGGCGGCCGCCGAGGTCGTCTACCTCGCCGGGCTCACCACGCTGCCGCGCTTCCAGGGTGCGATCGATGCGAAGGCTCGTGCCGAGGAGCGCGGTTCGCCGATCGGTCCGCCGCGCGACGAGGTCGGCCAGGAAAACGCGCGCGACAAGATCCTCGAGGTGCTCAAGTCGCTGACCGAGGATCGTCGCTCGCGATTCCTCCGGCTGCGTGCGCGCTGCGTCGAGATGACCCGGATCGCGAACGCCGTGCGCGGGGAGACCCGCGATTCATCGGGCGCGTCGAACGAGCTCCGCACGCCGGCGCTCGATCGCCTGCTCTGGGTGTTCCTGCGGCTGCTGCTCAGCGAACAGGCGATCTCCCGGTTCCTCCAGGCCGCCGACGAGGCCGGCATCGACAAGTCGATCGTCGAGCTCAAGGCACGCCGCAAGAAGCGCGCGGACTCGGTCGGCGAGGCCAACCAGGCCGATGACAAGATCATCCGCTCGCTCGACGACTCGATCTCGACGGCCGACCTGCGAAAGGACAACGTCCAGAAGGCGCAGACCAACGCCGAGTTCGTCGCCGCCGAGCTCGATCGTCTCGAAGGCAAGATCCAGGCGGTCACCGAGATGGCGGTCAGCAACACCGACCCGGATGCGATGTCGTCGCGAATCGACGCGATCTCCGAGGGCATCACGCAGACCGAGGACACCATCCGCGAGCTGCAACAGATCACCGGCGTCGCGAGTGAAGATGTGACGCCGTCGATCCTCGATACGGATCTGTCGCCGCAACGCATGGTCGCCGGAGGGAAGTGATGTCAGTGGACAATTCTAGCCTCGCAAGCTCGGCTAACAAGTCGGAGACCAAGACGCTCGCAGGCTCGGCGGATGGCGTCACCAAGGCATCGCAGCTCCCACCGCACTTTCCGGCGTGGGCCGGCAAGCTCGCCGAGCTCTACTTTTCCGGGACGACGTCGATGTTCGTCGTCCACGGCAACACGTTCGACATGGTGCGCGCGGGGACCGATCGCTGGATCGGTCTCGCCGACTTCCTCGCCGAGCAGCTGTTCGGGCGCTGGGACCTCGTCATCCACTACGACCTCGCGCGCGGCCTGCGTTGCGCGGCGGGCTCGAACTCGAAGCGCCTCCAGGAGATGGTGGCGACCGCCTCGAAGTGGCTCGGCGATCTGCGCCAGCTGCCGCGCGATCCCACCAAGGGGCTCGCAGCGCTGGACCTGTTGATCCAGAAGAACGTGATGGCCGATCCGGACGATCGGCTGCGCTGCGCGTTCCTCATCGATCACGCCGGCTACGTCGCGCCGAGCGGCGACAACCTGGACCTCAACGAGCAGACGCACCTCGTCACGCTGCTCAACTGGGCGTCATCGCCGTACATCAAGCGGTTGAACCTCGCGTTCGTGCTGATCGATCCGCGCCTGTCGTCGATCCACGATCGCCTCAGCGGCAACCCGCACGTCGCCACGATCGAGGTGCCCCTGCCCTCCGCGGAGGAGCGCACCGCGTTCCTCGAGGCGCAGTTCAAGGCGCACGGCAAGGACCCGGCGACGGTCTCCGACTACGGCACCACCGAGCTCGGCAAGCTGACCGCCGGCATCGGCCTCACCGATCTCGAGGTGCTGGTGCGCTCCGCCATCGAGGGCAATCGCCGCCTCGATCCGAAGTACTTCCGCGAGCTCAAGAAGCGCCTGATCGAGCGCCAGGCGCAGGGCATGCTCGAGTTCGTCGAGCCGAAGTGGGGCCTCGACACGGTGGTCGGTCACGAGGCCGCGAAGAAGCGTCTGCTCGACGACGCCGAGCTGCTCAAGCGCGGCGAGTTCGACACCGTCCCGATGGGCTATCTGTTCTGCGGCCCGGTCGGCACCGGCAAGAGCTTCCTCGCGACGTGTGTCGCCGGATCGATCGGCATCCCCGCCGTCGTGCTCAAGAACTTCCGATCGAAGTATGTCGGCGAGACCGAGGGCAACCTCGAGCGCGTGCTCGGCGTGATGAAGTCGATGGGACCGGTCGTGGTGATCGTCGATGAAGCCGACGCGATGCTCGGCGATCGCGACTCCGGTGGCGACTCCGGCGTCGGTGGTCGTGTGTTCGCGATGATCGCGTCGCAGATGGGTGACACGGCGTACCGCGGCAAGATCCTGTGGATGCTGCTGACCGCGCGTCCCGATTCGCTGCCGGTCGATCTCAAGCGCCAGGGCCGCGCCGAGGTCCACATCCCGCTGTTCTATCCCGACGGTGACGACGAGCTCCGCCACATGATCTCGGTGCTCGCGAAGAAGTCCGGCACCTCGGTCGCGGATGCAGACATCCCCGAGAAGATCGCGAACAAGGGCAACCTGTCGGGTGCCGACATCGAGGGTATCGTCGGTCGCGCGTATCGCACGTCGCTGCTCGCGGGGTCGCGAACGATCACCAAGGCTGCGCTGCAGCAGGCACTCGAGACGTTCATGCCGTCGACCCAGACGCTCGAGCGTGAAGCGCAGGAGCTCGCCGCGATCATCGAGTGCACCGATATCGAGTTCTTGCCGCCGAGCAAGAAGGAACGCATGGACAAGGCCGGCGGTCGCGAGAAGCTGCAGGAGCGGCTGACGGCGATCAAACAGATCCTGGAAGAGCGATAGAGGTCGAAAGGTTCGACCGGAAAGACACCCCATGGCGCGCGTTAGCTGGATCAATGACAACTCGACCACCGACCTCGACGACATGGTCGGCAAGCTCGATCACTTCTCGCAATCGATCGCCGACGGCGTGATCGACGCGCAGGAGCTCAAGACGCAGGAAGCCAACCTGGTCACCGCGATGAAGGCGGTCGAGGGCTCGCTCTCCGACGAGCAGCACGCGAAGGTGACGCGGCTGATCGCCGAGGTCGCCGCGTACAGCGTGATGGAGACCATGCACGCGCTGGCCCAGAGCCGCGTCGCGCAGGTCGTCGCACCCAAGAAATGAGGCCGTCCGACGAGCGACTCCGCGAGGTGTTCAACGTCATCGAGCCACTGATCGAGCGGCGGTGGGGCATTCCGGTGACCGTCACCGACGTGCCCAACCCGTTCACCGGTGATCTCGATGGCGAGCGCATCCTCGTCGAGCACGACCTCGACGTCGAGGACGCGGTGTTCATCCTCGTCCACCTGTTCGGGCACACCGTGCAGTGGAACGTCTCCGAGCGCGCTCGCGAGATCGGGATGGCGCGACCGGCGAACTGGACCGAGCCGCAGCTCGTCGAGCTCACCGCGTACGAGCAGCAGGCCTGCCAGTACTCGCTCCAGCTCCTGCACGACGCCGGCATCCACGATCTCGATCAGTGGATGGCAGACTTCGCCGCGTGCGACTGCGCGTACCTGATGCACCTCTACCGGACCGGCGAGAAGCGCGAGTTCCGCTCGTTCTGGAAGGACAACGCCCCGCTGGTCGCGCCGATCCCGATCCCGGAGTTCCATCCGACGCGGTGGATCAGCCGCTACGAAGGCACGGTCGTCTGAGTATCGATCGGTAGCTCGAGGCGGAACGTCGTTCCCTCACCCAGCGTGCTCGCGCACGTGAGCTTGCCGCCATACCCCTCGACCAGGTCGCGCACGATCGACAGCCCGAGGCCGGTGCCGTCGTCACCCTTGGTCGTGAAGTACGGCTCGAAGATCCTGCCGAGGATCTCCGGCGAGATGCCCGTGCCGGTGTCGAGCACCGTGACCTCGACCCGATCCTTTGGGACCGCCGCGATCTTGATCGAGATGGTCCCCGGCGCCTTGATCGCGTCGGCGCCGTTGAGGATCAGATTGACGAAGATCTGCTCGATGCGCTGGCGGCTGGCGTAGACGCGCGGTGACGGATCCGCATCGGCGAGCTCGACCGAGATCCCGCGCAGCCGACCGGCGCGCTGCAGCATCTTGGTGACGTCCTGCACGATCTCGCCGAGCGACAGGCTCTCGACCACCTCGCGCCTCGGCTTCGCGAGCTGGAGAAGCTGCTTCGCGTGCTGGATCAAGTGGTCGCTGACTCGCTCGAGGTCGCCGAGGATCACGCCCACCGGCTCGGCGAGGTTGCCGCCACCCTGGACCGCCTGCTGGATCGCATCGATCGAATCGACCTGAACCTGAAGGATGTTGCGGAGCTCGTGGCCAACGCTGCCGGCGAGCAACCGGAGCTGGGCCTCGGCCTCGCGGCGCCGCGCGATCTCGGAATCGCGCTCGATCAGGAGGCGTCGTGTTTCACGCGCATCCCGCGCCACCAGGACGATCTCTGTATCGCCCGGCCCGGTGATCGGTGAAGCCATGATCGACACCGGCACCCGCTCGCCGGACTTGGTCAGCAGCCACGCCTCTTCGCGACGCAGCGGGGCGCCGGCCGCGATCTTGTTGCGAACCCGCGTCCGCACGCCGGACACCGCATCTTCGAACAGTTGCCCGACCATCAGCTCTCGAAGCTCGCGCGGTGAATAGCCGGACAGCGTCGCAGCGGCGGTGTTCGTCAGAATGACCTTACCCGCGAGATCGATCACCACCACGGCGTCGATCATCGCCTCGATCAGGGCCTCACCCAGCACCTCGCCGACACTACCACGCTCGGTGGACTACGATTCTGTTATCCACTCTGAATGGGTATACAAGCATCGCGGATGGCCGAATCGCCTTCTCGGTGTCATCGTCCGAATTCCTCGCCGCCGTCGGCAAGTCGCTTCGGGCTGCCCGAGAGGCGGCGGGCCTGACCCAGGCCAAGCTGGGGTCGCGGTCGGGTATCGAAGGCAAGTACGTCTCGGAGATCGAGCGCGGCACTCGCAACCTGCCACTCAGCACCCTGCACGCGATCGTCAAGAAGGGCTTGGGCCTCGAGCTCGAGCTCCGGCTGGGTGACGGCGGCAAACCCCGACCGGCGCCCCTGCCCGCCGCGATCGAGAGCGTCGCCCGCGCGATCCAGGCGCTGCCGGCGAAGCAGCAACGGACGGTGCTGTCGACCATCGAGCTGCTGCTCTCGCTGACCAAGCGCTGATCACGCCGGCTTGTCGCCGTCCTCGATCCGCTTCCATGCCCGCGCGAACAGCAGGTGTGCCGGTAGGGCGGGCAGCTGCCTGCCGATCGCGGTGTAGAACGGCTGCTTCCACTCCTCCATCGGCAGGTTCTTGCGCTCACCCTTCGAGTAGCCGCCCTTGAGGAACAGCGTGCGACCCGCGCGTTCGCGCTTGCCCTCGACGAGCAGCTTCTTCTTCACCAGCTCGGCGCTCGCGTCCTTGTACTGCTTCGGCTTCCAGTCGTTCCACTGACAGACGCGCTGCTGCGTCGGCTCGGCCAGGGCGAGGGTCTGCAGGTAGAGCGTCGCCGCTTCCTTCGAGACACCGAGCTCCTTCGCCACCTTGTCGACGAGCTTCGGGACGCTGTGCAGCGGATTCGCCTCGTAGCCACCGTCCGGGACCGGTGTCTCCTTGACGCGCTCACCGAACGCCTTGAACGCCTCGGAGCGCATCAGCTCGACGCGCGCGAGGATCTCGAGGTTCCGATCCTTGTCATCCTGCTCGTCGCGATCGCGTTGGGCCGTCATCAACTTCGCGAGCTGCTCGATCTTCTTGCGCTGCTTGTCGAGCTTCGAGGGCCGGAACGCCGCGTAGACGTGACGCCCGTAGGCCGCGACGATCACGGTGCCGTCATCGCGCGCACCGGTGCACGGCTCGCTGTCACTGTCCTTCGGCAGCTCGATCACCTTGCCGCCGATCGACTCGAGGACGTTGTCGCGCTTCGCGAGCTGCTTCTTGTCCTCGTCGTCGAACCAGAAGCTATCGAACGGCCACAACAGCTTGTCATCCTCGACAACGGAGACGACCTGCTCCACCACGTCGGGGATGCCGGCGCGGATCGGGCAGCCGACCGGACGAGAGATGAACAGCCACGCCAGCATCGTGATGATGTCGTCGGCGTTGGTGTTGTTGAGCGCCTCGTCGCCGTAGCCGTCGAGCTCGTCGAGCGCTCGGCGATCGGGCTGGAGGAACTTCGCGTCATCGGCGGCGCCGGCGAACGCGGGCAACAGCTTGCCGAGGTCGCTAAGATCAAGATCCTTCTTCGCGGCAGCGATCAGATCCTGGGGGATCTTTGCGCGCTTCCCGAACTTCGATCTCCACACCGCACCGAGGCG
This sequence comes from Haliangiales bacterium, assembly GCA_038325805.1. GTDB lineage: Bacteria > Myxococcota_A > Polyangia > Haliangiales > Haliangiaceae > JABFXX01. The sequence goes on from JBBQJJ010000080.1 coordinate 10,851, forward strand.
CTCGACCATGCCACCGGGAGCGAGGGGCGTGCGCAGCAGCGCTGGATCGTCGGGGACCGCCTTCTCGAACATCGCGAGCATCTTGTCGGTGTCCAGCTCCTCGAACGTCGTATGCGCGGCCGACACGTCGCCGACCTTGAGCCCACCGAGTAGCTCGCGGTGCTTCTTGCCGAGGAAGTCTTTGCTCCACGTGCTCATGCTGACGACGTTGATCCACAGCAGCACGGCCTCGACCTCGGACAGCCCCGACTTGTCGGCCAGCGCCTTCGCGATCTGCGGATCCCAGGCGACCGGTTCGTCGGGGGACTCGAGGAAGCGATCGGCCCACTGCGTGCCGATGCCCTTCGCCAGCTTCTGGTCGTCGCTGATCTTCCACATCAACGAGGTGCCCTGTACCGGCGGCACGCGCCACTTGCCATCGCTCGACAGCTCGATGCCCCAGTCGCTGTTCGGATCGATCACGTAGGTCGAGCCTTCGTGCTTCTGGATCAGCAGCGTTCCCCAGTCGACGTTGTTGTCCCAGTCGTCGGGTGATTCCAGATCGAACGTCCGCATCCGCGACAGATCCTCGGCGAAGATCGTTCCGGACACCGCCTGGATCATCTCGCGCGCCTTGCGGCGATCATCCGGCTCGACGAGCGGCGACAGCGAGAGTGCTGCACGGGCTCGCGCGTTGATCAGCCAGTCGCGCGGATCGACATCGTTGTCGGGGATCTTGGTCTCGCGACCGGCGGCGAGCGCCTTCGCGATCTTGCGGAGCTGCGCGGCCTCGCCGAGCAAGCCCTGCCCCGACGGGTCCGCGTTCTCCTTCGACCGCGCTGCGGCGATCTCGCCGACCTGGCGCGACAGCTCCGCTGCACGCTCGGCAAAGCCCGCGATGCCGGCGACGAGCTTCTCGTCTGTGACCTCCGGGAATGCGGCGCGCACGGCCGCCTCGGCTTTCGGGAGAGGACGCGGCGTCTTGTCTTGCGCGTCGATGTCCTCGCGCGCCGCGGCGACGATCGGACGCACCCGATCGGCGGTCGCGGCGCGCAGTGTGACGCTGCCGGCCAGATCGCGCGGTGACACGTAGTCCCAGAACGTCGCCGGTGGCACCAGCACACCCCAGCCGCGCGCGGCCCAGTCGTGGGCGTTCGCGACGCCGAGCTGCTCGCCGGTCTCCGAGATCAGCTCGACGCCCGGGCCGTCACCGCCGAGGAAGCGCGGGTTGCTCGAGCCATCTGGATCGAGGCCGCGCGGTGCGTCGCTGCCCGGGAACAGGATCAGCGCGAACACCGAGCGCTTGAACTTCGCCGACACGCCGTCGATCCGCTCGTGCTCCTGCAACACCTTGTCGTCCCAGTCGTCCTTCTTGCTGCGCGACCGCATGCCCAGCCTGCCGTCCTTGATCCCGAGCGGCGAGGAGGTCAGCCCCGCGGGCGCGGGCTGGAGCACCGCCGAGACGTTCCAGCCTTCGCGCGCGAACTCGGCGACCCACGGAGGCGGCTCCGACTTCGCCTTGCTGTCCTTGATCGGATCGAGCGTGAAGTACTTGTCGTTGTCCTCGTACCAGATCGTGGTGCCGTCGGAGAGGAACGTGCGTGTGCGCGCGAGCTTCTGATCGCCGGCGTGGATCACCTTGCCGCCGAGCGTGATGCCTCCGCCCGGCAGCGCGAGCTGATCGGGGAGCTTGCCGCCCCACATCGACCAGCCGAACTCCTGATTGGTCTTGTCCTTCGGCTTGCTACTCCAGTAGCACTGCGTCTGGTACTTGCTCTTGAGCCTGACCTCGACGAGGAACTGGCCATCGAGGAACCACACCCCCTCGAGCTCGTGCTCCTTGGTCTTGTAGACCAGGTCGTGCTCGGCGATCACACCCTCGGGTCCGAGCGCGATCGCCTTCGATGCATTCCACGCCGTCAGGTACGGGAACGCACCGCCGGTCTTGATCGGCGAGCCAAGCGTCGCGACGGCCTCCTCGTACGCGGGCCAGCCAAACTCGTCGGCGATGCCCGAGCGCAGGTGCATCGCGAGCGTGTCGGCGAGATCGACCTGGCCAAGCCTCGTATGGAGGTCCGGAAACGGCAGGAACGTCTCCGCCGTGGTCTTGCTGTCGAGCATCCCCGCTGCGTTCTCGAGCTGGACGAAACCCTTGGCGCCACCGAGATCGGCGATCCGCTGCTCGATCCAGGTGCGGCGCGCCGCGGTGAAGCCGCTCTTGCCGCGCATCCGATGCTCGTGCTCGGACTCTCCGATCATGTGCGCCACGGTGTCGACCAGCTTCTTGCCGTACTCGGCGTGACCGGCGACCAGCACCGGGTCGACCGTCATCGTGTCGGTATCGAACCGGTTCTCGTCGTCTTCCTTCGGCAGCGCGATCCCGAGCTGGAGGATCAGCTCCGCGAGATCGAGGTTGAGGTCGTGGCCCCACCGCGCGCGCGTCAGACACGCGACTGGTTGGTTCAACGCGATCAGTCGCGGCGTCTCGCGCCGGAGGATCTCCTCGGTGCGCGGCGTCTTGCCGGCGAACTTGAACAGCTTCGAGATCCAGCCGCCGAGCCCGTCGTCCGGGAGGTCGGCGAGGGCACCGACCTCGTGGAGCATCTCGAGCCAGGTCGACGCGAACTCGGTCTTCTTCTCGTCGGAGCCACCCCGCGGTTCCGGCCAGATCGCGCGCAGCCGTGTCTTGATCTCCGGCTTCGCCGCGGCGAGTCGCTTGAGGGACTCGAGGTAGGTGGTCCAGAACTCGATCGGCGCCTTGTTGACGCCGGGCGCCTCGATCAGCTCCTCGGCGAGCTTGTCGGCCTCGAGCTGTTCGTCTGCCTTCGCCGCCTTCGCGAGCGACGTCAGATCCTTGCCCATCCCCGAGTACGGCGGCATCCCACCGAGCCCGCGCTTGACGACGATCGCGCGGAACCGGCGATACGCCTCGGCGCCGCCGGCTTGCTTGACGAGATCCTTCGCGTACTGCGACAGCGTCTTCGCGGAGAGTGCGCCGAGCAGCGCGAACTCGACGAACGCTTCGTCGGCGACCTCGGGATCGGTCTTGAGCTTGTACGCGCGCTCCGCCGTGCGCGCCTTCTCGAAGAACTGCGCGGCCATCGTCGTCGACGCCTGATCGGCGACCACGCGACCGACCTCCTCCCAGAACGACGGCAGGAACTGCGGCGCGGTGCGCTGCAACTGCTTCGCGATCTTCTCGAACGCGTCCTTCGCGTGGCCAGGCTTCGCAGCGACGAGCCGCTTCGCCTTGCGCATGTCCTCGGTCACCGCGAGCGCGGCTGCAGCCTTCTTTGGCTCGTGGACGAGCGCCCAGCCGGGAAACCCGAGCGTGCGCGAGCGGACTTGCCCGAGGGCCTTGGTCACCGTTGGCGGTGAGAACCCGAAGGCGACCATCTCGGCATCGATGCCTTGAGCGACGGCATCCGGCTCGAGGCGGATCACCACCACGCCTGGATCGAGCGCGGGGTGCTTGTACGCGCGCGCCGTCACCGGCGACGTGCGTTGATCGTCGGCGAGCTTGGAACCGAGCGGCGCGATGCCGTTCGCGTTGATCACGTCGATCGGCCCGTGGGCCGACAATTGTTGCCTCGCAAGCTCGGCAAATTGATCACTCATCGGTGCCCTCCTTCTCGACCTTGCGCTTCGCGTAGATCTGCGCGGCCATCCGCATGCCTTCACTGAACGCGACCGGCGGGACCTCCATCACCGCGACCGGGCGTTGCTTCGCGTCGACCCACGTCAGGTCGCCGGTCGTCGTCGAATCCATGCCGTCCCCCTCGCCGAGGTCGTAGCGCGCCTCGACGGACTGCCCGCGCTCGAGGACACGGCACACCGCCGCGCCGCCGCTGACGCGATAGCCGAGCCGCTTCGCGAGCCCGATCACGCCTTGGAGCATCGCGAACTCACCACCCGCGAACTGATCGATCGTCAGCGGATCACTCGGCGCCGCCGCCGGCCTCGGGAAGGTCTCGCGGAACAGCTGCGACGTCCCCTGCTTCGCGTTGATCTCGACCGCCATCCCGCGGAGGTCCTCGAGCTCGTCGAGCAGGATCGGGTGCGGGATCAGCACGCTCTCGGTGACGAGCCAGGTGGTCTCGCCCTCGCGATCGACGACGCCGATCCCCTTCTCCGGATCGACACCGCGAAAGAAGCCGCCGACCTCGCGATCGACCGTGTGGTCCGCGCCGACCGCGACCACCCACGCATCGTGCAGCGCGCCGCTCCACGCGGGATCCGGCAGCACCGCCTGCAGCACGCCACGCGGCACCGGCAGCGAGCGCAGCATCCAGGTCTCGACGGTGTGCTTGCAGGTCCGCTCGTGATCCTCGAGGAAGTCGATCGCGGAGCCGAGCCGCTCGCCGACCGGCGTCTCCCTCGCCGCCTTCGGCACCGAGGCGAGGTCCTTGCCATCCTTGCGAGCGACCAGCGCCCCCTCGCGAATCCCGAGCTCGAGGCCCTTGCCGGCGTCGATCCAGCCTGGCGTCACCGCGGCGGACTTGACCGTCTTGCCCTTCGCCCCGCGAGGCGAGCCAGCACCCTTGGGCCCTTTCGGCTTGCTGGGTTTCGCGACCTTCTTGACTGCCTTCGGTTTCGCTTTGGCTTTGGCCATCCCGGCGACAGCGTGCTCCATCGCCACAGCCGGCTCAATCCGATCGCGGGCTTTGATCGGTTCCGATGACTCCGGACCCCGAACCGATCATCGGGCCGAGGTTTCGCGGTAGCGTCCGCCCGCCGTGCTCGACGAGATCTCGCGTGCCACGACGGCGACGGTGTACTCGCTGTTCGCTGCCCGCGCCCTCGTGTCTCCCGACCGCATCGCCGTCATCGACGGCACCCGCGCGATCAGCTACCGCCACTTCGCGGCGCGCGTCGCGAGCTGTGCCACGGCCCTGGCCGTCCGAGGTGTCGGCACCGGCGATCGGATCGCGTTGCTCTCGGAGAACCGAGCCGAGGTCCTCGAGGTGCTGCTCGCCGCGGCTCGGATCGGCGCGATCGTCGCGTGCCAGAACTGGCGCCTCGCTCCGCCCGAGCTCGCGCATTGCATCGAGCTGGTCGAGCCCACCGTGTTCGTGGTGTCGCCACGCCATCAAGCGGCGATCACGAGCGACAAGCCCACGCTGATCTTCGGCGCGCAGTACGAGAACGCCCTCGCAGCGATCCCACCGATCGCGTCGCGCCCCGTCGATCCCGAGAGCCCGCTCGTGATCCTCTACACGAGCGGCACGACCGGCTTGCCCAAGGGTGCGGTGATCAACCATCGCGCGCAGATCACGCGCAACCTCGTCACCCGCGCCGAGTTCGGCATCCAGCCCGACGACACCTTCGTCGCGTGGTCGCCGCTCTATCATATGGGTGCCGTCGACAACTCGCTGGGCACGCTGATGACCGGCGGCACGGTGATCGTCGTCGACGGCTTCGATGTCGAGAGGTTGTGCGACATCGTCGACACCACGCCGCTCGGGTGGTTGTTGCTGATGCCCGGCATGGTCGGGCGGTTCGCCACCGAGCTCGCGCGCCGCGGCGTGATCCCCGAGAACATCCGGGTGTGCGGTGTGATGGCCGACCTCGTGCCGCCCGCCGAGATCGCCGCGATCACCGAGCTGCTCGGCGCACCGTACGCGAACACGTTCGGGGCCACCGAGACCGGCTGCCCGCCGTGCAGCTCGAGCCTGATCCCGATCGGCGTCGCGCCCGTGAAGCTCTCCAAGGTGCAGAGCCCGTTCTGCGAGGTCCGGCTCGTCGACGCCGACGATCGCGACGTCCCCGACGGCCAGCCCGGCGAGCTCGCGATGCGCGGCCCGACGTTATTCTCCGGCTACTGGCGTGCGGAGGAGACCAACAAGCACGACTTCCGCGGCGGCTGGTTTCACATGGGCGACGTGTTTGTCCGCAATCCGGACGGCACGCTCGATTTCGTCGATCGCGTGAAGTACTTGATCAAATCCGGCGGCGAGAATATCTACCCGGGGGAGATCGAGCGCGTGCTGCTCCGCGATCCGCGGGTCGCCGAGTGCACGGTGGTGCGCGCGAAGGATCCGAAATGGGGTGAGGTGCCGGTCGCATTCGTCGCGCGCCACGACCCGGACGATGATGCCCTCGACGAGGCCGCCCTGCTCGCGATGTGCGCAGGCGAGCTCGCGTCGTACAAGCGGCCGAAGCAGATCCGGTTCATCGCGTTCGAGCAGTTCCCGCGCAGTGCATCGGGCAAGGTGCAGCGCCACGAGCTCGAGAGGTTGCTATGACGTCCACCCGCATCGCCACGTCGTCACCCGACGACATCACGATTCGCGGCAAGAGCTTGCCGCACGAGCTGATCGGCAAGCTGTCGTTCACCGAGATGATGTGCTTCGTGATCTTGGGCGAGGTGCCCTCGCCGGCGCGGATCGCGTGCATCGACGCTTGCCTCGTCGCCCTGATGGAGCACGGCCTGACTCCCTCGGCGATCACCACCCGCTTGATCTACGGCAGCGCACCCGAGGCCATGCAGGGCGCGGTGGCTGCTGGACTCCTGGGAGTCGGTGGCAACTTCGTCGGCACCGTCGAGGGCTGCGCGAAGCTCCTCACCCGGATCGTCGGTGGCGAAGATCCGGCGGCGATCATCGCCGCGACCAAGGGCCCGCTGCCCGGCTTCGGCCACGACACGCACAAGCCTGACGACCCACGCACGCCGGTGCTGTTCGAGGTCGCGCGCGGTCACGGCATCGCCGGCAAGCACGTCGCCGCGCTCGAGGCCCTCGGCGCAGCGCTCGACGCAGCCAAGCGCCGGCACATCACGATCAATGCGACCGGCGCCATCGCAGCGGTCCTTACCGACGCAGGCATTCCGGCCGAGATCATGCGAGGCTTCGCGCTGATCACGCGCTGCGCTGGCCTCGTCGCACACGTTCACGAAGAGCAACGCGAGCCCGCGATGCGCGTGATCTGGGAATCCGCCGAGGCGGCGGTTCCCTATCGAGACCCAGACCGAGGAGAGTGAACGATGTCGATGACACTGCACATGCACCCCGCCAGCAACGCGAGCCGCCCTGTCCTGCTGTTCGCGGCCGAGAAGAAGATCGAGCTCCACAACAAGGTGGTCGACATCCTGACGGGCGAGCACTACGGGCCCGAGTTCAGCGCGTTCAACCCGAACCGGTTGGTGCCGGTCCTCGAGGACGGCGATCTGCGACTCACCGAGAGCGCGTCGATCCTTCGCTACCTCGCCTCGAAGACGAACGCGCCCGAGTATCCGACCGATCTCAAGAAGCGCGCGAAGGTCGACGAGGCGCTCGACTGGTTCAACACGCAGTTCTACCGGGAGTACGGCTACGGTGTTGTCTACCCGCAGCTGTTCCCGAACCACAAACGGCCGACCGAGGACTTCCACAACGGTCTGATCGAGTGGGCGAAGGACAAGTCGAACACCTGGTTCCAGGTCCTCGACCAGCACTGGATCGGCGACAAGCCGTACCTGTGCGGTGACCAGATCACGATCGCCGACTACTTCGGCGCATGCCTCGCGACGATCGGCGAGCCGATCCGCAGCGACCTCTCGCACTACAAGAACGTCAGCCGCTGGCTCGGCACGATGTCGAAGCTGTCGAGCTGGAACAAGGTCAACGAAGCCATGATGGGCTTCCGCGAGATGGTCAAGGACAAGCCGTTCAAGGCGATCTCGCCGGCGTGAGCGCTTCCGAAGACGACGACCTCATCGCCGTGCTCGGTCAGTCGATCGTCGGCGCGGCGCGCGTGCTTCGCGACGGCAAGCCGCAGGCGGCGCTCGACATGATCGAGATCGTGTTGATGGGACTGCCCGCATCCGGCGCCGAGGTGATCGAGCTCGCCGCCCTGCCGACCAAGATCATCGCGCTCGCCCAGCTCGGGCGCGCCGATCTCGCGCGGCAGGTGCTCGCGCGGATGGCAGATCTCGCCGCGAGCCACGGTGGCACCGACGAGCAGCGGGCGTGTCAGCTGCTCAGCGAGCAACTGCTCGCACCCGATCTGACCTCGCGCGCGAACGCCGCGATGGAGGCGATCAAGGAAGGTCGCGTCGAGAACGTGACGGTGCTCGAAGGGATCGCCGCCGAGGCCGAGACCACCGGGCAGTCCGTGATCGCGATCGGCGCGCTGGTGTTCCTCGGCTCGGTCTATCAAACCGCGAGGCCGGGCGAGGCGCACGAGCGGTTGACCCGCGCGAAGCGGATCCTCGAGACCGAGAAGCCGCTCGACGAGGCGCGGCACGAGCTGGCGATCGGTCAGATCGATCGGTTGCTCGCCGAGCTCGACAGTCAAGCGTCGTAACAGCTAGCCGCCGATCAGCCTCTTGATCGCCAGCAGCGTGGTCTTGCCGTCCTCGCTGATCTTCGGATCCGACGACAGCTGCACGATCAGCGTGAACAGCAGATTTCTCGCGTTGCGCTGCGCCGCATACAGCTTCGGATCGAACTGCGCCGACTCCGGCTGCTCGAGGGGCTCCACGAGCTGCTTCAGCCATGGCTCGAGCTTGTCGTCGGGCACGCCGCCCTTGAGCGCTTCGATCACCGCCACCGCGATCCGTCCGTCCTCGCCGTGATGAAAGTTGCCGCCGTGTCGGCGCGTGACGAGCAGCACCACGGCATCGAGGACACGCATCCTCTCGGCGTCGGTAAAGCTCGGCTCGCGCGCGAGGAACTTCAGCAGATCCGACGTATGTGCCGCCGCATGCGCCCAACCGCGCTTGCCGGTGTGACCGCGCAGATCGGTCTCTCGCCCCGCGTACGCGACCGTCGCCTCGAGCAGCTTCTTGCGCTCGGCGTCATCGAGAAACGGTTGCCCGAGGTCGCGCTTGACGACGAGGGACAACACGAGGGCGGAGAACGATCGGAGGTAGACACCATCGGGGGTGTCGAGCGCTCCGGCGAGGTTGCCCTCGAGCGTGGCGATCAAGCTCCTGAGCTCGTCGGGCGTCAGCTTCGGCTCCTTCAAGATCCAGCCGACGAACACCTCGAACGCGATGCCGTCGCGACGCCTGGGATCGACGGAGCCGAGGTACGCGACGAGCTCGGGAACCAGCGCGCCGGCGGAGGCACCGGCCGGAACTTGATCCTTGTTCGCGTGGATCGCCTGCCACCGTTCGAGCTGGTCATCGGGTGGGGGAACGTCGTCGGTCGCTGTCACCGCGAGCGTCGGCGTGCCGAGTGGCGGGCACGTCGCCCGGTGCGTGCAGGCTGCCAGGAGCGCGGCGCAGGCGAGCTTGAGCATCGAGCGCATCGTCGAAGCTTGGTCGTCGAAACGCAATCCTGCGACGCCCTGCGCCTGACCTGCTGTCGCAGCGGGTTGGTCGCTGTCGTCCCGCCAGACCGTTGCTTGCTCGCGATGAAGAGCTTCGATGACATGGAGACCCTCCACCTATGTCCCGCGATCAAAGCGAAGCAGCCGAGCTGGCTGATCGCAGACCCGTCGCCGATCACTTGAGCGTTTGCACTCTCGTGGGCATCGGCGAGACGGAGTCGATGCCTTGACGGGCGTGGCCACTAGCGCAGCAACGCACGGATCCGCTCGCGCTGGGCCGCCGCGATCTCGTGCTTGTCACCCGCCGAGCTCAGATCGTCGACCACCGCACCGGCCGCTCGATACCAGGCGATCGTCGCATCCAGATCTGCGCGCGCGATCCACTTGTCCTGGGCCGCCGCGCCCACGATCACGGGCATCGCCAGTCCGCTTCGCGGTGCCCACGACGGCTGCCCGAGCCGCGACCCCGCCGGCGCGAGGACACCCGCGAGCGGCACCACCGTGCGCGCCGCGACCTCGAGCGCCAGGCACGAGCCCTGCGAGAAGCCCGCGAGATAGACCGGCTTGCCGAATTCGCGCAGCCGCGTGAGCGCGTTCTCGACCCGCGCGATCGCGGCGACCGCCTCGGGATTCTCGCCCGCACCAGGCTCGCCGTACTTCACCTCGTACCAGCGCGGCGCGCCGAGTGGCGCACGCAGCCCGACGATCGCGACCGACGGATCGTCGACGATGTCGCGATAGCGCCGCGCGATCGTGCCGGCCTCGGCACCCCGACCGTGGAGCGCGAGGATGATCGCGCGCGCGTTCTCGGGGCGACAGCCGAGGAGCACCGCGTGGGGCTCGCTGCCGAGGTCGAGCGTCCCCCACCCGGAGGGTCGCAGCCCGTGCAGCGCATCGTCGACGATCGAGCGCGGGAGCTCCGGCTTGGTCGCTAGCGCGGCATCGATCGCGTCACGCGTCACCCCCTCCCCGAGCGCGGTCAGCGCGACCGGCGCCGTCGCCCGCGTCAACACATCGTGGAGGTACGAATCCAGCGCGTGGTCTCCGCGGACCTCGCCCGTGTAGATATCGCGAACCTTCGGCTCGAGCACGCGCTCGAGCGCGGTGACCAAGCCCGTCGAGCGCAAGGACGCGACGAAGTGCGGCAGCAGGATCGAGTGGAGCGCCGCGTGCTCGATGCGCAGCGCACCCCCGAGCAGGTGCGCGAGGCCGTGCTGCACCCCGGCCTTGCCGTGCTCGTACGCGGCACCACACAGCGAGGCACCGCGCTGCGCCGACGCGCGCGCTTCGAGCGACGAGGGATCTGCCAGCACCGCTTCGATCGCACGGATCACGGTGGCCGCCGCGGCCTCTGCATCACCGCGCTGGCTCGCATCGAGCGATCCCGTCGACAGGATCGAGATCACGTGCGCGATGCCGTTCGTCAGGCTCTGCACCGCGAGCGGCACCGGCAGGTCCTTGACGAAGTCGACGTCGTAGAACACCGCGTCGGGCTGTGCCGCAGCCAACCGTCCGGTCTGCTTCACGATGCCGGTGGTGGTGCCGTACATCGAGGTCATCTCGGAGCCGGAGAACGTGGTCGGCAACGCGATCAAGCCGAGGTGCGGATGGCGCACGCGCAGCGCCTTGCCGAGCCCGATCGCGGCCCCACCACCGAGCGCGATCAGCGTGTCCGCATCGTCGAGCTCCGCGTCCGCGGCGTCGAGCACCTCGATCGGCACGTGGACTTGCGCGCGATCGAACACGCGCACAGCGCCCAGCCCGGCTTGCAGCTCGGCGATGAAGCGTCGCCGCGGCGAGCACAGCACGAGCAGGTTCTGCCGGCGCTCCTCGACCAGATAGCTCTGCACGAGGCCGAACCCGCGGGTGAAGAACGTCCGAGGTTCCGACATACGTTGAAAGCGACGATACGCCGTTTGTGGGATTTGGAGACTCGTCGACGTGGTGCTCGGTAGTTGGCGATGGTCCGTTGCTTGCTGCGTGGGATCGCGTGCGCTTCCTCGCTGTCCTGGCACTTCCGCTCGTCGCGGGCAGCGCGTCCGCGGACTCGGTGACCGCCACCTCGGAGCCCGTCGTCGCGCCCGACCGCGGCCTCCAGACCGACACGCTGCTTCACCCGATGGACGGCTTCACCGCGTACACGCTGAAGCAAGGCGAATTCGTCTACAACCAATCGCCGCTGACGTTGCCGCTGCCGAGCTGGGCCTGGGTCGGCATCACCGACTGGTTGACCGCGGAGATCGATCTGCTGCCGTTGATCGGCGGCTTCTTCATCGAGCCGCACCTGCCGGTGCCGAGCGGAAACTTTCGGTTTCGGCTCCGCGATGGCGGCACGAACGGCGTCTCTGTCGCCTTCGAGACGATGCTGCAATACCTCTACGTCAAGTCGAACCAGGAGGACGGCCCCGAGCTCCGTGTCACCCGCGAAGGCGCGTCGTGGTTCAACCGGATCAACGTCTCGATCCCATTCACCGAGAAGCTTCGCGTGCACGTCTCGGCGGGTGCGACGTTCGCGGAGTCGATCGAGGTCACCAACAACGATCCGATGAACGAGATCGGCGAGCACCATGTCAACGCGATCTCTCCCGATGCGTCGATCTCGGTCGACTATCGCTGGCGACCGCGGATGTCGCTGCACGCGTCCGCGTCCTACGGCACCACGTTCGTCTACTCCGACAACCAGCCCCGCAAGATCCAGGCGGTGTGGGGCTATCGCGTCGCGCCGTTCTATCGCAGCAAGACCAGCGTCCTGCGCACCATGCGTGCCGAGTTCCCCGCCTTCATCCAGTACCACCCCGAATCGAAGACCGGCTGGTCCTGGTACATCCCCATCATTCCGTACGTCTACTGGCAGTGGGGCGGCCGCTAATTTTCGCGCGGTTAGCGCACGTAAATTCGCAACGAGAACGGCGCCTCTATTGATAGAGTGCCCCACGCGTGCGTGCCCTGCTCCTCCTTCTCCTGTGCGCTTCGTCGACGGCCGTCGCCGCGCCGGTGATGATCAGCGCGGTCGAGAAGCACCCGGGCATCGACTACGAGAAGTGGGAAGACGGTGCGATTCCCGCGCGCATCCACCTCGTCACGATCGATCTGACCAGCACCGAGATCGCGCTCTACGCCACCAAGGAAGCCGAGCGCGGCACCACCACCGGCGAGCTCTCGTTGACACTCGACGCCCAGGTCGCGATCAACGGTGACAGCTTCTCTGTCGCCGGCTACCGGCCCCGCGGGCTGGCGATCGGTGACTCCGCCGCGTGGACCAATACCGCCGACGATGCGAGCAGCGCGGTGTTTCACCTCCGTCGGGTCGGCGAGCGGACGGTCGCGAACATCTCGCCGCCCGAACAGGTCGTCGGGATGGCGCAGCTGCCCGAGGGCACCCAAGGTGCCATCTCCGGCCGGCCCCTCCTGATCCGCGCCGGCGCCGTCGAGACCTCGTTCGACTGCAACGATCCGATCACCCTCGCCTGCCAGCGCGCACCGCGGTCTGCCGCCGGCCTCACCGCCGACGGCAACACGCTGATCCTGGTGACCGTCGATGGCTGGCAGAGCGGCTCGGCCGGGATGACCGCCGCCGAGCTCGCCGGGTTTCTCCGTGCGCGCGGCGCCTACACCGCGGTCGCGTTCGACGGCGGCAGCTCGGCGACGATGATCCTCGACGGTGCAGTCGCGAACAAGCCGTCCGACGGCGTCCAGCGCAGCGTCGCGAACCACCTCGCCGTCAAGTACGGTGCGCTGCCCACCGGCCAGCTGGTGGGCATCATCTGCTCGACGGATATCTTCACCTGCTCGCAGGAAGCCGAGTTCCGGCTGCCCGGCGCCGAGGTCACGCTCGACGACGGCCGCGTCAAGATCGTCGGCCAGGATGCGTTCTACAACTTCACCGGCGTGACCCCGCGGCTCGCGTGCGTGACGGTCAAGAAGGCCGGCTACCAGACCAAGACCAAGTGCGAACAGGTCTACAGTGGGGTGCCGAACTACAACTCGGTGGCGCTCGAGGCCGGCGAGGATCCGCCCCCGACCGACGCCGGCGTGCCCGGTGACGGCGATGTCCCCTCCGATTCCGAGACCGGCGGCGACGCTGGGACGCGCCCGGATGCCGGAAACGCGTTCGACGGCCCGGGTGGGGGATGCTGCGATGCCGGAAGCAAGCCCGAAACCACCGGGATCCTCGTGTTGCTCGTCGCCCTCTGGCTGTCTAGCGTCACGATGCGCCGTCGCGGTACAACTGCCGTCAGGTGACCTCCGTCCACACGCAGCTGCTTACCGATGACGCCAGCGGGGTGCTCGTCGAACGAACGTTTCGGCTACGCGTGATCACCGGCCCCGACGTGGGCAAGGAGCACGTGCTCGACGAGGGCACCACGATGGTCGGCACCCACGCCGACAACGATCTGGTGCTCACCGACGCCACGGTGTCGCGGTACCACCTCGAGGTCCGGGTCCGCCGCGACGGCATCGAGATCCGCGATCTCGACACCACCAACGGCACCAAGCACGGCGGGGCGCGCGTCGGCCAGGTCGTGCTGACGGGGCCGGCCCGGCTGCGCCTCGGCAAGCACACCGAGATGGATGTCGAGCCGATCGACACCAACGTCGATCTCGAGAGCTGGAAGGGCGATCGCTTCGGCGATGTCATCGGCACCACGCCGCCGATGAAGCGGCTGTTCTCGCTGCTCTCGAAGGCCGCCCCCACCGAGGCCACGGTCCTGCTGCAAGGCGAGACGGGCACGGGCAAGGAGGCGATCGCCGAAGCGGTGCACCGCGCCAGCAAGCGCGCGAAGGGCCCGTTCGTGGTCGTCGACTGCGGCTCGATCCCGCACGAGCTGATCGCATCCGAGCTGTTCGGTCACGCGCGCGGCTCGTTCACCGGCGCCTCCGGTGACAAGCAGGGCCTGATCGAAGCCGCGAACGGCGGCACGCTGTTCCTCGACGAGATCGGCGAGCTCGCACTCGATCTCCAGCCGCAGCTCCTGCGCGTGCTCGATCGCCGCCAGGTCCGCCGCGTCGGTGAGACTCAAGCGGTCGACGTCGACATCCGCGTGATCGCGGCGACCCACCGCGACCTCCGCGCGATGGTGCGCGCGGGACAGTTCCGTGAAGACCTCTACTACCGGCTCGCCGTGGTCGCCACGTACGTGCCGCCGCTGCGCGAGCGCAAGCAGGACATCGCAACCCTCGCGGCGTGGTTCGCCGACAAGATGGGCCGCGGCGGCTGGGCACACTCGCCCGTGCTGCTCGAGCAACTCGAGAAGCATGACTGGCCCGGCAACGTCCGCGAGCTGCGCAACGTCGTCGAGCGCGCCCTCTCGCTCGGTCACACCGGCAACAATCTCCTGTCCGAGCTCACCGAGAGTGGCTCGCGCCCTGCGGTGAACGACGCAGATGTCGCGAGCTCCGAGCTCGGCCGCCCGTCAACCCCCGACGCGATGCTCGAGCTGCCGTTCAAGGAAGCAAAGGCCGCCCTCGTCGAGACCTTCGAGCGCGATTATCTCGTCGCGCTGCTCGCGCGGCACCGCGGCAACATCTCGCGCGCTGCCGCCGAGGCCGGCATCGATCGCAACTACATCCACCGGCTCGTCAAGAAGTACAACCTCGAGGTCGACCGCGGGTGAGGTCACACGTCGCAGCGCTGCTCGTGATCGCTGTCGGTGCCTCGATCCCGGCGCTGACGATCTCGTGCGGTCCATCATGCCTCGACGATCGCTGCTCGCTCAAGCCAGCGACACCGCAGACCACGCGCGTCGACTACACCTCTCCTAAAACGAACGGCTCGCCCGGCACGGTCGCGTCGGGTAGCGCCGCGCCCGTCGTCGTCGCCGCTGGAGCTGGATCTGGATCCGGATCTGGATCAACCGCTCCAATAATCGCTCCCACCGCAGGGTCTGGCTCGGCGACGCCAGCCGTTGGCTCGGGCTCGGCGACACCGCCTCCGAAGCCGGTCGCGCCCGTCGCGACGAGCGCATCGTGGGAGCTCTACAGCGGCAACCAGTTCCGGATGTACGTGGTGTCCAAGGGGGCGTTCGCCGCGGGAGCGAAGCTCGCGCTGGACTTCGTCAAGACGCCGGCCAAGACGCCGTTCGTGGTCACGCTCGAGACGCTCGGCAATGGCCCCGAGGCGGTGTGGAACGATTGTCCGGAGAACAAGATCCGCTGCGACACCGCGGGTGCGAAGACCCACACCGTCAAGAAGGCCGGCA
>JBBQJJ010000081.1:0-26249 GCA_038325805.1 Haliangiales bacterium
CGCCGATCCTCGCGCTGGTGCTGTCGTCGGCTTGTCTCGTCGCGATGGTGATCGCGTATCCCTAGGCGGCGGCAGTGTTCGCCGGCATCCTCGTCGTCGGCTGCGGGCTGTTCTTCGCCTTCGTGCCCGCCGATCGACGCACGTCGTTCAAGTAGTCAGAGCACGACCGGCGCGAGCGTGGTGACGGCTGCGCCCCACCACTCGGGGCCGTTGCCGGTGACGAGTGTGCCGACGCCGGTGGTGGGATCGATCGTGATGAACTCACCGCCGCTGGTGAACCCGAACACCTTGTCCTTCCAGAACGCGATGCCCCAGATCTCGGAGAAGCCGATATCGGTGCCCACCGTGGTCGCGGCGAACGTGCCCGGAGCGAGCTTGACCAGGCGATCCGGTCCGATCCCGTTATCGGCGGTCTGGAGCGTGCCGAGGTCCTCGACGGACACCAGATCGCCACTCGACGAGAACGCGCCCATGTTGCCGATCTGCGTGGTCCCACCGGTCATCGGATCGACGCGGAACACGGCGCCGTCGGTGTTGCGCGTGCCGACCAGCACGTCGTCACCGGTCTGCCCGATCTGCGCGGCGGGGACGAACGACAGCCCGTTGAACATGCCGGCGAGCCCGTTCGACAGGCGCGTGCCCTGCGCGGTGGTGGGGTCGATCCGATAGACCGAGCCAAACGAGATGCCGATCATCGTGTTGGACTTGTCGATCGCGATATCGGTGATCGAATCGCTTCCCGTGTTGAACGAGAAGTTGCCGATCTTCATGATCTGGAGCGTGTCGGGATCGACCTTGTAGAGCTCCGACGACGTGTGCGCGTAGACGAACGTCTGCAGCGGTGGTGGATCGCCCGGGTCGTTCGGGTCGTTGGGATCATTCGGATCGTTCGGATCGTTCGGGCCCCCCGTTCCGGGATCGCGATCCGCCGGTCCACATGCAACCAGAACCACGGCTAGCGCCGCGAGCTTCCTCATCGCGACGGACGATACGTCCGGCTCCGAACAGCCTGCAACAGCGAAGATGGTTACTTCGGTGCGCCGGACGCGTCGTGGATACCCAGGTCGCCCAGCCCCAGCTTGCTCAGGCTTGCCTTGATCTTCGCGAGGTCGCCGACGATGGCGAACGTCATCTTCGACGTCGGAATGATGGTTCTCGCTGCTTCCTTGACCTGCTTCGCGGTCACCTTACGCACCGCGTCGGCGTAGCTCGCGTAGTAGTTGTCGGGCATCCCGTGGAGCGCCAGCTCGGCGAAGGCGCCCGCGGTCGAACCGTTGCTGTCGAACATCGCCGGCAACGCGCGGATGATGTTCTGCTTGCTCTTCTCGAGCTCGGCGGCCGACAGCTCGTTGGCCGACAGGTCGTCGAGGATCTTGACGACCTCGGCGAGCCCGCGCCCGGTATCCGGCGTCTGGATCGCCGTCGCGATCACGAACGGGCCCGGCTGTAGCCGCCAATCCACCGACGCACCGGCACCGTAGGTGATGCCCATCTCCTCGCGGAGCTTCTGGGTCAGCCGGCTCGTGAAGCCGTCGCCGAGCGTGGTGCGCAGCACCTCGAACTCGAAGTACTGCTTGTCCTTCCAGGTGGGACCGACGAGCCCGATCCGGACGTCGCTCTGCGCCGCGTCCTTGCGATCGACGACCAGCAGCCGCTTGCCCATCGGCTTCGGCGTGGCATCGACCTTCGCGATCGGCTTGGTGCCCGCCGGTTTCCACGCGCCGAGCCCGCGGTCGAGCTTGCTCTTGAGCGCCGCGGCATCGACATCGCCGGCGACCACCAGCGTCATCACCGCCGGGTTCCAGTGCTCCGCGAAGAAGCCCTTGGTATCCGCGAGCGTCAGCCCCTTGAATGACACCTGCGTCCCTGCACCGGCATGGCCGTACGCGGAGTCGTGGCCGTACAACGCACCATTGAGCATGATGGCGACGACCGCGCGCGGTTGATCGCGCCGCAGCTCGATCGCCGTCTTGCGATCGCCGCGCACGCGATCGAACTCCTTCTGCTCGAAGGCCGGCTGCGTGATCACCTTGGTCAGCAGATCGATCGCGCCGTCGAGCGAGCGCGACAGCGTATCGACGGCGACGATGGCGTGATCCACATCGGCGCCGATCTTGACGCTGGCGCCGAGGCGGTCTTGCTCTTCAGCGATGCCGAGCGCGGTCAAGCCACCGGCTCCCTCGTCGAGGAGATCCGCGGTGAAGGCAGCGAGCCCCGCCTTACCCACCGGATCCGCCGACGTGCCGGCGCCGGGGGCAACCAGCACGAACGACGCGATCGGTAGCTTCTTGTTCTCGATCACGAGTAGCGCCATGCCGTTCGCGAGCTTGAGGCGCTTCGCGACGGGCGGCTGAAACTTCGGTTCGGCGGTGGGCACCGGCTTCTTCGTCCAGTCCTTGATCGGTGACCTGGTAAAGCCGTCGGCGACCGCGTGACCAGCGAGGCACGTGATCAGGAGTGCTGCGAGGGTCTTCATTTCTCCACCACCTTCTTGCCCTTGCTGATCGTCAGGACGAGGCGCGCGTTCGGCTTGAGGTACTTCGCCACAGCGTCCTTCACCTGCATCTGGGTCACGGCGCGATAGCGGGCCAGGTCTTTCGGGAAGTAGCTCGGATCGCCCGCTTCGACGTCGTAGCTCGCGAGCGCGATCGCCCTGCCCAGCGTCTGCTCGAGACCCGCGAGGAACTGATACTCGTGCGACGCCTGCGCGCGCTCGAGCTCGAGCGGCTTCGGACCCTCCGCGGCGAGCTTCGCCACCTCCTCGGTGACCTCCTTGATCAGGCGCTGCGGATCGACGCCGGGCTTCGCGGTGACCTCGATCTGGAACGTGCCGGCGAGTTGCTCACCGTCGAACCCGGCTTCGACCTCCTGCGCGATCTTCTCGTCGTAGACCAAGCGCTTGTAGAGCCGCGATGACTTGCCGTCTCCGAGGATCGAAGCTGCGAGGTCCAGCGCCGGCTCCTCGGTGGTGAACTTCTTGGGGCCGCGCCACGAGATGAACACCTTGGGCACCTGGACGTCGTCGGTGGTCTTGACCACGATCTCCTTGGTGATCGGCGCCGGCTCCTTGTACTGCGGGCGCACCGGCTCGTTGCCCTTCGGGATCCACGCGAAGTACTTCTCGACGAGCTTCTTCACTTCCGCCGGTTTGACATCTCCTGCGACCACCATCGTGGCGTTGCTCGGGACGTAGTACGACTTGAAGAACGCGGCGACGTCGGGAACCGTCGACGCCTTGAGATCTGCCGGGTAACCGATGGTGGACCAGTGATAGCCGTGATCCTTCGGCCACAGCTTCTCCGCGATCAAGATCTCCGACTGACCGTACGGCTGGTTCTCGTAGCTCTGGCGGCGCTCGTTGAGCACCACGTCGCGCTGGTTATCGAGCTTCGCCTTGTCGAAGGTCTCGAGCAGACCGGCGAGCCGATCGGCCTCGATCCACAGCACCATCTCGAGGAAGTTCGACGCGGCGACATTCTGATAGACGGTCATGTCGCGCGACGTGAATGCATTCGACGAACCGCCCGCTTCCTCGAGCAACTTGTCCATCAGCCCGTCGGCGAGGTGCGCCGAGCCCTTGAACATCAAGTGCTCGAACAGGTGTGCGAAGCCGGTGCGCTTCGCGACCTCGTCCTTCGAGCCAACCTTGAACCACATGACCTCGTAGACGGTGGGTGCGGTGTGATCCTCGATGACGTAGAGCTTCATGCCGTTCGACAGCTCGAACTTCTCGAACGAGATCTTGGGCTCGGCCTCGGCAGGTGGTGCGAGGAACGCGAACAACAGCAACGGAATCAGTCGCCTCATGGCGGCGACACTAGCACCGTCCTGATCGAGCCCCACGAAGCAGCGATCCGGCTGCTACACCGCTCGTGGTCGAGCCGTGCTGGTGGGAGACTTGTCGTTTACCGCCTGAACCGAAGCTATCTCGACATGTTGGAGGGGCAGATTCCAACGAGCTAGTCGAGCTCGACGACGACGGGACAGTGATCGCTGATCTCGCGCGAGTAGAGTGGGCAGCGATCCTGCCATTCGCAACCCGAGGTCGCGCAGGCACCCGTAGCCGTTGCCTCTCCGGACTCCCAGGTGAAGATGTGATCGAGGCGCGAGCGCGGGCAGCCGTCGTCGCGGCGCCAGAACGCGCTGCATGCCAGCGGTTCGGTCGACCATGCGAGGTCTGTCGCGCTCGCGAGCGCCGCGAGGTCACCGCGATCCTCGACGTCGTGCGTCGCATTGAAGTCACCGAGCACCGCGATCCGATCGCCGGAGCGCTTCACTGTCTTGATGACTTCGCGAAGCGCGCGGTGCTGCCGCTGCCGGATCTCGCGATCGCGAGCATCGCCGCCGGCCTTGAGGTGCACCACGAGGATGCGCACCGGCTTGCCGCCCTCGGCGGGGCGTAGCCGGACGTCGAGGACGCGCTTGTGATGGCCGCCGAGCATGGTCTCGTCGTGGGTGGTGACGGCGATCAACGTGAACCGGCGGCGATCGAACAGCACGCCGGTGTGGCGATAGCCGCGCTCGACGAACGGCTCGAACGCGACCTGCCACTCGGTGCCGAGCGAGCTGCGCATCGCGGTGGTGAACGCACGCGGGTCCATGATCTCTTGGACGCCGACGATCGGTGCGTCGAGCGCTGCCAGCTCGGCGAACGCCCCGGCGATCTGGCGATCGTCCTTCGGGAAGTCCTCGATGTTGAACGTCGCGATCCGCAGCGGCCGCGGGTCGTCGTGACAGGCGGCGCGGATGCCGAACAGGAGCGCGGCGACGAGGACGATCCGTTTCACAGCCCGAATCTACGCGCGGATCTCGCGCCGCGCCCGGACGCATTGCCGGACATCGTGACAGTATGTCTTGACAGTATTAGCTGATACTGTCATGTTCGTGTTCGTGGCGTGGACGATCAGCGAGCTGGTGCGCGAGTGCGGGCGCGTCCTCGTCGACGAGCCGCAACCGTCGGGCCGCGTCACCGACGTGCCGGATCTCCGCACCGTCCGCTACTACATGGCGCTCGGGTTGCTCGATCCACCGCGCGCGTTCGACAAGAAGAAGGCGCTGTACGACGAGCATCACCTCCAGCAGTTGCTCGCGATCAAGCGCCTGCAGCGCGACGGTCTCGCGCTCGCCGAGATCCAGAAGAAGCTCGCGGGGACGTCCGGAGCGAAGCTGCGGTCGTTGACCGAGACCCGAGAGCGGTTCTGGACACGCAGGCCGCGGCCTTCCCCTGTCGTCGAGGCGTTCCGCGTCGCGCCGGGAGCCACCCTGCTGCTCGAGGGCGCCGCTCGACCGTTCACCGACGAGGATGCTCGTGCCTTGCGCACCTGGTTGACCCACCGCGGACTCTCCACCGAGGAAGACACATGATCGAGGAAGCTCCGTTCGGGTTCGGCACGCTCGAGGCGGGGAGCGCGAAGCTCCCGGTGAAGCGGATCGAGATCCACTCGAAGGTATCGGGCGTCCACGCGCACGTCCTGCTCGAGCAGCTCTACGTCAACGATCGCGCGTCGCTGCTCGAGGTGACCTACGTGTTTCCACTGCCGGGGCTCGGCGCGGTGTCGAGCTACGCGTTCACCGTCGACGGCGTCACCACGCGCGGCACCTTGCACGAGCGCGAGGAAGCGCGCGCGATCTACGACACGGCGATCGCGGCGGGACAAGCGGCGTCGACGCTCGAGGAGGATCGACCCGAGGTGATGACGGTGCGCGTCGGCAACCTGCCGCCGGGCTCGTCGGCGTGGGTCAGCATCGGGATGGACCTGATCCTCCCGATCGCCGACGACCGTGCGGTGTTTCGCCTGCCGCTGCTGGTCGGTGCGCGGTACGTGCCGGGTTCGCCACTCGGTGGAGCGGCGAGCGGCGATGGCATCGGCCTCGACACCTACGACGCCCCAGACGCCTCGCGCGTCACACCACCGCGGGTGACCGATCCGGGGATCCGCGTCGGTGTGATGATCGATGCGTTCGGCGCGACCGACGTGCTCGGCACCCACGCGCTCGACGTCGAGCGCAAGCACGACAGGCTGCGCATCGCGATCACCGACACGCTGCCCGACGGCGACATCGTGTTGCAGTTCCCACTACCCGCGACGAATAGCGCGCTGTTCTGCCCGGATCCCACCGGCGATCGCGGCACGCTGGTCGTCACCGCGTGCACGGCGTTGCCCGCCGACGACCTGCCGCTCGAGGTCGCCGTGCTGCTCGATCGCTCGGGCAGCATGGACGGCGAGAAGATGACGCTCGCCAGGCGCGCTGCGAGCTGGATCGTCGAGGGCCTGACGCCGCGCGATCGCGTGTTGCCGCTCGCGTTCGATCACGAGATCGAGGCGCCGCTCGGCAACCAGCTCGTCCAGGCGTTCGCGTCGCAACGGCGGCGCGCGATCGAGTGGTTCGAACGGGTCGAGGCGCGTGGCGGCACCGTGATCGGCGCGCCGCTGCAGCTCGCTGCGGCGGCGTTCGAGCGACGTGGTCACCAGGGCCGGCGAGCCATCGTGCTGATCACCGACGGCCAGGTCGCGAACGAGGATCAGCTGGTCGCGATCGCCGCACGGGCGGACGTCCAGCTGCTGGCGGTCGCGATCGGACCCGCGGCGAACCAGGGCCTGTGCATGCGGCTGGCTCGCGCGACCGGTGGTGGGTGCGAGGCGGCTCCGCAGGACGCGCAGCTCGGGGGCGCGCTCGATCGCCTCGTGCGACGACTCCTCGCACCCGTGCTCGAGGAGCTCGACATCTCGCTCGAGGGGGCGACCATCGAGCCGAACACGCGAACGCCCGCGAAGTCAGCGCGCGCGATCGCCGGCGTACCCGCCGTGCTCGCCGTGCGGACGATCGGAACGCCGACCAGCGTCATGCTCCGCGCGATCGATCCCAAGGGTGCACCGGTGCGCAAGCCGCTGCCGGTCGAGACCATCGATCTCCCATCGCTCCAGCGCGTGTGGGCGCGCTCGCGGCTGCGCGATCTCGAGGATCGCGTGGCCTCCAGCGTGTTCCCGAATGGCTTCCCGATCGAGGACGAGCTGATCGAGACTTCTCTCGCCTACGGCGTGTTGTGCCGCTACACCGCGTTCGTCGCCGTCGACAACACCGTTCGCGATCGAGGACTGCCCCGCGAGAAGCTCGTCCAGCCGGTGATCGCGACCGAGCGAAGCGCAGGTGGCGATGCGCAGATGCAGACGCGCTCCGGCACCCTGCGCGGCAAGCCTTCCTACCTGTCGCCGGAGCAGGTCACCGGCCACCCCGCCGGCCTCGCGACGGATGTCTTCGCGCTCGCCGTGATCCTCCAGGAGCTGGCGATGCGCGAACGCGTGTTCGCGGGCGACAGTGAAATGGCGATCCTGGTCAACATCCTCCAGACGCCGGCGCCGAAGCTGCCGCTCGCCTATGCGGCGCTCCAGCCACTCTTCGACCGCGCGCTCGCGAAGGAGCCCGCGAACCGCTTCGCTGACGCACGCGAGCTCGCCGAGGCGTTCGCGCGACTCCCCGCGGATCGCACCGGCCTCGCCGAGCTCGCCCAGCAGCACTACCAGCCACCGTCGATCCCCGGGCCGGTCAAGGCACGCTCGCGCGCGTGGTGGGTCACCAAGAAGCTGTCCGAGGGGTACGACGACATCGTCTACGCGGCGACGTACGCCGGCCCGCTCGCCGATCCGTGGCCCGACGCGATCGTACGGGTGAAGGGCGAGTACGCCGTCGCAGCGCTACCCGATCCACTGGCCGTCATGCACCCGAACATCGCGGCGGTCTACGGCGTGCTGCGAGTCCCGGATCGCGCGCAGGTGATCGAGTACGTCCGCGGCGTCGATCTGTCGAGGTTGAGGAAGACCGCGCTCACGCTCGGTCAGCTCACCGCGATCGCGCAGGACATCACCGCGGCGGTGGCTGCGATCCACGCGCACGGCGTCGCGTATCGCGACCTGCAACCGACGAAGTTCGTGTTGTCGACGGCTGGACGCTGCATCCTCGTCGCCCATGCACCGGCGCCAGTGGGCACGCCGCTTCCCGTCTTGCCGATCGCACTTCGCGGGCTCGGTGCGCTGATCCCGTAGTGCGGCTACGTGCGAGCCAGGCGCTCGACGCCGGTCTCGCGCGCCACCAGCACCACATCGGCGCGACCGACGAACAGGCCGGTCTCGACCACCCCGGGAATCGCGCGCAGCTTGGTATCCAGCGTGGCCGCGTCGTCGATCGGTCCGGTCTTGACGTCGTAGATCAGGTTTCCCGCGTCCGTCTTCCACGGAACATCACCCTTGTTGCGAAGTACCGGTGTCCCGAACTTCGCGAGGTGGGACCTCGTGGCGAGATGCGCGAACGGCAGCACCTCGATCGGAACACTCCAGGTCGTGCCGAGCTTTGGCGACAGCTTCGAACCGTCGACGATGATCACGTTCTTGCGCGCGCTGAAGTTGACGATCTTCTCGCGCGTCTGCGCTCCGCCGCCGCCTTTGACAAGATCGAGGTTCGGATCCACTTCATCCGCGCCGTCGACACACACCGCGATGTCCCACGGGCCGTCGTCCGACAGCAGCGGGATGCCTAGCTCGGTGGCCTGCTTGCGGCTCGCCTCCGAGGTCGGCACGCCGGTGTACTTCTTCCCGGCCTTGACCGCTTCGCCGACAAGGTCGATGAAGAATCGCGTCGTCGAGCCCGTGCCAAGCCCGATCACGCCGGACTCCGGAAGCTCGGCCAGTGCTGCGCGGGCAGCCGCTCGTTTTGCCTCGTCGATGGTCGCCATGCCGCCCTTATACATCCAGTCCCTCGGGCTCGCGCCACGCGGCGCCGACATCCGCGAGGTGATCGGGCTCGTCGCGCAGTGCGCGTGCGAAGGCGAGAGCAAGCTCGGTGGTGGTCGCGAACCGATCGACGCGCTGCTTCGCGAGCGCGAGCGCGAGCACGCGCTCGACGGCGGGCGTGATCGTCGGGTTCGTCGAGATCGACGATGGCCTCAGCGGCCGCTCGTGCGCCACCGCGTACAGCATCGCGGCGCTATCCGCGGCGACGAAGGGTGCGCGCCCGGTCAGGCAGCGATAGATCACCGCACCGATCGAGTAGACGTCGGCGCGGTGGTCGACCGACTCACCCTTCGCTTGCTCCGGCGCCATGTACGCGGGCGTCCCGATCACGCCGCCTCGGGTCAGCGTGCCCGAACCGTCGCCCATCTGCGCGATGCCGAAGTCGAGCAGCTTCCAGCTGCCGTCGGTGCACTGGAACAAGTTCTGCGGCTTGAGATCGCGATGGACGATCTCCACCTCGCGCGCCAGATCGAGCACGCGGCAGATCTGCGCGACCATCCCACCGAGCTCGCGCTTGTCGATCGTGGTGCCCTGGCGCAACAGCTCCGACAGCGTCTGCCCGTGCAGCCGCTCCATCACGAGGAACGGCACCGCGTCGGTCGACGCTTCGATCACGCGCACGACGTTCGGTGACTTGATCGCACCGGCGATCCGGGTCTCGCGGAGGAAGCGCTCGATCTGTTTCGGGTCGTTGAGCAGCTCGCGACGGATCAACTTGACCGCGGCCTCGTCGCCCGCGGGATTGACCGCTTCGTAGACCTCGCCCATCGCGCCGCGCCCGAGCAGGTTGCCGAGCTTCCAGGTGCCGAACACGTGCTCGCTGAACCGGCCCGGCGCGCCGACCTCGAGCACCTTCGCGAGATCGCGGCGGAGCTCGGCGACCTGAACATCGCGCTGGGCGGCGAGGCGCGTGGCTCGTTGCAGCTGCTCGATCGCGCGCAGCGAGCTGTTGCGCGTGATCCGTGCCAGCCAGAACACCAGGCCGTACGCGAACTGGAGGTTCAACTGACCGGCGATCTGCGCCGAGATCGAAGCCTCGCTGTTGATCGGATAGAAGCCCGGGTCATCGATCACGCCGGTGACCACGAGCAGCACCTCGAGCGCGTGCCCGCCGGCAGCGAACACGTAGATCGCGATCGCGCTCGCGAGGTGCTCCGTGCGGCAGAAGAAGTAGAGACCGAGTGCGACCGCGAGACATGCCGCGGAGAACGCGCCCGCGTAGAGGATCCCGAGCAAGCCGGCGGCGACGGCGATGAAGGCGAGCACCACCATCGGCCCCTGCCGATAACGCTGCGGATCCGCGATCTGGCGGTACAGCCACGTGCTGAACGCAAGACCTATCAGCGAGGTCACGGCAAGCGCGATCCCGATGCGTCGATCACCTGGGAGGAACGGAATGCCGACCACCACGCCCGCGACGAAGATGTTACCGGCGCGGAGGAACGCGCGCGTGCGCCGGACCTCCTCGGCGCGCAGCGCATCGACCGCCGAACCCGGGCTCGTCGAGAACGCCGCTTGCGACAGCTCGCTCACGTGCCCCATCCAGACTTCCGGATCAACGCATCGGCACGCTGGCGATGCGGATCTGCGAGCGCACCACGCAGCGCATCGGAGAGGGCGTCGGCGAGCACACGCCCCGTCGCGAAGCGATCGTCCGGCGACTTCGCGAGCGCGATCGCGCACCACCGGTCGACATCGGCGGGGAGCTCCGCGATCGCACCAGGACGCGCGGGGCGACGATGCACGACGGCGTACAGCATCGCCGGGGTATCCGGCGCGGAGTACGGGTGCGTGCCGGTCATGCAGCGATACGCGATCGCACCAAGTGCGTAGAGATCCGCGCGCCGATCGACGGACTTGCCCTGCGCTTGCTCGGGCGACATGTAGTGCGGTGTTCCGACTGCTTCACCGCGCGTCAACACGCCGCCGTCGTCGAGGAAGGTCGCGACGCCGAAATCCAGGATCTTCCACACCGCACCGTCGTGCATCAGGTTGGGTGGCTTGAGATCGCGATGGACGATGCCGGCGGTTGCCGCGGCGTCGAGGCCGGAGCCGACGTGGCGAACCAACTCGAGCAGCGCCTCGGCGGATAGCTTGGTCTCGCGACGCAGCCGATCGGCGAGTGTGTGCCCGTGCAGGCGCTCCGTCGCGAGAAACGGCAGCTCCGCTTCGCCCGACGCCAGCACGCGCACCACGTGCGGTGAATCCACCGCCGAGCTCGCGCGTGCCTCGCGCAGGAACCGCGCGACCTGCGTGGGATCGGCGAGGAGCTCGCGACGCAACAGCTTCACCGCCGCAGGCTCGTCTGTCCGAGCGTGCATGGCCTCGTAGACCTCACCGATCGCGCCGCGCCCGAGCACGATGCCGAGCTTGAAGTCGCCGATCACCTGATCGGTGTAGCGGCCCGGCCCGCCGATCTTGAGCGCGCGCTCGAGATCCGCACGGAGCTCGTCCATCACCGCCTCGCGCTCCGAGGCGAGTCGCGTCGCACGCGCGAGGTCTTCGATCGCGGCCAGCGACACCAGCCGGAACATCCGCGCCGTCTCGTACGCGAGGATGAACGTGCCGAGCACGAACAACGCACCGACGACGAGTGCGCTGGGTGCGACCTCCACCTCCGTCGCGAACACGCCCGGGTCGTCGATCACCCCGGTGATGATGCTCGCCGCGATCGCCGAGTAGCTGACCAGCGCGCTGACCAGGATCCACCGCGCCACCCGCTCAGCTTCCGTGCGCGCGACGAAGTGGATGCCGACCATGATCATCAGCGCTGCCGCGGTGAACGTCCCGTAGTACATGACGCCGAGGTGGCCGTTGATCACGCAGATCACCGCGAGCGTGACCAGCGCGCGCTCGGTGTAGCGCACCGGATCCGCGAACTGCTGGTGAAGGACCAAGCTGACGATCATCCCGACGATCAGGCCAGTCACCAGCGCGACTGACATCGCGAAGGGTGCGCCGACGAACGGCACCGTGCCGATCACCGCGACGCTGAGCACCCAGCCCATGCGGATGAACAACCGAGTGCGCTCGACCTCCTCGTCGCGCATCGCGGCCACCGCCGTGGTCTTCGACAGCTGCTGGCTCGTCGGCGCCGGAACCGTCGACGGGTCGCGACCGGCCGCCACCAGCGCGAGCGGAGCGACCTCGGGGATCTGCCCCTCGGGTAACTGCTGCGTGGCGCCTGCGGTTCCTAGCTCGGAATCGCTCGGTCGCATCGCTCCGGATTCTAGGCCGGGTCAGAAATGGTTGATTGACTCCTCGTGGCATTTCCGTAGGTTTCGCCCCATGCGACCCCTCTCCCTGATCCTCCTGGCTGCCTGCGGTGGTGGCGACCCTGGGCCTTCCACGCCGGCCGCCGAGCCCGACGTGCTCGCCGCCGCGGTCTCGCAGACCGAGCTGTCGGGATCGATCCAGGGGCTCGAAGCCCTCGAGACGCGCTTCACGATGGGACAAGGCGACGATCGCGCGAAGGACTACCTGGTGGGTCGGTTCACGGCGATGGGGCTGACCGCGGAGCTCGATCCGTTTCCGGTCGCCGGCGAGACGGCGAACAACATCATCGTCAAGCACCCCGGCGCGGTCACGCCCGAGGTGGTCTACATCTTCAGCGCGCACTACGACTCGACGTCTGGCGCACCAATGACCGAAGCGCCCGGCGCCGACGACAACGCGACCGGCGTGGCCGCGGTCCTCGAGGCGGCGCGCGTGATGACGCCGCATGCCTTCGAGCACAGCATCTGGTTCGTGCTGACTGCTGCCGAGGAGCAGGGAAGCATGGGCAGCAAGCACATGACCACGTGGATGCCGAGCTCGGGCTTCGAGTTCCGCGGCGTGATCGCGCCGGACATGATCGGGTTCTGGCCGAAGGGCGATGCCGACGAGATGGACATCCTCGGCGACACCGCGTCGCAGTTCATGGTCGATCACATGGCCGAGGTCGCCACCCGACTCGGCGTCGCGCACAAGACGTACCTCCAGCACGACTTCTGCTACGGCGACGATCACACGTCGTTCCAGGAGGCGGGCATCCCGTCGATCGCGCCGATGGACTGCGTCGAGGCGCACAACGTCGCCGGCTCGGCCGAGGATACGCCGCACTATCACGCGACGAGTGACCGCTTCGGGACGTTGCACATGCCGAAGACCACCAAGGTCGCCGGGGTGATCGTCGCGACGCTCGCCGAGCTCGCCATTCCGACGGCGCGGTAGAGATCAGCGTTTCCGCGTCAGCGCGAGCCACGCCGCGATCGACAAGACGAGGGTCTGCGCGAGCAGGAGTCCCCACGCACCGAGGAGGATCCCCGCCTCGTGTGCGTACTGCGGCTCGGGAGGAAGCGGCAGGAGCATCGGCGTGGCGAGCTCGTTGGTGTTGATCGTCGCCGACATCGCATCGACCGCCGCGCGCGCCGGCACCAGGTACGACGCGAGCTTCGGGATGCCGTGCAGCCCGAACATGATCCCGGAGAACACCACCTGCGGGACCAGCACGAGCGGGATCAACGACGTCGCCTTGTCGGGGGTCGACGCGACCGCCGAGATGCACAACCCGAGCGCGATGCCGGCGAGGCCGGCGAGCGAGATCGTGGCGAACAGCTCGAGGGTCGCAGGCATCACGATGCCATCGGGTGGGAACGCGCAGCGCAGCTTGATCACGCCGAGCAGCAGCGCGCTCTGCACGAGGACGAGCGCGAACAACACGAACAACTTCGAGAGCAGGTACGGAAGCGCACGCAGTCCGGCGAGCCGCTCGCGCCGGAGCACCGCCGCTTCCTTGCAGATCTCGCGCGCCGCGTTGATCACGCCGAACCACACGCCGGTGGCCGCGAGCATGAAGATCAACTTCTTCGCCTCGATCCGCGATTCGACGAACGACTCCGGCTTGCTGACCAGCGTGAGCAGCACACCGATCACGGGAGCCTGGAGGAGCAGCAGGGCGAGGTTCTTGCGATCGGCGAGGATCAGCTCGACGTAGCGGCGGCACAGGATCGCGAGCTGCCGCAGGCTCGATTGGTTGAACGACTTCGCACGCCGCACGGCCTCGGCACGCTGCTCGATCGACGGCCCCGCCGGTGCACGCGCCGGTCGCTCGACGGCGTACTTCTGATGTTGCAGCGATTGCCGATAGGTCTCGGCCCACGTCTCGGCGCCGGAGCCCTCGGTGATCGTGTAGATGTCGGCGAAGTCGGCGACCCCGAAGTACTCGAGCGCCTGCGACGGCGGACCGAAGTACGACAGCTTGCCGCCGGCGAGGAATGCGATGTGATCGCAGATCTTGATGTTCGTCGTCGCGTGCGTGATCACCACCACCGTCCGACCGCCGTCTGCGAGCGAGCGCAGCGTGTGCATCAGCTTGCGCTCGAGGCCAGGGTCGAGACCCGACGTCGGCTCGTCGAGAAACAGCAGCACAGGATCGGCGAGCAACTCACACGCGATGGAGACGCGCTTGCGCTGACCGCCGGAGAGTTGATCGACGCGCTTGTCGGCGTGTGCCGTCATCTCGACGGTCTCGAGCACGGAGTCGATCCGGCTGCGGATCTCGTCGGGACTGGTGTCGGAGGGCAAGCGCAGCCGAGCGGCATGGTGGAGGGCGCGACGAACCGAGAGGGTTCGATGCAGCGTGTCGTCCTGCGGGACGAAGCCGATGATCGACCGATACGCGTCGTAGCCCGCGTAGAGATCGTCGCCGTTGAGCGAGATCTTGCCGCCGGTGGCACGATGGAAGCCACACAGCGCCGTCATCAGCGTCGACTTGCCGGCACCACTGCCGCCGACGATCGCGACCAGCTCGCACGGCTCGATGGAGAGCGTGGTCGGGGCGAGGAGCTGGCGACCGCCGACGGTCCGTTCCACCGCAGCCGCATCGAGACGGATCGCGCCGCGCTGATCGAACGAATCGAGGCTGTCACCGTCGTAGGTCAGCTGAAACGTGCCGATCTGCACGACGTCGCCCGGCGCGAGTGCGGTCACGCCGGTGATGCGCCGACCATTGACGAACGTGCCGTTCGCCGAGTCCTTGTCGATCAGGACGTGCTTGCCGTCCTGCCACCGCAGATCCGCGTGGCGGCGCGACACCAGCGGCTGCTCGAGGACGATGTCGGTACCGCGACGGCCGATCGTCAACAGCGACGCACCCGGCGGCGTGGCGAAGTGGTGGATCGGACCGATCCTCGGTGCGAGTGGATTCTTGTAGATGATCGTGACGAGGTTGGCGCCCGCGGGATCGGGCAGCCGGATCATGTCGCCGTCGTGCAGCATCACCTCGCCAGCCACGGCGTTGCCGCCGATCTGGACGGTTCCAAGCGCGACAAGCTTGTGCGCGCCACCGACGCTCTCGAGCCTGGCGTGCGTCTCGGCGATCCACGGCGAGGTCAACACGACGGTGCGATCGGCCGCGCTGCCGATCGTGATCGTGGATTCTCGCAGCAGCGCACGGCGCACCACGTCACCCTCACGGATCTCGAGGATCGAGAGGTGCGCGAGCACGTCGAGCGTGGTGTTGGGGTTTGCCACCGGGTGCAGCATAACGGGGATGACTCGGGCTACGCTCGCGTCGTGAAGCAGATCCCACCCGAGATGCTCCGGCTGATCGCCGAGACGCACGGCTATGCCGACCTCGAATGGACCCGCTCGATCCCGATCCCCGGCGACGATGACTTCCCCGTGCTCCAGCTCCCGGCGACCAAGCTCGAGTACGTCACCGAGCGCGGCTATCCGATCAAGCTCGAACCGCGCCGCTACCGGGGCGCCGAAGGGCGCGACAGCGATCGCTTCCTGCTGTTCGTCCAGGTCGAGTCGTTCGACACGGCGAAGCACGGCGAGGCGGGCTGGGCGATCCCGACGAAGTACAAGCCGGAGACCGACGAGGAACGCATCGCGCAAGAGCTCGGGTTCGACGAGGGCTGGGAGGATGCGTCGCTGGAGTGCATCTTCATCTGCGATCAACGCTTCAGCGTGTTCTGGCGCGCGGCGCTCGAGCGCGGTCGCTTCGGCCTGACCGTGCCCGAGACGCAATCGCTGTATCCCGTCACCATCGGCAAGCGCGAGCGTGGTCCACTGAACGACATCTTGTCGAAATGGACTAATTAGTGGATTGGAACGGGGCGAGGTGGAAACCAGGTGACAAGGACGGTCACTACGAGAGCTGGTTCCTGCGGGCGAACGATGCCGCTGATCGCGCGTTCTGGATCCGCTACACGATCTTCGTGCCCGTAGGCCGGCCCGACGCTGCGATCGGTGAGCTGTGGGCGATCTGGTTCGATCGCGGCAAGCGGATCGTCGCCGCGAAGACGGAGCTGCCGCTCTCGAAGTGCTCGTTCGCGTCGGATCGCCTCGCGGTGAAGGTCGGCGACGCGGCCCTCGACGGGACGACGTTACGCGGAGAGACGTCCGCCCACGGGCACACGATCGCGTGGGATCTGCAGTACAGCGACGGGAGACCGCCGCTGCTGTTTCTCCCCGAGCGGATGTACACGACGAAGTTGCCGCGCGCGAAGCTGCTGGTCGCGAAGCCCCTCGCGAAGTTCGCGGGAACGATCACGGTCGATGGCGAGCCGATCGCGATCGATCGCTGGGTCGGAAGCCAGAATCACAACTGGGGCACGCGCCACACCGATCGCTATGCGTGGGGTCAGGTCGCCGGCTTCGATGAAGCGCCCGACTCCTTCCTCGAGTGCTCGACGGCGCGGATCAAGCTCGGTCCCGTGTGGACGCCGCCGATGAGCCCGGTCGTGCTGCACCTCGGCGACGACAAGCTCGCATGGAACGGGCTGACGCGAGCGCTCAGAGCGCTCGGAGCCTACGCGCCCTATCAGTGGCACCTCGAGACCACCGACAAGCAGGGCACGATCGATATCCGGATCGAAGCCGACCCCGACGAGTTCGTCGCGCTGCGCTACAAGAACCCGCCGGGCGGCGAAAAGATCTGCCTGAACTCGAAGATCGCGCGTTGCGAGGTCACGCTGCGGCGCCCGAACAAGCCGGTGCTCGTCCTGCACAGCAAGCGAGCCGCGTTCGAGATCCTCGATGACACCGCTCCACCGGGTGTCACGCCCGTCGTCTAGCGGCTAGGTGTCCCGGGACGCTGCGTCCGCGCCGCAGTGACTGACACGGTGTGACCCGAGAGGACGGGCGTGCCGGCATCGCACCTGCGATCACGTGGAGTGCGTCGCATCTGGTTGCCACTCCTGCTCGTCGCTGGGCCGGTCGCTGCGGATCCGGTCCCCGATGAAGGCGTCGAGCCGCAGCTGACGGGTGCCTGTCCCTGCGAGCTCTCGAAGCCCAAGATCCTGACGATCCGGGGGCGCGCCTGGACCAAATCGTCGGGTGAGGTCGCGCCCGGAGCGACCATCATCGTCAGCGAGCACGGCGGCAAGGCCACCTATGCGGCGATCGCCGACGAGCTCGGCGACTACAAGGTCGAGGTCCCGCCGGGGTTCTACGACATCACGGTCTACTACGCCGACGTCACGATGGAGACCGTCAAGCAGCGGATGTTCGTCGACGACGTGCTGCTCGATCCGGTGCTGATCGACGACACCGCCAGCGAGCCGTACGGCGGATGCGTGTTCGGGCCGGTTCCCCCGGAGCTGACGTCGATGCCGCACTTCGGCGCGGCGATCTCGAGACAGCTCCTGCCGGTGTCGCGCGACCGGACGCATCGCGCATGGATCGCCCCGATCGCGATGGCGGATCCCGCGCGAAGTGTCACCACCGTCGAAGGAGGTCGTCGCTTCACCGTGGCGCCGGGCATCCCGCTCGCGTTCGTCGAGGATGCCACGACGTCCACGCTCGAGGTCCCGATCGAGCTCGCACGCGGCGGGGGTGGAGCGACCGACGTCACGCTGCGCGCCGGTAGCAATCAGCACCACGGCGAGGCGCGGCTGATCCTCGGCGCCGATCGACGCGATGGCTCCACGGCGGCCGAGACGTTCGTCGGCGGGCCGCTCGCCAAGGATCACGCGTGGGCCGCGGCCGGTCTGGTGGTTCGCCGCGACGCCGGGGCGCTGACCGGCGACGGCATGCTGCGCCTCGATGGCCGGGTCGACGACCACGAAGTCATGGTGGCCGGGCTCGCTCACGACGGCCTCGCCGAGGATGCCGGCTGGAGCACCGCGCGCTGGAAGGTGAAGCTGTTCGACGCGAAGCTCGAGCTCGGCGCGGTCGCGACGGGTGAGCTGCTGCAGCGGTCGTCGGAGATCGCGGCCCGCGAGACCACGTTCGATCCGGCGCGGACGATCGACCGCGCGGGATCCACCGCGTTCGCGAAGGCGCGCTTCAAGGCGGCCGGTTATCACCAGGCGTACGCGAGTGTCGGGGCCGGTCTCGGCCGACGCGACGACCTCCGGCATTCCGATGCGTCGTACGTGGTCGGCGATGACTGGATGTGGTCACCCTCGATCACCTTGACGACCGGCGTCCGGCTCGAGCAGCGGACGTTCGATGGCGAGCGCGTGCAGGTCGTCGCGCCGCGCGCCTCGCTCAAGTGGGATCCGACGCGCGAGGGTCGAGGCGAGGTCTTCGTCGCGTATCAGCGCGTGCCGCTGCTCGACGACGGCTTGCCCGGCGACTGGAGATCGCTGGACGACCACAGCGTCGACGAGCTGATCGCGGGTGTCGGCTATCGGCGGTCGTCGGGCGACACCATGGTCGGGGTCGCGGTGCGGCAGCGCGACGATCGCACCGGCGGCGAGGCGTGGCTTCGGCGCGACACCGCGCGGTCGGTGGTCCACCTCCAGGCGACCTCGCTCGACCGCGCCGCGACGTTGCTCGCCCAGCGCAAGCTCCGCGATCGCGACGGTTCGAAGATCATGCTCGGCACCGCCGCGCGCGTCACCGAGGACCGGCGAGAAGCGGGGGTCGCGCTCGGGTGGAAGCGGTCATCGGCGAGCCGCGAGACCACCACCGATGTCGCGGTCGAAGGCTACGCTGGTACGGACGGGCCGGGAGCGAGGATCGTCGCTGGCATCCTCTGGTGATCGCGTGTGTCCGCACGGCTGCGTAAGACCCCCTAACAACGGGTTGCACGCACCGAATCCAGGCTAGATTGAACAGGTGGCACGCCTCTCGAGTCTGTTCGCGGCCCTGCTAATCGCCTGCAGCTCGGCGAAGGCCCCGCCCCCCGAGGTGGAGTCTCCGCGGACGTCGGAGCTCGGGCAGCAAGATAACGCTGGCCCCACCCTGCCACCCGATCCGCGCGAAGCGGCGCTCGCCGCGACGATCACACACCTGCTCGAAGGCGAGCACTTGCTGCGCAAGTCGATCGACGACAGCGTGTCGCGCGCGGCCTTCGACACCTACGTCGATCGCCTCGATCCGACGAAGCTGTTCCTGCTGCGCAGCGATCGCGATGCGCTCGCTCGCCATGCCGACAAGATCGATGACGAGATGAAGTCCGGCTCGCTCGATCTCGCGCACGACGGCGCGCGGACCTACGCGGCGCGCGTCGCGGTGGTCGACAAGCTCGTCCAGGATCTGCTGACCAAACCGTTCGATCACTCCGACGAAGAGTTCATCGAGCTCGATCCAAAGAAGATCGAGCCGGCGGCGAGTGAAGCCGATCTGCGCGATCGCTGGCGGCGCCGTCTCGAGCTCGAGATCATGGAGCGCGTCGCGGTCATGGAAGCGCGCCTCGCCGCGACGCAGAAGCCGCCGGCCCCCGGCGCAGGTAGTGGCTCCTCGGCCCCCGACGACGACGACGACGACGACAAGCACACGATGGTCAAGGACATCCCGACGACCGCCGAGGGCCGCGATCAGAAGGCGCGCGCCGATCTCGCGAAGCAGTACTCCGGCCGGTTCGCGCGCTTGCGTCAGCCCGGTCCACTCGACGCCGCATCCGACGTGCTCAACGCGGTCGCATCGGTCTATGACCCGCACACCACGTACTTGCCGCCCGCCGACAAGGCGAACTTCGATATCCGGATGACCGGTCAGCTCGAAGGCATCGGCGCCGTGCTCGGCGAGCGCGACCACTACATCGAGGTCAAGGACATCGTCCCCGGCGGCGCGAGCTGGCGACACGGTGGCTTGTCGGCGGGAGATCTGATCCTCGCCGTCCAGCAAGACGGCAAGGACCCGGTCGATGTCGTCGACATGAAGATCGACGACGTCGTCAAGATGGTGCGCGGCAAGAAGAATACCGTGGTGCGCCTGCGCATCAAGAAGCAGGCCGGCATCGAGGAGACGATCTCGATCACGCGCGATGTCGTCGTCCTCGAGGACGCGTACGCACGCGGCGCGATCCTGTCGCACGCGAACGGCCAGCAGTACGGCTACATCCACCTGCCGAGCTTCTACGGCGGCCGGCAAGCCGGTCAGCGCACCGCCTCCGGCGACGTCGGCAAGCTGCTGCGCGAGCTCAAGCAGGCGAAGGTCGCCGGCGTGATCCTCGATATCCGCGGCAACGGCGGTGGTCTGCTCGGCGATTCCGTCGAGATGGCAGACGAGCTGATCGATGCCGGCCCGGTCGTCCAGGTCCAGGATTCGCGCGGCAAGCGCGAGGTCCATACCGCCGACAAGCGCGGCGTCGACTTCGACAAGCCGATGATCGTGCTGGTCGATCAGTTCAGCGCCTCGGCCTCGGAGATCCTCGCCGGCGCGCTCCAGGACTACAACCGCGCGATCATCGTCGGTACCGGTCCCACGCACGGCAAAGGTACCGTGCAGACGATCGCGGACCTCGATCGCGCCACCGGTGGCAAGGTCGAGCTCGGCGTCCTCAAGATCACGATCCAGCAGTTCTTCCGCGTCAACGGCAGCTCGACGCAGAAGGAAGGCGTGATCCCCGACATCGTGCTGCCAAACCCGGCAGGTCACCTCGAGACGGGCGAGCGCGAGCTCGAGCACGCGATCCCGTGGGCGCAGATCGACGCGGCCCCGCACGGCAACTGGCCGGCGACCTGGAAGCTGTCGATGCTCAAGAGCAACAGCGCGGCGCGCGTGGCGAAGAACCCGATCCTGTCGAAGATCGCGGCGGCCACCACGGTGCTCAAGGCGCGGCGCAACGACACGCGAATCCCTCTCCAGCGCACGGCGTGGGATCAGCGGAAGAAGGATCAGAAGACCGCGCTCGATGCCGCGTCGCCCGATCTCAAGAACGCGCCGATGCGGCTGACCGTCAAGCCGATCCACGACGACGCTGCGCCGCCTCCGCCTCCCAACGGCAAGCCGGACGATCGCGTCGTCAAGTGGCGCGACAACCTGGCGAAGGATCCGTGGGTCGACGAGTGCGTCGACATCCTGAGCGACATCAAGTAGCGCTACTTCTGCGCCTGCCCCAACAGCTTCTTCACCGGGTCGACGTCGTGCGCGCCGAGCTGTGACTTCTGCGCGATCGCGAGTGCGCGCTCGAGGTACGGCCGCGCCTCGGCGGGTCGTCCCTGCCCCAGCTTCGCCTGCCCCAAGCCGGCGAGTGGCTTGAACAGGTCTGGGGCCTCCTTGCCCGAGGAGACCTCGAAGATCGCGATCGAGCGCGTCTCGAGATCGATCGCCTCGCGCCACTGCTTCGCGTCGAGGGCGAGCGCCGCACGCGATGCGAGGGTGGCCGCGAGGTACGGCGACTCGTGCTGCTCCTCGAGGACGAGGACCTCGTCGTAGGCCTTCAGCGCCTCGGGGACGCGACCCGCCGCGGCGAGCGCCTCGGCGTGGGTGGTGGCGATCGCGTGATACATCGGCGCCGCCTTGCCGAGCATCTCGAGCGCGAGCAGCCGGCCGCGCTCGACGTAGTGCAGCGCATTCTTGTGGTCCTTGGCCTTGGTCATGGCGTCGGCCATGTTGTTGAGCGTCAGGATCAGCATCGGGTTGCGTGGTCCGTCGGCGCGCTCGCGGATCGACAGCGCCTTCTCGTACGCCGCACGCGCCTTGTCGGGCTGGTGGGTGCTGCTGTAGCCCGCGCCGAGGTTGGTGAGGATCGCGGCGATGTCGGGGTGGTCGCTACCGACGGCGGATTCGCGTAGCTGCATCGCCCGCTCGAGCGGCGGAATCGCCCGCTCCCACGCACCAGCCTTCGCAAGCGTCACGCCGATCATCTCGAGATCCGACCACAGCGCCGGGTTGCTCGCACCGAGCGACCGCTCCGCGATCGCGAGCGCCTTTTGTTGCGAGGCGATCGCATCCTGCAGATCACCGCGCGTGGCGGCGACGAAGCCTTCGACCTGGAGCAACCGCTGCTCGAGCTGCGGATCGCTACCGAGGCGTGCCGACGACGTGCGCGCGAGCCCGAGCCAGATCTTGGATTCGCCGACGCGTCCCTCGGCGACCACCGCCGCGTTCGACATCGCACCCATCGTCACCAGGTCGTGGCGATTCGACGCCAGCGCCGCCCACACCGCATCGGAGAACACGGTGTTCGCCTCGGTGGTGTTGCCGATCCCGGCAAGCGACGCACCGCGCACCAGCAAGGCCTCGGCGCGATACGGCTCGTACTTGACCTCGCCGGCGAGGATCGCCGCCTTGCGCGCGGCCTCCATCGAACCGAAGTGCCGCCCCGCGATCAGCTCGGCCTTGCTGTTCGCGAGCAGTTGTTGCAGCTCCTCGACCTTGTCGCGAGGTTCGAGCGGCGGCAACCCCGGTGCACGCAGCGCCTGGACATTCGCGCACCGCTCTAACGGATCGAGCTGGAAGACCAACTTGTCGCCGGACTCGACCATCTTGTCGTCGGCGGTGCCGAGCACGTTGACGAGTGCGCGCAGCTCGTAGAGGCGTTGATCGAGGCAGGCCTGGCGCAGCGACAGCACTTCTTCCGTCTGCTCGCCACGCAGCCGGGTTGCTTCGCACGCCTCGGTCGCCGCCGCCGTCCACTTGGCCGCGTAGCCATCGAGGGCCTTCGCCACCGCCTCCGACGTCTTCGCCTGAAACG
This sequence comes from Haliangiales bacterium, assembly GCA_038325805.1. GTDB lineage: Bacteria > Myxococcota_A > Polyangia > Haliangiales > Haliangiaceae > JABFXX01. The sequence goes on from JBBQJJ010000081.1 coordinate 22,645, forward strand.
GTCGACCACTCGCAGCGAACGCCTTGTGGATCGACGTGCGCGAGTCGGCATCCCAGACGCCACCGAGCCGGCGCTCCGCACCCTTGCACAGCTGGTTCTCGCCCTGTGGTGCCTCGCTGGTCTTCGACGCGGCGAACCCTGCGATCGCCGCGGCCCCGAGGCCGAGCACGGCGATGCCGGCGATCAGCGGGGTGCGCCGAGGCGCCGACGCGCGCGTCAGCTCGACGAGGAGCTCGTCCATCGATGTGAAGCGCAGCGCCGGATCGGCGTCGATCGCGCGCATCACCACGCGCTGTACGCGCTCGGGGATCTTGGAGTCGAGCGGCTGCTTCGGCTTGCTGCGGGGCTCGCCCTTGCCGAACGGGCGCGCGCGATACAGCGCCTCGTACAGCGCGACGCCGAACGAGAACTGATCGCTGCGTGCATCGGCGAGGAGGCCGTCACCGATCTCCGGGGCCATGTACGCCGGCGTGCCGATCACGGTTCCCGCGATGGTGAGTGGTGCGTTGAGCGGGCTGCGCGCCTCGACAGAAGAGGTGGCGAAGTCTCCGATCGACGAATCCGACTGGCGATCCGGCATGCCGGTCTCGCCGGGTCGTAGCCGCGCGAGTCCGAAGTCCATCACGCGCACACGACCGTCATTGCCGACGAGCACGTTGTCGGGCTTGAAGTCGCGATGGACGAGCCCGCCCTTGTGTGCGGCCGCGAGCCCGTTGCCAGCTGCGACCATCACCTCGAGGACTTCGCGCCACGGCCGCGCCTTGTCGCGCAACCAGATCCGCAGCGTCACCCCATCGACCTGCTCCATCGCGACGAACACGCGGTGCCCTGGGAGCTGGCCGACATCGTGGACGGCGACCACGTTCGGGTGAGCCAGCCGCGCCATCGCCTGCGCTTCGCGTGTCAGCCACTGCTGATCCGTGCTTCCCGACTGCGAGCTGCGCGAATCACCGGGATCGACTTGCAGCAGCTTGATCGCGACCTTGCGGTCGAGCTCGGGGTCGTACGCCGAGTACACGACACCCATGCCGCCTTCACCGAGCACGTCGATCACGATGTAGCGGCCGAGTGCCGTGCCGAGCGCGAGGCGCTCCGGTTCGAGCGTCTCGGGTGCCGACGCGATATCGACATCCCGGGTCGCCACCAGCCGCGCCGGAGATCGACCTGGGCCTTCGCGCTTGGTCGCGTCATCGAGCTCCTCGTCAGGCCCGTCGCGCTGCGTGAAGTCGGTTTCTGTCACGCACTCCCATGATAGCCCGGGACATTCGTTTTCCGTGCTGCCTCACGAGGGGCTGACGCCCTGGTTACTCGAGGAGGCGCACACATGTCCGCCAAGCTATCTCGAGGAATTGCCTGTGGTCTCGTCGGCATCGCACTGTCACTTACCTCGCTCTCCGCAGCTCCGGATCCGAAGCCGCAGGTCATCCACGTCGAGCTCGAGCACAAGCAGCTCGGGAGTCGGCTTGTCGCGTCGAGCCTCAAGCAAGCGACGGCCGAGCCCGGTGGCCTCGAGATCGCTGCGACTTCACCTGCCGATTGGTTCCAGCTCGGCTTCAAACCAGGCGATGTGATCGTGACGGAGAACGGCAGCCCGGTCGGCGAACGGATGTACATCGGCGACGGCATCCACGTGTTCGACGTGCTCCGCAACGGCAAGCCGCTGCTGATCCGTGTCGTGATCCATCCGGCGACACGGCGCACGCGTGTGCTCGACGAGGAGCGCTTCGACAAGCTCGTCGAGCACGTCAAGGATGTGACCGATACCCGGGTCGTGCCGGTCAAGAACAAGCAGGGGGTCAGCGGTGTGCGCGTGATCGATTCGTTGATCAGCCTCTATATCGAGACCGAGGTGGGCGACATCATCCGCACGATCGACAGCAACCCGATCGTGAGCGATGCGCAGTTGACGGCGGCGATCGAGAGCCTGCGCGTCGGCACCACCGAGGTCGCCCTCGATCGCGGCGGACGCCCGGTCACCCTGACGCTGATCCGCAAGGCGCCGCTCGATCTGACGCAGATCAAGAAGCTCTCGGCGACGCGCTATGAAGTAACGCGGGTGTTCGCGGATGCGATCAGCAACGACACCGACATCCTGTCCCGCAAGGTGACGGTGGCGCCACGCATCAAGAACAACAAGCCGCAGGGCTTCACCATCTACGACATCCAACCCGACTCACCCGCTGCAAGGCTCGGCTTCGTCGACGGTGACATCGTGCTCGATGTCGACGGCCGCGCGATCGACACGCTCGACGAACAGGTCGACGCGCGCACGGAGCTCGAGAGCGCGAGCACGCTCGTCGTGCATCTCGAGCGCAAGGGCAAGCCCGTCACGCTGACCTACGTCGTGGCGCCCTAACGAATCCCGCGCAGGGCGAGCACGGCGGCCAGACCTTCATCGCACGCCGGCTTGATCTCCTCGGGAGGTAGCACGAAGCCGGTGCCACCTTTCGGGCGCAACTCGATCGCATACGACATCGAGCCGAGCTCTCCGTACAGCCAGTCATTCATCGTCCCCGCCGACGGATACAGCTCGACGCCTTGGATCAGCCTGTAGCGCTTGCCGTGCTGCGCGACCAACGCCGACGCCATGGTGTCGCCGAGCGCGGCGAAGCGGTCGCGATCCTTCGCCGGCGCGGCGGTGTAGTTCCACGGATAGAGGACTAGCTGGCCATACGCGTGGAAGTCGATGTGCAGCGACGGCTTCTCGCGCGCAGCGAGGTCGCGCAAGGCCTGGCTCTCGGGCTCGGAGAACTCTTTCGCGCCACGATAGACCTCGGAGCGCTTGTTCGAGCTCGAGCCCGAGCCGCCCCACGCGACGCCCCAGTTGCGATTGAGATCGACCCCGTGCCCGTCGCGCCGGTTCTTGCGCCAGAACCGATGACCGGCCCACGAGTACTGATAGCCGTCGGGGTTGACCACCGGGACGACCCACAGCGTCGTGGTGTCGACGAACTGCTTGATCTTCGGATCGGTCGCGTACTCGTTGACCATGCGATCGGCGATGCAGGTGGTGACGGCCGACGAGATCCACTCACGCGCGTGCTGCGTGCCGTTGATCAGCATGCGTTCGGAGCCGTTCCCGATCCTCCAGGCCCAGATCGTCTGCGCATCGATCGAGCCGCCGACACCTTCCATCTTCACGTGCTCGGGGTTGCGCTCTGCGAGCAACCGCAGATGCTCGACGATCTCCCTGTAGTCGTGAAACTCGGCGAACCAGTCGGCGTGGAGCGCGCGGAACTGGAGACGAGTCGACTCGGCGACGGCGGTGGCGTCGATGTCGGGATCGATGACATCGAAGTCGACACCGAAGTCTCGCAGCTCCGCGAGCGTATCGCTGTCGACGACGAGATCGAGCGGCAAGCCGGGGCCTGCGTGCTCGCTCCACACATCGAGTGCGCGTGACTCCGCGAACGCGCAGAGCGCCTCGTTCGTGCAGTCGACGCGGATCGCGACGTTGACCGGCGGTGCCGGATCGCGGGTGACGAGACCGATCGCGACGCCTGCGAGCGCGGCTGCCATCGCAGAGGCCACGCTCACTCGAACCAGAGTGTTCATGGACCCAGCATAGCGAGGTTTCAGCGGTTCGGCCGGTGCGCGCGGAGATA
>JBBQJJ010000082.1:0-26095 GCA_038325805.1 Haliangiales bacterium
GTGTAATGCAGCGGCGGTGCGGTGATGTTCCGCATCGACAAGCGCGCGCCATGCTGCTGGGCGAACCCCGCGAGGTGGTCGGCGAGGTCGCGCGCGGACTGGATGCGATGCTCGGGTGCCTTCTCGAGCAGCGACATCACGAGTCGGTCGAGCTCGCCATCGACCGCAGCGTGCTGCGAGAGCGGTTCGGGGGTCACGAACAAGTGCGAGCCGATCAGCTCGCCGGCACCCGGGTTGATGAACGGCGGGCGACCCGCGACGAGCTCGTAGAGGATGCAACCGATCGAGTAGAGGTCCGCACGGCCATCCACCTGACCGGTGCCGCGGCACTGCTCCGGTGACATATAGGTGGGCGTGCCCATCACGGCACCCGTCTTGGTCACGCCGGTCGCGAGCCCCATCTCGGTCAGCTTCGCGATCCCGAAATCGAGGATCTTGGTGCGCTCGCCCCCGAGGTCGGGGGCAGGAATAAGGAAGATGTTGTCGGGCTTGAGATCGCGATGCACGATCTGCAAGTCGTGCGCGGCCGCGAGGGCGCTGCAGACGTCGCGCATCAGCAAGGCGGCATCGCCGATCGGCAGGCGACCCAGCCGCGTGATCCGGTGCCCGAGTGTCTCGCCCTCGAGCAGCTCCATCACGATGTACGCGTGACCGTGCTCGGTGTAGCCGAAGTCGAAGATCTCGACGATCCCCGGGTGCCTGATCGCGGAGGTCGCCCGCGCCTCGTTGAAGAACCGCGTGACGATCTCGCGGTTCGCGGTCAGCTCGGGGAGCAGGAGCTTGATCGCGACGGTGCGGCCGATCAGGACATGCTCGGCGCGATAGACCGTGCCCATCCCACCGACCCCGAGCGTGCCGACGATCCGGTAGGTACCGATCGTCGACCCCACGATCGTCGACCCCGGGCTCTCGGGCTGGCTCTCGCTGACAGTCACGACGACCGAATCATCCGAGGTGACGAGCCCCGTGTCAAACCTCGGTTTTGTCCAGGGATTTCTGTCACAACGCCGCAATTGACTTGCGTCGGATAGGCACCGATTCTTAGGTCGTGCGCCGCCACCTCCTGCCCGTCGTAGTTCTCGCGGGCGCGTGCCAGCAAGCACCCACGCTGGCGACGACCACCCAGGACATCGTCACCGTCTCGCCAGCCACGTTCGACTTCGGGACGATCGAGGTCGGCATGACCTCGGCACCACGGGTGATCAACGTCAACCCGGGCTCCGGCAACCAGTCCGACATCATCACGTCGATCACCGAGAGCTGCCCGGATTACTTCGTCACTGCGAACGGCTTGCCGGCCGAGGTCTATCGCATCTGCGAGTTCGGCACTCCGCTGTTCGCTGGCCCGCCGTGCACCACGACCGAGCTCCAGAGCTATTCGTTCACCGCGCAGTTCCAGCCGAATATCGGCGCCGCCACGAGCTGCGTCGTCACGATCACGCTCGACAACGCCACGACGAGGACCGTCACGCTCAGCGGCACGGGCATGATCCCGCCGATCCGGATCGACGTCGCCCCTGGCTCGGTGCCGTTCGGCGACGTCCGTCGCAACACGACAAGCGGCGCGGCCGAGATCGTCGTGCGCAACCTCGGCGGTCAGAATCTCTCGGTGGCGTCGGTGACCACCAGCGCCGGCTTCGCGATCACGTCGGGCCCCGCGAGCACCGTGCTCGGGCCGAGTGGCGCCCAACCCTACGCCATCGTCTGTCAGCCCACGGCGGTCGGGGGCCTCAACGGCTCGTTCTCGGTGCAGTCGAACGACCCGGCGCAGCCGATGGTGACGATCCCGCTGTCGTGCAACGGCATCGATTCGAACCTCGACATCTCGCCGAGCCCGCTGACGCTGCCCACCACGCGCGTCGGCGAGCCCGTCGAGCAAGACATCCAGCTGATCAACAGCGGCGCCGCCTCGATGACGCTGCAGAGCGTGGAGCTCGTGAGCGCGGATCTCGAGCTCGTCAGCGCACCGGCTGCCGGCACCGTGCTCGGCGGTTCCGGCGGCAGTGCACCCGTGCGCATCCGGTTCGCGGCCGCCGCGGCGGCGACGGCGGAGGGCATCTTGACCGCGACGTACGACGGCGGGCAGATCCGCACGTCGCAGATCTCGGCACGCGCGCTCGCGACGTCGATGGCGCTCTCCCCCGACGGAGAAGTCGATCTCGGCCCTGTCTGCGTCGGCCAGACCAAGAACCAGCCGTTCAACATCGTCGCCAACGCGGATGCGGGGTTCCAGGTCAACACGATCTCGTCCCCCGACGAGCCGTTCACCGTCACCAGCCCCGCACTGCCGGTCGGTGTGACGGGGAGCGGCGGCAGCATGCTGGCCTTCGACGTCACCGTCGCCCCGACCGAGCCCGGGATCGCAACGTCGCTGCTCACCGTCACCACCGACATCCCGGCCGCCGGGCCGCGCGAGCTCCGGTTGTCCGCGACGGCGCTCGCGGAGGGCGTCTCGGGAACCCCAGACGTCCTCGATTTCGGATCGCAGGCCCTCGAGGCAACCACGATCGGCCAGGAAGTCGCCGTCGCGAACTGCACCGCTACCACCACCACGCTGGCGAACGCCCGGCTCGAAGGCGAGGGCGCCACGAACTTCGCGATCGTCCAGCAGCCGAGCTCGGCGATGCTGCCCGCGAGCGGTGTCGCGAAGTGGCTCGTCGTGTTCACGCCGCACGCGGTCGGGCCCACCGAGGCAACGTTCTCCATCGATCACGACGGCGGCACGACGAGCATCATGCTGGTGGGCGAGGGGCTCGGCGATGATCTGACGGGCGACGGTGATGGCGGTCCGCCCAGCTACTACTCGTGCAACACGGGTGGGGCCTCGTCGATGCTGATCGCGATCGGATTCGTCTTCGTGTTGCGTCGCCGGAAGCGCGCTCGCTGATCGCGTCTGGGTTACGGTCTGGCATGGCCGCCGTGCTCGAGGTGCAGAACCTCGTGACCGAGTTCACGACCGAGCACGGGACGGTGCGAGCGGTCGACGGCGTGTCGTTCGAGATCCCGGCGCGCGGCACGCTCGGTGTGGTCGGCGAATCGGGCAGCGGCAAGAGCGTGACGGCGCTGTCGATCATGCGTCTCGTCGCAGCGAGCGGAAACACCGTCGGCGGCAAGGTCCTGTATGACAGCAAGGATCTGCTGACCCTGCCGCTCTCCGAGATGCGCAGGATCCGCGGCAATCGGATCGCGATGATCTTCCAGGAGCCGATGACCTCGCTCAATCCGGTGTTCACCGTCGGAGCGCAAGTGGGCGAGGCGGTGCGGCTGCACCAGAAGAAGTCGAAGGCCGAGGCGCGCAAGACGGCGATCGAGATGTTCGAGCTGGTCGGGATTCCGTCGCCGGCCGAGCGCGTCGATGCCTATCCTCACGAGCTGTCGGGCGGCATGCGGCAGCGCGTGATGATCGCGATGGCGCTCGCCTGCAAGCCAGACCTGTTGATCGCCGACGAGCCGACCACGGCACTCGACGTCACGATCCAGGCGCAGATCCTCGACCTGCTGCGCTCGCTGCAGCGCGACCTCGGGATGTCGATCCTGCTGATCACCCACGATCTCGGCGTGGTCGCCGAGACCTGCGACGAGGTGGTCGTGATGTACGCGGGCAGGGTGGTCGAGCGCGCGTCTGCGGACGAGCTGTTCGCGGCGCCTCGTCACCACTACACGGCGGGGCTGCTGCGCTCGGTGCCGAGCTATGGCGAGGGAACCGACGCGGGTGACGCCAGCGAGCCCTCGGGGCGACGCAAGCGGCTCGTCGAGATTCCAGGGATGGTGCCGTCGCTGCACGAGCTGCCGAAGGGCTGCAAGTTCGCCGACCGCTGCCCGGCCGTGCAGGCCGATTGCCGCGAAACGGAACCCGCGTTGACCCAGCTCGGCACGCGCGCGGTGCGCTGCCATCACCCGATCGGAGCCCTGTTCGAAGCAGGGGCGGACGCATGACTGCGCTCGTCAAGGCGACGCGACTGACGAAGCACTTCCCCCTGGCGTCGGGGTGGCCGAAGCCAGCGAAGACCGTGCAGGCGGTGACCGAGATCGATCTCGAGATCGCCGAGGGCGAGACGCTCGGGCTCGTCGGAGAATCGGGCTGTGGCAAGTCCACGCTCGGCCGCACGCTGCTGCGGCTCGTCGAGCCCACCAGCGGTCAGATCCAGTTCGACGGCGACGACATCACCGCGATCCCGCAGCGCGCGCTGCGACCGATGCGCCGGCACATGCAGCTGATCTTTCAGGACCCGTACGCGTCGCTCGATCCGCGGATGTCGATCGGCCAGACGATCGAAGAGCCGTTGATCATTCATCAGCTCGCCATCACCAAGGCGCAGCGCGCGGCGCGCGTCGACGAGCTGCTCACCAAGGTCGGGCTGCGAACGGACGTGGCTCGCCGATATCCACACGAGCTCTCCGGCGGCCAGCGCCAGCGCGTAGGCATCGCGCGCGCCCTCGCGTGCCGCCCCAGGTTCATCGTCTGCGACGAGCCGATCAGCGCGCTCGACGTCTCGATCCAGGCGCAGATCGTCAACCTCCTCGAGGATCTCCAGGAGGCAGAGAACCTGACCTACCTGTTCATCTCGCACGACCTCAAGGTGGTGCAACACATCTGCGATCGCGTCGCGGTGATGTACCTCGGTCGGATCGTCGAGCTCTCGGCTGCGAAGCAGCTCTACGCCGCGCCGAAGCACCCGTACACGCAGGCGCTGCTGTCGGCGGTCCCGCGGATCGATCCCACGGCGCGCAAGGACCGAATTCTGTTGCAAGGCGACGTGCCGAGCCCGATCGATCCACCGAAGGGTTGCCCGTTCCATCCGCGATGCCCTGTCAAGGACAAGCCGGCGGCGTGTTTCTCAGAGTTGCCGCAGTTGCGGGTGCTCTCGAACGGCACCCGCGCCGCGTGCCACGTCGCGAGCTGATCGACTAACATCGCCGCGATGCCATCGTCGGGCGAGCTGGCTATCCGACCGCTGCCGGCGGTGCTGCTCGACCTCCACGAGCAGCTCGCGACCGGCAAGCTGACGCTGATGCGCGGCCGGCTCTCCAAGACCGTCGACCTGGTCAACGGCAACCCGGTGAGCAGCACCTCGACGCCACGCGACGAGACCTTGGGACACTTCCTCGTCAACAGCGGGGTGATCACGGAGGAGGAGCACAAGCGCGCGGTCGCACGCGCCGCGGAGCTCGGCGGCAAGCTCGGCGAGGCGCTGGTCGCGTTGCGCACGCTCACCGTCGAGCAGCTCATCGATCAACTCGGACGCCAGGCACGCCACAAGATCGTGCAGGCGCTGCGCTGGCCCCAGGGCGCGTGGCGGTTCGACGACGGTGATGCGATCGAGGGCATGCAGCTGCGGATGGTCGAGGTCGTGCTCGTCGGATTGCGCGAGACCGCCGTCGACGATCTCGATCGGCTCGCGCGCTTTGACGGGCTGCGCTTCGAGCTGACCCGGCGCGGCGTCCGGCTCCGGCACGAGCTCAAGCGCGTGTTCGGCGAGAAGCTGGTCGCGCTGCTCGGCGATGGGGCACCGATCGAGGAGCTCGAGCGCGCGATGATCGATCGCGTGCCGGCGCGGATCGCACTCGACGCGATGATCCTGTGCGATGCCGCCTTCGCCTCCGCCCGTGACCTGGACGCCGGTTCGACGCTGCCCGACCTCAAGCTGCCACCTACCACCCCGCTCGCGATGTCGAAGCCGCGCACGATCAGCACCATCAAGCTGTCCGCCGCGCCGGCCCTGTTCGACATGCTGTTCGATGACATCGGCCTCGAGCTCGACGGCGCCGCGCCGATCGAGATGCCCGACGAGGAGGACTCCGGCGTGGTGTCGCTCGCCGAGGTCAACGCCGAGCGCGACGTGCTGACCCAGACGCGCAAGCAGATGATCGTCGAGCATCAGCGCGCGAAGGGTGCCGACCACTACGCCGTGCTGATGGTCAATCGTCGTGCCACGGCGCAGGAGATCGACACCGCCTCGGGCATCCGCGCCAACCTGCTCGAGCATCAAGAGGCCACGCTCATCGACCTCCGTGATCGCGCGAAGATCACCGAGCTCCGCGAGCTCTATCAAGCGGCGCGAACCGTGCTGCTCGACGAGCGCAAGCGTGCCGCGTACGACCGCGAGCTCGCGGGCGGCGAGCTGGTGCAAGTGCCGCCGGCGATCGATACCGAGCTCAACTTTCGCGTCGCGGAGGAGCTGATCGGGAAGCGGCAGTGGTCGCAGGCGATCAACATGATCCGCACGGTGATCTCGCGCTCGCCTGGCGAGGCGGACTATCACGCCGCGCTGGGTTGGGCGGAGTGGAACGCGGGCGAGCGCGCTCCCGAGGCTGCGGACCGCGCGCGGCCGCACCTCAACGCCGCACTCGAGATCAACCCCGACCACGCCGCCGCGCACGACTACAAGGGACAGATCGACGCCGCGCTCCGCAGCGACGACGCCGAGGCGTTGTTTCACCTCGAGCGCGCGCTCGATCTCGATCCCGGCCGGATCGAAGCGGTGCAGGCAGTGGAGACGCTGCTGTTCGCGCGCGGCGAATTGCGTCGGTACGAGCGCATCCTCAAGCGCCTGCTGTTCCGGTTGCGCGGTCGAGGCACGACCGCCGAGGCGAAGGCGTGGGCTCGGCTCGCGCGCCTGTATCACGATCACCTCGACGATCCGCAGGCCAGCGCGGCAGCCGCGGCGAACGCGAAGCGGATCAGCCCGAAGGACTCCGACGTCACCGGGTTGATCCAGCGCGTCAGCCTGAACGAGCCCTTGCGTGCCGGCTGGCGCGAAGCGCTGCACGATCCGCAATCGGGCGCCGCGCTGGTCAAGACCACCGAGGCGAGTGGCCACGCCGATGCGGCGTTCCTCGCCGCGGCCACGATGGTCGCGCTGGGTAGCGCCGACGAGCAGATGGCGAGCCTGTACGAGAATCATCGCGTGCGGACGATCGCGATCCCGGCGCAACCGCTCGGTCGCGATCAGTGGGCGTTGCTCCGCCACAAGGACGACAACCTCGAGCTCGGCGGGTTGATCGAGCTGGTCGCGCCCGCGGTCCATGCGATCGCACCGATGACGCTCGCCGATAGCGATCTCGATTCGACGCAGCAAATCGACGACATGGATCTTCCGGCATCGTTCCTTCGCTTGCGCGGCAAGTTTGCGGAGCTCCTCGGGGTCGAGCCTGCGCCGGTCTATCCGCGCGTCGAGCTCGGCTCGCAGATCCACGTGGTCGCGAGCAGTCCCCCGGTGCTGGTCGCCGGTGACGATGCGCTGCTGTCCCCCGAGCGACCCGAGCTGGTGTTCCGCCTGGTGCGCGCGATGACGTTCTTGTGGCCGGGGCGTGCTGTCGGTGCGTCTCGCCCCGGTCGCGTGCTGCGCGCGATCGTGATGGCGGTGTTCCGCGAGGCATCGGGCTCGATGGTCGGCGCCGACGACCCACTAGCGGCGCAGGCTGCCGAAGCCGTCGCCCAGCTCCCGAACGACGTCCGCGTCCAGGCACGCTCCGCCGCGATTCGCATCCTGTCGCGCGACAAGGGACTCAACCTGTCGACCTGGGCGCGCTCGTTGTCACGCACCGCAGATCGTGCGGGGATGCTGCTGTGCGGCGACATTCCTGCGGCTTTGGCGGGCGCGAAGGATGCAGGGGATCTCGACAAGGACCTGGTCGAGTTCTCGTACAGCGCCGCGCACGTGCAGTTGCGCAAGCAGCTGGGTCTCGCCCGCACGTAGGCACGGCGCTCGCACCGCTCGGGGATATGCAGATCCAGATCAGGCACGACGAGAACGTGAAGGGTGACAAGAGCGGTTGGATTGCGGAAACGGTGGAGAGTGGGCTGTCTCGCTACGCGTCACAAATCACCACTGTCGAGGTTCACCTCGCCGACGAGGATGGTCCGAAGAATTCGGATAACGCGATCCGGTGCTCGCTGGAGGTCCGCCAGGCGGGCTTCAAGCCGATCGCCGCGACCGCGCATGCCAACAACGTTGGCGACGCACTCGACAGTGCGCTGACCAAGATCGAGCGGCACCTCGAGCATCAGATGGGTCGCGTGCGCGACGTCCACGCAAACCGAACCTAACCCCAGATCTCACCTCGGTTGACCTCGATCTTCCGGCTTCGCCGGAAGACTCTGTCCTCCAGGTAAGCTCGGTGGCGAATGGCCACGAAGAAGCCCGTCCCGAAGAAGCCCGCCCCGAAGAAGTCCGCCCCGAACAAGCCCGCCCCGAAGACGCCTGCTCCGAAGAAGCCTGCTCCGAAACCAGCTGCGGAGAAGCCTGCCCCGAAACCAGCCCCGACGCGGGTCGCGGCGAGACCCACGGGCAAGCAGGCTTCCGGCGTCGATGCGTTGTGGGCGGCCTACTGCGTAAACCCCGCCGACAAGTCGCTGCTCGCGGTCTATGCCGATGCGCTCGAGCAGGCAGGCGATCCGCGGGGCAAGTTCATCAACCTGAGCTTGCTCGCGTCCCGGACCCCCGAGCAGGAGGCGGCGCGCGAGGCGCTGATGAAGAAGACCAAGGGCGACCTGATCGGCCCGGCGAAGACGGTCGTTCGCGAGGTCTACTTCGGCAACGATGGCCTCGTCAGTCATGCGCGATGTGAGGCCGACAAGGTGATCGCGGGAATCGACCTGCTGCGTACGCTGAACCCTCGCCTCGTCCTCACGATCACATCGCTCAAGACCGACAAGCTGGCGAAGGAGTTTGGTGCGATCTCGCTCGCCGGGATCTATTTCGTCGACTTCGGCTGGCTCACCAGCTCGCACGGCGGCTGCCGGATCGTTGACAAGCACCTCGCGATGATGGCGCCCGCGTTCACCGAGACCGAGAACCTCCAGCTCTCGATCAACATGGCAGACAACTCGGTCACGCCCGCCGGGCTCGGCGCGTTCGCCCCCTACGCGAAGAAGCTGCGGTTCCTCGCCGCCGACTACTACCCCGGCGGTACCTGCGCGAAGCCGGCCGAGTACGCCGCCGGCCTCCGCGCATTTCCTGCGCTGAAGGCCGTCGAGTGGCCGCTGATGCAGCCGGCCGATCTGCCGGGCGTCAAGGTCAACGTCCTACATGGCCCGGGCGCCGACAACGACATGAACTCGATGCTGCGCGAGGACACCGCCGCGAAGGTCGAGTCGCTGTTCAGAGGTTGAGCGCCTTCGCGAGCGGCACTTCGCGCAACCGTTTCCCGGTCAGCGCAAACAGGGCGTTCGCGAGGGCAGCGCCAACCGGTGGTGTGCCCGGCTCGCCGACCCCGCTCGGCGGCGCCGTCGATGGCACGATGTGGGTGTGGATGACGTGGGGAACGTCGTGCATCCGAGCGACCCGTGCATCGTGGAAGTTGCGCTGCTCGACCATCCCGTTCTTCATCGTGATGCCGCCGTACAGCGCGTTGCTGATGCCCATGATGACAGCGCTCTCCATCTGCGAGTGGACGCGGTCCTGGTTCACCACGGTGCCGGCATCCATCGCGATCCACGCTTCGACGATCCGGAACACGCGCTGCGGATCGGGCTCCACCGCGATCACCACCGCGCTGTACGCCACGAAGCTACGGTGCGCGGCGATCCCGAGGAAGCGACCGTTCTGGCGCTTCCACTCGGACAGCTCCGCCACCTTGGTCAGCACGTTGCGCAGCCGGCCGGCATCGACGGGGTGCTTGTCGAGCGGTTCGCCGTAGTTCGCCAGCTTCGCGACGCCGAGGTCCTGCAGTGACATCTTGCGATCGGGACCGATGATCTCGAGCCAGGTCGCCAGCGGGTCCTGGCCACGCGCATGCGCGATCTCGTCGATGAACGAGCCCACCGCGAACGAGTGGAAGATGTTGTAGACCGAGCGGAACCAGCCGATGCGGGTCTTCGCCGGCGCCTTGCACGCTTCGGCGCGAACGTTGGGTACCGCGAGCGCCAGGTCGGTGACGCCCTGCTGGAGGTCACCTTCCGAAGGTGTGTCGGTCATGCCGGTGAACGTCGAGGCGATCGGCGTGAACGCGGTGCGGTGATGCCATCCGATCACGTTGCCCTTCGCATCGAGCGCAGCGCGCAACCGCTGCGCGTTGACCGCGTTGTAGTAGCCGTGCTTGACGTCGTCTTCACGCGTCCACTGCACGCGCACGGGAACCTTGAGTTGCTTCGCGAGGAACACCGCCTCGATCACGAAGTCCGACTTGGACTTGCGGCCGAACGCACCGCCGAGCAGCGTGACGTTGCACTTCACCTTGTCCTCGCCGATGCCGAGGAAGCTCGCGACCGCCGAGCGATTCGACTGGGGGTTCTGCGTCGGCGCCCAGGTCTCGGCGCTACCGTCGGCATTGACCTTGGCCAGCGCGACCAGCGGCTCCATCTGCATGTGCGAGAGGTGCGGGACGAAGTACTCGGCCTCGATGCTCCGGGCCGCGGCTGCGAACGCGGTGTCGATGTCGCCGACGTTGCGATGCGTCGTGCCCGGTGCGCGCACGCTGGCGAGCAGCTCCTCGCGGAACGTCGCCGACGTGTAATCGGCGTGCTCGCCGTGATCCCACGTGATGTCGAGGGCGGCGCGGCCGGCGAGGGCCGCCCACGTGGTGTCGGCGACCACGGCGATGCCGCCCCACGGCTGGAACACCCACGGCTTGGTCGCCGCGGGCATCTCGATCACGTGCTTGACGCCCTTCACCGCGAGCGCCTTCGCCTTGTCGTACTTCGCGGGCTTTCCGCCGACGACGGGAGGGCGCGCGATCACCGCGATCAACATGTCGGGCAGCGTGACGTCGGCGCCGAAGGTCGCGGTGCCGGTGACATACGCGGCACCGTCGAGCAGCGGCAGGTTGTCGTCGTTGACGTGCTTGAGCTCGGCGAACGGACGCGGCTTCGGATCCTTCGGCACCGGCAGCTTCGCGGCCGCTTGCACGACATCCTTGAACTCGAGCGTCCGCTTGGTTGCCGGATGCAGGATCGCGTGATTCTCGATCGTGCAGGTCTCGGGTTTGACGCGCCATTGCTTCGCGGCCGCGGCGATCAACATCTGGCGCGCGGCCGCGCCGGCCTTGCGGTAGTTGTCGTACGGCTTGCGAATGCTCGTCGAGCCGTCGGTGTTCTGGTCGCCGTACTTCTTGTCGCCCTCGGCCTGGCGCACGAGGATCCGCTTCGGATCCGCGCCGAGCTCGTCGGCGATCAGCACGGGCAGGGAGGACCGAATGCCCTGACCCATTTCGGATCGGTGACAGATGATGGTCACCGTGCCGTCGAACGCGATGTGGATGAGCGCGTGCGGCGAGAACCCACCGGTGTGCTGCGGCGTGGTGACGGCGGGGACGGCCTCACCGGTCTTCGGCAGCACCGCGATCGCGAGCCCCGCACCGAGGCCCATCAAGAACCCGCGCCGGTTGATCTGGAGACTCACTGACCACCTGCGGCCTTCTTGATCGCGGACCGAATCCTCGTGTACGTGCCGCACCGGCAGATGTTGCCGGCCATCGACTGGTCGATGTCCTGGTCGGTGGGATGCGGGTTCGCGGCGAGGAGCGCGGCCGCGCACATGATCTGGCCGGCCTGACAGAACCCGCACTGCGGGACGCGCAGGTCGAGCCACGCCTTCTGCAGGGGATGCGAGCCATCCGCCGACAGGCCCTCGATGGTGGTGACCGCTTTGCCGTCGGCGCGGCGGACCGGCGTCACGCATGCGCGCACGGCGTGACCGTCGAGATGCACGGTGCACGCACCGCACAGCGCTTCGCCGCAGCCGTACTTCGTGCCGGTGAGACCGAGGATGTCTCGGAGCGCCCACAGCAGCGGCATCTCGGGATCGACATCGAGCGTCTTGTCGACGCCGTTGATCTTGATCTTCACTTTGTCTCCTGTGGGCATTCCGCGCCGGTCTCGACCCACGCGGCGGTCAACGCACCGAACTGTGCTTGGGTGCCAGGTGCCGGTTCGCGATCCGCGCCCGGCGCCCATCCCCATGCGACGAGCTTGTCGTGCCCGTTGTGCTCGACGAGCTTCTCCAGCGTCTTGCCGCCGTTGCGCTTCGGATCCTTGAGCTGATTGCAGATCTGCGCCGGCGACTTGCCGACCCAGGCCATCTCGAGCGGCGCGAGGTGCCAGTTCGGTGCACCGGGGACGCGGGTCAGGGGTTGGTTGCGATCCTGATGACACGACGTGCATTCCATGCCGGGGACGCCGTTGTCCTTCGCGCCACGCACCACCGGCGGATCGTGCGGCTCCAGCCAGCGCTGATGCGGCGAGTCGCCGTCGGGATGGCAATTGATGCAGCGCGGATGCGTGATCACGCGATGCATCTCGGCGTACAGCGCGAGCGAGCGAGCAGAGCGATTCGCGATCACGTCGAACTCGCTCACGGTGTGGAGCTCGTTCGCCGCGACCAGACGCAGCTCGAACGGCACCGGCGAGGCGGGGGGCTTGGAACCGCCGCAGCCCGCGAGGACCACAACGAGGAGGAACCGTTGCATGACCGCAAGATGGCCCACATCGCGTGGCGGTGCATGTGCATTGTCGGTCGAACCGTTCGACCTCGCTGATTTCAACCGGTCGCGATGCGCAAGGCGGCAACGAGCTCGCGCGACGCGTCCACGAATGCCACACCCCAGCCGAGGTTGGTGCAACGAGCGATCCGTGCCTGGACGTGATGCGCGGTCTGCGTCAGCTTGCCGGAGTCCGGCATGCGCAGCTCCAGCGTCACGAGCTTTCCTGAATCGATGGTGCGCTTGGTGACGATGAACGCGCCCGAGGTGCTGACGTCGCGAAGCACCGTCGAGAAGAACGATCCGCTGGGCAATTCGACGACAACATCGATAGGCACGACCTTGCGTTCGGCGCGATCGATCAGCGCCGGCATCGGCGCGCGCTTCATCGGGATCGGCGAGGTATCGCGCTTGAGTGCGGCGGCGCGCGGCGGTGGGACAGTCGCGGGCCTGGAGGTGCGCGGGGGCGCACGGAGGAGATCCATGCGGCTCGTCGTCTTGTGCTGCGCCGGTGGCGTCACCGATCGCTTCACCTGACCCTGCTCGATCACCGCGATCCGCGACGTTGCCTTCGCGAGCTGCTCGGCTGGTGGGGGTGGGAGTGGTGGAGCTGTGATGGGCTCCACCTTGATCACCGGGATCGGCGTCGAGAACGAGACAATGAGCTCTGCGGGTTCCTTCAGCTCCGGCGGCTCGATCAGCTCCGGCGGCATCACCTCCTCGACGAACGCCACGGCGAGTGGTTGATCGGGGACGAAGTCGAGGACGATCGCGGCGTACGGTTGCGCGGCGAGTGGATCGCGCGCATCGCGCCACACGATCTCGAGTCCGAGGCGCGCGAGGAACACGGCATCGTCCTCGGGCAGCGGCGCGGTGAACGCCTGCACGATCAGCGGGACGAGCTCCGTCGTCGAGCTCTGCTGCTTCGCGTACGACCAGATCAGCTGCCACGCCGCGAGGTGCGAGGTGACGCCGGGCAGCGAGCCGGCGTAGGCCTGCTCGAGCCCCATCCTCAGCAACCGCAGTCCCGCACCGGGTTGAACGTTGCGCGCGATCAGCTCGACCCCCGCCGCGCAGACGCGTGCGACGTAGTGTGGCCGCGATGGAGAGCGCTCGAACTGCTCGGCGTAGTATGCGAGCAGCTCGTCGCCGTTGCTGCGCTCGAACAGCCGCGCGGCGACCACCGCCGAGACGTACGGATCGTCGGGAAACGCGAGGCGCGCCGCGTTGATCACGGAGGCGCGGCGCTCCTCGAGGTTCGAGAGTCGCGCGAGCCGCTCGGCGTGGAGGAACGCGGGCACCGTCGCGGTGGAGAGGCAGCCGGCGATCTGCGCCTCGACATCGAGCCTGGTGCGCCGCGCGAGCGCGAGCAGCGGCGTGACGCGCTCGAGCCGCAGGTGCTCCGAGGACACGCTCGCACCCAGCGGTCGCGCCTCGATGAACTTCTGGAGTGGCTCGATGGCGAGCTCGGGGAACCCAGAGTCGAGATACGCGGTGCCCGCACCGAGCAGATCGCCGGCGGAGAATGCGAGCTCGGCGAGGGTGGTGTGCGCACCGAGGGCCATCGCCAGCGCGCGTGCGCGGTCGCGCGCCGGTGCGTAGCCCGCGCGTGCCGCATCGAGGAACAGCGCGAGGGCGTTACCGCGATCGGGATCGCAGTGCTCGCTCGCGACGGCCAGCTCGTAGGTGCGCTCCGGCGATCGGTTGCGTTCCTTGCGCAGCGTGGCGATCTCGGCGCACCAGTCGTCGGCGCGCCACAGCTTCTCGCGCAACCAGCCCGCGATCATCGAGCCAACGATACAGGAACCGGGTTGCCGCCGCGCTCGGAGGAAGCCTGACCTGGGGTTGCGTTGCGGTAGTGGATCGCCCGAATCCTTCGAG
Source organism: Haliangiales bacterium (assembly GCA_038325805.1). Lineage (GTDB taxonomy): Bacteria > Myxococcota_A > Polyangia > Haliangiales > Haliangiaceae > JABFXX01. The sequence continues at coordinate 14,302 of JBBQJJ010000082.1, forward strand.
TGGGTTCGCGAACTTAGACCGCTCGCTATTGATCGCGTTTCTGTGGCTATAGTCCGTTCGTGACCCTGCCCAAACCCGATCACCTGCAGCCGGCACAGGACGAGTCAGGTGCTCGTTGGATCGCGAAGCGCAAGGCGGCGGTCGTGGCGGGGGTGCTCGGCGTGCTGTCGTTTCTGGTCGTCGCGATCGCGCAACGCGATTGGGACACGCCCGATTGGCGCATCAGCGTGCCGGGGTTCTTGCTGACCGCGATCGCGTCGGGAGCGTCACTCGCCCGGCGCGAGCCGCAGGGTTACTGGGTGTGGGCGCTAGGTCTTGGCATCGCCGCCGCGGCGCTCGTCCTGCCCTGGTTCTTCATGTTCGCGGTCGTCATCGCCGGCGCAGCGTTGCTGATGATGATCCTGCACGCCATTCTGTGAGGTACCGATGACTGACCACGAGCTGATTTACGACTGGAACTCGACGGAGAAGGTCGCGGCCCTGTCGAAGCGCAAGATCCAGTTCCTCGACGAGACACTGCGCGATGGCATCCAGTCGCCGTCGGTCGTCGATCCGTCGATCGAGGACAAGCTCAAGCTCGTCGACCTCGCGAACGATCTCGGCATCGACACGATGGACATCGGGCTCCCCGGCGCCGGCAAGCGCGCCGTCGAGGATTGCCTGGTGATCGCGGAGCACATCAAGGCGAACAACCTCCGCATCAAGCCGTCGTGTGCCGCGCGCACCCATGTCAACGACATCCAGGCGATCGTCGACATCTCGCAGAAGGTCGGCATCGAGATCGAGGTGCTGTGCTTCATCGGCTCGTCGCCGATCCGGCAGTACGCCGAGGACTGGGACCTGCCGCGGATGCTCGATCTGTCGGCCTCGGCGATCGACCTCGCGCGGCGCCACAACCTCCCGGTGTCGTACGTCACCGAGGACACCACGCGGTCGCGGCCCGACATCCTGACGAAGATGTTCACGACCGCGATCGAGCACGGCGCCACGCGGTTGACCCTGTGTGACACCGTCGGTCACGCCACGCCCGACGGCATCAAGAATCTGATCAAGTTCACCCGCAACATGCTCGACGGCATGGGCCGCAGCGACGTCGGCATCGACTGGCACGGCCACAACGATCGCGGCCTCGGCGTGGTCAACTCGATCTTCGCGATCGAGTACGGCGCCGATCGCATCCACGGCACCGCGATGGGCATCGGCGAGCGCGTCGGTAACGCGGCGCTCGATCAGATCTTGCTGAATCTGAAGTTGCTCGGCGAGCTCCCAGATCACGACCTCACGAAGCTCGTGCAGTGGTGCAAGGTCGCCTCGCAAGCGACGCGCATCCCGATCCATCCGCAGTATCCGCTCGTCGGCAGCGACGCGTTTCGCACGGCGACCGGCGTGCACGCGGCCGCGATCATCAAGGCCGAGAAGAAGGGCGATGCGTGGCTCGCCGACCGGATCTACTCCGGGGTTCCCGCCGGGCTGTTCGGCAAGGAGCAGGAGATCGAGATCGGCCACTACAGCGGCGAGAGCAACGTCGTCTACTGGCTCAAGAAGCGCGGCTACGAGCCGACGAAGGATCTCGTCGGGGCGGTGTTCAACGCTGCGAAGCGCGGCAACCGCGTGCTCGCCGAACACGAAGTCGTCGCAGTGATCAAAGAGTTCCAGAAGAGCTGATCGGCCACGCGCGGTTCGTCGCTCTGAGCACGAAGCCGCCGTGCTCGCCCTCCTCGAGGCGCTCGCTGATCGCGGCGTGCGCGGGGCCGGCGATTCGACCGCGTAGTCCACGGACCGTCGCGTAGAAGGCGTTGTCCTCGGCGACGGTCAACGAGCCGTAGTCGAGCTCGGCCTCCTGATCGTCGTCCCACAGGACCATCACCCGATCGCCCTCCCAGTGCGCCGACAACGCGCGGAGGTGAGCGTCCTCGATGTCGACGTAGGCGAACCGCTTGTCGTCGAGCTTGACGATGTCCTTGCCGTCTTGGTGATCGAGCCAGCGCAGCAGCGCCTGCCGGAGACGCGGATGCGTGACCTTTTCATCGCCCTGCCAGAACACGCCGCCACGATCGAGCTTGAGCCCGATCTGCCGCATCCCCTCGAGTTGCTCCGGCGTGAACTGCATGACCAACGATTGTACCGGGACTTGGGTCCCGAACCCTCGGTCAGACCGGAGCTACGACAAGCGTGCGATCTTGTCCTTGGTCAGAAGCTTCTGCTTCTTCAGCCGACTTATCTCAGCCTGTTCGGCCGGAGTCAGGGCTCTTCGCCGTTCTAGGAGCTGGAGCTCTTCGTCGAGACGGCGGTGTTCTGCGGTCAGTACTTCGAGGATTGCTACTGTGGTTTCAGCCAACGCGACCTCCCTGCTGTGTGGCAGGCTCTAGAAGCGTAAGCCCGGGCCGCGCGCGTCGCAAACGGTAAAGCTGGTTCGAAGTGGTTCAGCGTTTACGAAGTGCGCCGGGCACGCCGTCGGGATAGCGAATCTCGGCCTCCGAGGCGCGGATGTATGTCGGTGCGCCCGAGGTCAGCACGTCGATGCGCGCGCCCTTGTTCGCGAGGAGTGCGACGTTCACCGCCGAGGGCGTGCCGACCGTCCAGCGATCTGCAAGCGATGCCAGCTCGGGATACTTGTCGAGCGCATCTCCGACGAAGTGCACACCGTCGAGTTGTGACTCGGCCCACGCGCGGAGCTCCGCGGGCGCCTGCAGGCGCTCTTCCCCGACCAGCTCGTCGTCGCGGTAGCACCCGGCAAACACCTCTCCGCGGCGTGCGTCGAGCACCGCGCAGACAGCGGTTGCCGGATTCCCCGAGGCCAACGCGGCGAGCGACGACACCGCCCACAGCGGCTTGCCGGCGGCGAACGCGATGCCCTTCGCGGTGGCCATCCCGATCCGCAGGCCGGTGAACGAGCCAGGACCGGCACCGACCGCGACGGCGTCGAGCTCGCTCGGGGCGAGACCGTAGTTCTTGCAGAGCTCGTCGATGCCGACCAGCAGATCGCTGCTGCGGCGCTCGGCGATCACGTACGACTTGAAGACCATGCGCTCGGGGCCAAGGATCGCGATCGAGGCCGTCGTCGTCGAGGTATCGATGCCGAGGACGAGCATCAGAAGAAGAACCGCACGATGTCGTTGCCGGCAGCGAGCAGCGTGATGAGGCCGATCAAGACGAGGCCGACGAGCTGGATCCGCTCGCGCGCTTTCTGCGACAGCGGCTTGCGGCGCGCGCCTTCGATCGCGAACACCAGCAGGTGACCTCCGTCCAGCATCGGGATCGGTAACAGATTCAGCAGGCCGAGGTTCACGCTGATCAGGGCGAGCATCAGCAGGAAGCTGTCCCAACCTTGGTTACCGGACACCGAGGCGGCACGCAGGATCGTGATCGGACCGCCGAGGGCCTCGCGCGGCGTCTCGCCGGAGAGGATCTGGACGAAGCCGCGCACCATCGTCGAGATCGTCTCGCCGGTGCGCTCGAGCGCCTTGCCGAACGCGTAGCCGAAGCGGCCCTCGATAGGCACCGTGGCGCCGCGACCGCGATCGACGTCGTTGCGCGCGCCGAACACGAGGCGGGTGACGGTGTGATCGTAGTCGTCGAGCTGCTTGCGCTGGACCTGCGTGACCTCGGCGGACAGCAGCTCGGTCTTGCCTTGCACCGCGCGCTTCCACGTCAGCTTGAACGGCTTGTCGGGATCCGCCTGCAGGCGCTGATCGAGCTCCATCCAGTGGAGCACCGGCTTGTCGTCGAGCGCGACGATCAGATCGCCGGGCTTCACCCCGGCGTTGTCGGCGGGAGATCCGGCGTCGACGTGCGCGACGAACATCTCGGCGTGCTCGAGCCCCGTGTACGTCTGACGATCGAGCGTGGGGTTGACCTTGGTCTCGGGCACCAGATCCGCGAAGCCGGGTGCGAGCAACTGGATCTGCGGGATGCCGGGGACCTCCGTGCCACGGAAGTAGGCGATCGCGGTGCGGCGCGCGACCTTGCCGAAGCTCCGCTGGACGTCGCCCCAGTTGCGAACAGCTTGACCGTGGACGGAGATGATCAGGTCGCCGGTGTGGAGGCCGGCGCGCGACGCGGGCGAGCCGGCATCGATCACGCCGATCAGCGGGATGAACGGCGAGTGGGTGATGCCGACGCGACCCTGGCGTGACGTGTTGCCATCGCGGCTGCGCACGGTCTCCTCGATCGGCGTGAGGTAGCGCTCGAACACGCGACCGTTGCGCTGGACGCGGAGATGGAGCTCCTTGCCCGCTGATGCGCGGACGGAGGACTCGATCTCTTCCCAGTAACGGATCGCCGTGCCGTCGATCTCGAGGATGCGATCGCCGGGCTCGAGGCCTGCGCGATGTGCGGCGCCGCCTTCGAGGACGTCACCGATCTCTGCGGCGGGCAACGCGGTGTGCCCGGCGAAGAACACGAAGTAGATGATCACCGGGAGCACGAGGTTGGCCGCCGGACCTGCGAACACGATCACGACGCGCTGCCACAGCGGACGGCTCGCGAAGCTACGCCCGACGTCCTCCGCGGGTGGGAGCTTGCCGTCATCCGGCGTGGCCTCGATGCCGAGGATGCGCACGTAGCCGCCGATCGGAAAGATGCCGATCTGATACTCGGTCTCGCGCAGCTTGAAGCGGACGAGTGGCCGGCCGTAGCCGATCGAAAACCGCAGCACCTTGACATCGAGCAACTTCGCCGCGACGAAGTGGCCGAGCTCGTGAATCATCACGAGCACGCCGACGAGCAGGAGGAAGTAGAGGACCGACACGAGAAGACCGCCGACGCTATAGCAGAAACTGCTATCGTCACGGTACGTGGCAACGAAGCCGGCCCAATCCGAGGTCCTCCTTAACGTCGAGGAAGCCCTCGACCTTATCGACAAGACCATGGATCGGGTGAAGTCCCTGTACGAGCAGTACTTCCTGGGGATTCAAAAGCAGCCGCCCACGTTCATCCACAGCGATCTGGAGCGGAAGCTGCGCGACCTCGCCCAGGTCCAGATCCGCAACACCGCGCTGCGGTACCGGTACGCGACGCTGCAGCAGAAGTTCAGCTCCTATAACTCGTACTGGCGTCGCACGCTGCGCCAGATCGAGAACGGCTCGTACACCCGCAGCCTCGCAAAGCTCGGGCGCAAGTCGGTGGAGACCGGTGAGGATATTCCGGAGGAGATTCTCGCCAAGATGCCCAAGCGCATGCGCGAGGCCGTCAAGCGCGATCGCGAACAGGCGCGTTCTCTCGCTGCACGTCGCAAGGTGGCATCCGGAGAGTCCGCCGAGGCGCCGTCCGTCCCCGCCGACGCAGGGGAGTTTTACGAGGAGTTCTCGAAGCCGGCGCCGGGCAAGGTCAATTCGCGCGGCGCGCACCTGCTCGACGAGGGCGACGTGGATCTCGACCTCGACAAGTTCTTCGCGGCCGTCGAGGAAGACGAGCCGACCCAATCGGGACCGCCGCCACAGGCGATTCCCCCGACGCCGTCGGCACCCGCGAACCAGCGGTCCGCGATGCTCGGTGGCATGCCGCGAGCGCAGAGCCCGGCGCTTCGCACGTCGCCGACGCCGCAGCCGTTTGCTCCGCAGAGCACTCCACCTGCTGCACAGCCGCTCGGCTCGGCGTTCGCGAAGACCCAGCCCATGCCCGCAGTGACACCGCCGGCGATGACGCCGACAGGGCAACGCCCGGTGGTTCCGCCGGTCATTCCGTCGAGGACGCAAGCGGTGCCTGTGCGCGCCTCGCAGCCCGTCGTTCCCGGTCAACTTCCGCCAGTGCCGGCGCCTGGCTCGCGTCCCTCGCAGCCGGTGTTGCCGCCGCTGCCGAGCCCTGGTGTGCCGCGACCTGCGACCGAACCACTGCGCACGCAGCCGATGCCGACCCTGCAGCGGCCACCCGGTGCAGCGCCCTCGCAGGTCTCGCGTCCAAATCCGATCGCACCCGGTGCATCGGCGAACAAGTCGGTGCCGGTCGAGAGCATGTCTGGTCCGTTCGCGCGCGAGCCCTCGGTCGCGGTGCCGCGACGACAGAAGCGCGACACCGATATCGATCAGGGAATCGAGGTTCCGCAGGCACCCACGCCGCCACCCTCGGCGCCGATGCGCGCGACGCCGACGCCGCAACCGATGCGTGCGATGTCGACGCCATCGCGTCCCTCGGCACCGATCGCGCGCACTGCATCGCAACCCGCTCAGCCGCGACCGAAGCCGCCGGGCATGTCGGATGCGGACGTCGACTCGCTGTACCAGAAGTACGTCAAGGCGAAGGAGATGGTCGGCGAGCAGACCAACGCGCAGACCTACGGAAAGCTGCTCAACACGATCAACGCGCAGGCGCCGAAGATCATGGAGCAGTACAAGGCGAAGGGCGTCGACTTCTCGGTCGTCGTCAAAGACAACCAGGTCATCATCAAGGCGAAGCCGAAACCGTAGGCCCTAGGGCGTACACGCAGCGGGAGCAGTGAAGCGCTCGCCGGTGACGTCCCACACCGTCGAGAACGGCTTCGATAGCGTCGCGAGACGTGTCCCGACTTCCTTCTGGTTGGCGCCGACGGCGGGAATCGGGTGCGTGATCGGCGTGCGGATCTGGAATGCGGGATCGAAGCCGATCTCGGAGAGGCAGCGACCCTTCGCGTCGTAGCTGAGATGAAGGATTCCAGTGTCGCGCACGCGCTCCTTCGCATTCGGGAACACGAAGTTGCCGAGCGAGTACGCGATCACGCCGCCCTTGTAGCGCTCGATGCCTTGCAGCACGTGCGGGTGGTGACCGATCACGATGTCGGCACCGGCGTCGATGAACGCGTGCGCGGTATCGATCTGCCAGCGCGCAGGAGCGTCCTCGTATTCCTGGCCCCAGTGGATCTGGACGACGAGCAGATCGTGCGAGGCGCGCGCTGCGGTGATCACCGGCACGAGCTGGTTCTTGAGCGCGGGCGCGGGGACGTACGCGATGTGCGGCCCCGGATCGCGGAGCGGCGTGCGGTTGGTCTGCGCGGTCGCGGCGATGAAGCCGACCTTCCAGCCTTTGACGTCGAGGTTCTCGACGATGAAGCGGTCGTTGCGATCCTTGCGCGCGGCCCCGACGTACTTGAGGCCGAGCTCGTCGAGGATCACCGGCGTCTCGACGAGGCCGGGCACGTCGTTGTCGAGCTGGTGGTTGTTCGCGAGGGTCACCGCATCGAACCGACCGTTGCGTGCGAGCACGGCGGCGCGCGCGGGGAGCGTGACGAAGCGCTTGTTGCCCTTGCCGTCGTGCGGGCCGCCGTTGTTCGGTAGCTTGCGCGTGATCGTGGTCTCGAAGTTGCCGAACGTCAGATCGGCGGCGAGCTTGCTCTCGATGTCGACGAGCGGATCGTGCTTCTCGACGAACTGCGGATCGTAGTGGTCGTCGAAGTAGCCACCGAACATCAGGTCGCCGACGAACGCGAGCTCGACGCGTGGGGCTTTCGCGGGCAACGCGGGAACGGCCGCGTCCGGGGTGGGGGCCACGTCGGCGATCGCGAGCGACGCATCGGGCGTGACCGGAATCGGCGCTGGTGCCGGTGCACGTGCGTGCTCTTCGGAGCCCGAGCAGGCGAGCAACACGAGCGGAACAACACGCCGCAGCGGCATCACGCGCAGCTTCGCACGGTAGAGTGAGCCATGGCGTTCCGTGCGGAGTTTCGCTGCATCGCTGGGTGCGCCGGCGGCTATCCACTCGAGCAGGTGATCTATCGCTGCCCGACGTGTGGCGACCTGCTCGAGGTCGCGCACGACCTCTCCGTGCTGAAGTCCAAGACTGCGGACGAGTGGAAACGTTTGTTCGGCGAGCGGTGGCGCTCCGTCGACGAGCCGTATGGCAGCGGCGTGTGGGGCAAGCACGAGTGGGTCGCGCCGGGGCTCGAGACGCAGAACATCGTGTCGATGCTCGAGGGCTGCACGCACCTGACGCCGGTGCCGCGCTTCGCGAACGATCTTGGAATCGGCGACGTGCGCGTCAAGCAGTGCGGCACGAGCCACTCCGGTTCGTTCAAGGACCTCGGGATGACGGTGCTCGTCTCGATGGTGCAACAGATCATGCGACGCGGCGGAAACCTCCGCGCCGTCGCGTGCGCCTCGACGGGTGATACGTCCGCGGCCCTCGCCGCATATGCCGCGGCAGCGGGCATTCGCAGCGTGGTGATCCTGCCGCGCGGCAAGATCTCGACGGCGCAGCTCGTGCAACCGCTCGCCGCCGGTTCGCTCGTGCTCGCGATCGATACCGACTTCGACGGCTGCATGAAGCTGGTGCAAGAGCTCGCCGAGAAGGAAGGCGTGTACCTCGCGAACTCGATGAACTCGCTGCGCCTCGAGGGTCAGAAGACCGTCGCGATCGAGATGGTGCAGCAGCGCGGCTGGCGCGTGCCCGACTGGGTGGTGATCCCCGGCGGCAACCTCGGCAACGTCAGCGCGCTCGGCGCCGGCTTCGAGCTGATGCTGTCGCTTGGCTTGATCACCAAGCGCCCGCGGATCTGCGTCGCGCAGACCGCACACGCGGCGCCGCTGTACGCGTCGTTCAAGAACAGCTGGGCGCCGCTCGAAGCGGTGAAGGCCAAGACCACGCTCGCGTCCGCGATCCAGATCGGCAATCCGGTCTCGTTCGCGAAGGCCGTGCGCGCACTCAAGGCGTTCGAGGGTGTCGTCGAGACCGCGACCGAGGCCGAGCTCGCGGATGCGTCGGCGCACGCGGATCGCGACGGTCTATTCACGTGCCCGCACACCGGCGTCGCGCTCGCAGCCCTGACCAAGCTCGCGGCGCGCGGCGAGGTCAAGAAGACCGACGAGGTCGTCGTGGTCTCCACCGCGAGCGGCCTCAAGTTCGCCGACTTCAAGGTCGGCTATCACGAGAACAAGCTCGCCGAGGTCACGCCGAAATACCGGAACACACCGGTCGAGCTACCTGACCGCTACGACGCGGTCCGCGAAGCTCTCTTGCGTGGCCTCGACTAGGGGTCACGCTCTACCCCTCCAAGCCTTTGGAATTACAGGCCTCCTGGCGCGAAACGTACAAACCGCTCAGAATGCAAGCAATCGCCGTTTACGCGGGTTCTACGCGGATCGGCTCGGGTTTGTACGTTTCGCGCCAGACGCCGAATGATCTCGACTGGTTGGAGGGGTAGAGCGTGACCCCAAGAAATAGTCCGGAACATTCGCGGCGCTCGCGGGTGATACGTCACCGAGATGCCGGCCGCCGCGCAGCGACTTGACCAGCTCGACGAGCTGACGCTGCGGCGTGCCCAGAAGGGCGATCAGCGTGCGTGGCGCGATCTGATCGAGCGGTATCAGCAACCGGTGCACTCGTTGATCTGGCGGCTGTTCGCGGGGCGCGCGCGGCATCGGGTCGAGGATCTCGTGCAAGAGACGTTCGTGCGTGTGCTGCGCGCATTACCCGAGTGGGAGCCCGCAGGTACCGCCACGCTGTCGACCTGGATCCTGACGATCGCCACGCGGCTCGCACTCAACGAGCTGCGTCGTCCGGAACATGCCACGCTCACCGTCGAACCCGAAGCGCGCACCGACGACACCGCCGAGCGCCGCCAGCTCGCGAAGGCGATCGCCGAGGGCGTGGCCGCGTTGCCCGATGCGCAGCGCGCGGTGTTCGTGCTCCGCGAGTATCAGGGACTCGAGTACCGCGAGATCGCGGACATCCTCGAGCTCGATCTCGACACCGTGAAGTCGCGGCTGTCTCGCGCACGAACCGCGTTGCGAGCGTCGCTGACGGCTGCTGGGAGGACTCCATGAACGACGACGATGACGTCGGGTTTGACCTGACCGCGTGGGATGCACCACCGCCACCGACGGGGATCGCGGACGCCGTGATCGCGCGTGTCGCGGCACCGCCGGTCGCGGGTGCCGTCGAAGCACCGTCGCGGAGCTCGCGCTGGTGGATCGCGGGCGGCATCGCTGCCGTGCTCGTCGGCGTGGTCTCGGTCGCGCTGCTGTCTCGGACCAATGAAGAAGTCACTGGCGGCTCGGGTGCCGTCGCGACCGCGAAGCCTTCTCACCTCCAGCTCGGTGGCACCGCCGTCGATCTCGAGGCGAACACGGATGTCTGGTGGGTGCGTGAAGGGAAGCAGACCGTCGCGCAACAGCCGCGCGGTCGGGCGATGTGGAAGGTCGCGGCGAACGAACAGCTGGTGATCAACACCGGAGCCATGGGGGCTTCGGTGAGTGCGTCGGGCGCGAGCCTGCGCGTGGAGGTCGACATGAATCTCACGGATGCGCGTCTGATCGGAACAAGTGCAGCGACGGCAGCTGCGGTCGCCTTGGTGACCGTGATCGTCTACGAGGGCCACGTGAAGGTGACCTCGGCAGACAAGACCATCGAGGTTCCGGCGGGAACGACCGTGCAGGTCGCTCCGAATCAACCACCGGTGCAACCCGATCAGATCTCCGGTCGCGAGAAGCGGCTCGAGTCGAAGGTGAAGTTCCTCGAGCTGGAGAATCAGCTGCTGCGCAAGAAGCTCGAGCCCGATGCGCTGACGCAGACGGACGTCAACAACTTCCAGGCCGCGATGAAGCGGATCGCGCCCGCGCTGAGGAAGTGCGCGCTCGGCTCTGCCGCGGACGAGGTGTCGTTGACCGTCGAGCTGCGCGACGGCGGGTTCAAGCTCGGGATCCAGCCCGACGTCGGCGTCGCGACCGTCGACTGTGCCGACAAGCTGATCAGCAAGATCGATTTCGGGTCGGTGAAGAAGGGCGCGTACAGCTACGCGGTGACCTTCGACGCGCCGGTCGTCGTCAGAGCTCCACTTCCGAAGGGCCCGCCGAAGCCGCCAGTGACTGTCGATCCCACGCCACCCGTCGATTGCGCGAACACCACGATGCTCGACACCCTCGGGCGCAAGGGGGACGAGCTGATGGCGGCGGGCTCGTACGCCGCCGCTCTCGCGATGTTCGACAAGCTCGTGAAATGCCGGCCTCGTACGATCCCCAAGGCCTATCTCGCCGGGTGCAAGGCGAGGAACTTCGTCAAGGCGAAGCAGATGTTCAAGCTGATGAACCGCGACTCGCTCGCCCAGATCTGCATCAAGGAAGGCTTCGATCCTCGGCCCTGATCCGCGAATCACGGTTCGCTCGTGGCGTCGTGATTCTGTGGTCGAGACACCCGCGTTGCGTGATATGCAACGAGCATGCGTGCCCCGGGACTCGCGCTGATCTTGCTGTTTGCGTGTGGTGGAGACGATGGTGGCGATGACACGCCACCGACCAGCGAGGTCACCACCGAGCTCTGCAACTACGTACCGATCGCAGCGACTGCGAACTCCACAGGTACGGTCACCGCGGGTGCACTCGAGGCCGGCGCAGCAGAGCGGATCTTGCACGTGCCGGTCGGCACCGCCCTCGGCGGGTACACCGGTCGCGCGGGCTTCATCAGCTCGGCGGGCTCGGTCGATGCCCGCAGGGTGGAGATGTCGGGCACGTTCAATCCGTCGATCGGCGTGACCACGGCACCGCGCGTCAAGGCACTCGCGCTGCGCGCCGGCGGCGAGACGGTGGTCGTGCTCAAGGCCGACATCATCTTCGTCTACGAGGGCATGGTGTTCGATCTCGAGGAGCGCATGGGCGCGGCGTTCAACGGCAAGGTGATGATCGCCGTCTCGCACTCGCACTCCGGGTGGGCGCAGTTCACGGGTCACGGCCCGCTCAAGCTCGGCGCCGGTCAGATGCGCGAGCTGGTCTACAAGCGCTTCCTCGACGACTTCGAAGCAGTATCGCGAGAGGCGATCGCGAACCTGGAACCCGCAAAGCTCGGCGTGTTCGCAGACTCGCAGTTCGACCTGGACGACGTGATCAACCGCGAT
>JBBQJJ010000083.1:0-25878 GCA_038325805.1 Haliangiales bacterium
TGTGTGGGCCGGCCTCTGCGTGGCCCGTGCGGTTCTGGGGCCCGGAGGCGTTCAACCCCGAGGCCTGGCGTGAACTCGAGCGGCTGTTCGACCCAGGGGACGAGATCGCGGCGATCCTCGACGCACTCGGCGACTGTCGCGATGTCGTCGATGTCGGCGGCGGCACCGGGTTGATCACGCAGGCGGTCGCGCGGCAGCTGCCGGTGCTGGTGATCGAGCCGTCATCCGCGCAGCGCGATCACCTCCCACCGGGGATCACCGCACGCGAAGGTCGGATCGAGGCGCTCCCCCTCGAGGATCGCTCGCACGATGCTGCGCTCGCGACCTGGGTGCTGCAGTACACCAGCGATCCGATGTGCGCGGTTGCCGAGCTCGCACGTGTGGCCCGACGGCGTGTCGTGATCGTGCAAGGCGCGCCGAGCAACGAGCTCATCGACGTCTACAACCTCGAAGCCGGCATTGCCGGAGAGCTCCACGCGCATCACGGGCTGCTGCTCGCGGGTGCGGCTGAGATCCTCGAGCGCGCCGGGTTCGTCGTCGAGCTGACGCATGTCTCGATCGCGTGCACGCCACGCGATGCACGATCCCTCGCGCAGATCTTCGGGCAGCTGCACTGGTGGCAGCAACCGGAGCTCGCGCGCATCATCGACACCACCACCCCAGTGATCGAAGCGTTGCTCCGGAGCAAAGGTTTCGTGACGGACGACGCCGTGGTGCTGTCAGCTAGTCGGTCGGGTAGTTGACGCGGAGGCAGGTGCGGAGGAGCTTCCTCGCATGGCCAACATCAAAGCATTCGCAGCAACCGCGGCTGGCAAGCCACTCACGCCGTTCGAGTTCGACCCGGGGCCGCTCGGGGCGGAGCAGGTCGAGATCAAGGTCGACTACTGCGGCATCTGCCACTCGGATCTGTCGATGCTCGACAACGCGTGGGGTATGTCGGGCTATCCGTTCGTCGGCGGCCACGAGGTCGTCGGCACGGTGATCGCCGCGGGTCCAGGGGCCAAGCGCGTCAAGGTCGGCGACCGCGTCGGCCTCGGCTGGAACTCGGGCAGCTGCCTGTCGTGTGCGCCTTGTCTGTCGGGCGATCACAACATGTGCGTCAAGGGCGAGTCGACGATCATCGGGCGCCACGGCGGCTTCGCGGATCGCGTGCGCAGTCACTGGTTGTGGGCCGCACCGATGCCGAAGGGAGTGTCCTCGGTCGCCGGGGGTCCGCTGCTGTGCGGCGGCATCACCGTGTTCAACCCGATCGTCCAGTTCGACGTTCGCGCCACCGATCGAGTGGGCGTCGTCGGCATCGGCGGTCTCGGTCACATGGCGCTGCGCTTCCTCAACAAGTGGGGCTGCGAAGTCACCGCGTTCACGTCGAGCGACTCCAAGGCCGACGAGGCGAAGCAGCTCGGCGCGCACCACGTGATCAACTCGCGCGACAGCGGTGCGCTGATGAAGGCTGCGGGTTCGTTCGACCTGCTGCTTGTGACCGCCAACGCATCGCTCGATTGGAATGCGCTGATCGGTGCACTCGCTCCCCGCGGTCGGCTTCACATCGTCGGCGCGGTGCCCGAGCCGATTCCGGTGGGCGTGTTCAGCCTGCTGATGGGCCAGAAGTCGGTGTCGTCGTCGCCGAGCGGTGCGCCGAGCGTGGTCGACAAGATGCTCGAGTTCTGCGCGCGGCACGAGATCGCGCCGATGGTCGAGGAGTTTCCGATGTCGAAGATCAACGACGCGTTCGAGCACCTCAAGGCGGGTAAAGCTCGCTACCGCGTGGTGCTCAAGAACGACTTCTAACCCCAGAGCTCACCTCGGTTGACTCTGGGGTTAAGTCACTGCGCCGTGGCACCACACGACGACGACACCTTCGCCGACGCCTCGATCGACACCGAGAACCGCGCCTCGATCTGGACCGACGCTGCAGCCACCGCCGCGATCTGAGCGCCGACGCACAGACCCTTCTCACCTACCTGGCGCACCAGATCGCCGGCCGACGCGACGAGCGACGCGCCCGTCTTCACCCAGTTCGCCACGGCCTTGCCGGCGAGCTCGAGACGGCGGGATGCACGGAGGATCGAGGGCAGGCCGACGTCGATCGCCTTCAGTGCCTTCTGGAACTTCGCGTCGTCGATCACGGTGACGTTCTCGCGCACGACCTCGACCTTCGGCTCGGTGCACACGGTGTTCGCGCTCGCGTGGATCTCCGCCGACGCCTTGCACTCGGCAGAGGCGTTCACCTCGGCAGCGCCTTCGCAGCGTCCGCTGCAGCGACCCTGGCACGTGCCGTCGCACTGCCCGCTGCACTGCCCACCACCACCACTGCCCTCGCATGCACCACTGCACGTGCCGTTGCACGTTCCACCGCAGTGGCCGGTGCACTTGATGTCGATATCGGCCTCGGCGCGCGCCTCGCACTTCGCTGCGAAGCTCGCCGCGAGATCGAGCTCGGTGTGGCACTGGGGTGGCTTGTAGCGGGTGACGAGCTTCGACTCGCTCTTCACGCTGATCTTGAGGTTGGCGTTGATCTCGTTCGCGACGCGGACGCAGACATCCTTGGTCTCGCCCTGCTCGCTGATCGCGAGCTCGCGCGCCATCCGCTTGCACGCCGAGGCGACTGATGCCTCGAGCTCGACGCTGGCCTTCTCGAGCTCGGCCGATGCCTGGAGGAACGCGTAGAGCTTCCGTCCGGCGGGGTTCGCATCGATCTTGCCGCAGGCATCGGGACTGACCGAGCGCCCACCCCCTCGACCGGGAACACCTGGAGCGGCGGGGCACGCGATGGACGCCACACACGCCGCCAGACAGATCGCGACCACGGACTTGTTCATCGGCGGATTGTTATCGCAAACACACTCGATCGCGTGTGCGGTTTCGTGGGTTTCGGGCGCTAGCGATCGGCGAGCTCGAACCAGAACGTCGTCACACCTGCCTCGCAGGTCACGCCCACGCCACCGCCGTGCGCTTGCGCGACCGAGCGCACGATCGCGAGCCCGAGGCCGGAGCCGCCCGAGGCGATCCTCGTCGAGTAGAACCGATCCCACACCTTGCGCTGGGCGACCGGCGACAGCGCCGGACCATGGTTCGCGACGCTGATCCGAACGGTGTGGTCGCGTTGCGCGATCGAGATCCGCACGGCCGTCCCGGGCTCGGCGAACTGTGTCGCGTTGGCGACGAGGTTGTCGAGCGCGGAGGAGATCTGGTGCTCCCGTCCGGCGACGCTGATCGCGCCAGCGCAGGCTTCCACCGGCACGGCCCACGGCCGGCGGGCGCATGCGGCTGCGAGCGCGGCGAGATCGATCGGCAGCGTGACACTGCGATCGTCGTCGACGCGGGCGAGCTCGAGCAGGCGCGACACCAGGCGATCGAGCCGCGCGGTGTCGTCGATGATCATCGCGAGGAAGCGGTCGCGGACCTCGGGGTCGTCGGCCGCACCTTCGCGCAACAGCTCCGCCGCGCCGCGGATCCCGGTGAGTGGTGTCTTGAACTCGTGGCTGATGTCGGCGGCGAGGGTCCTCGCATCGTGTGCGCGTCGCTCGAGCTCCTCGGTCATGCCCTCGACGGCGCGTGCGAGCTGCCCGATCTCGTCGCTGCGCTCGGCGAGCTTGTCGCCATCCTCGGCGGGGAGGCGCGCCGCGATCCGTTGCGCACGGCGCGTCAGCCTCCCGAGTGGGCGAGCGATCGTGGTCGCGAGTAACAACGAGAGCAGAGCCGTGACGATCACCGTGCCCACCAAGACGTGCGCGAGAAACTCGCGGAGCTCGAAGAGCTGGAGCTTGATGTCGCGCGTCGAGCGCGTGACGTAGACGACCGCGGTGACCTTACCGTTGGCGACGACGGGTAGTGCCGAGAACAGGTAGACGCGCTCCTGCTTCTCCCATAACCGCGTCGCGGAGCCGTAGCGACCGGTGAGCGCGGCCTTGATCTCGCGTCGCTCGGTGATCGGGTCGACCTCGCGTGGCGCTTCCGCTTCGTGGGTCGGCGATTCTCCGCCGAGCAGGTACGGCACGGCGCGCTCGGCACCTTCCGGGGGGCCGGCGCGATGCGAATCGGCGATCACGCGTCCGGCCGGGTCGAGCAGGCGGATCCGGGCACGGGTATCTCGGGCGGCGCGAGTCAGCATCCGCTCGTGATCGGCGAGGGTGGCGTCGCTCGCGAGGACGATCGCGCGGACCAGCTGCGCCTGGTGGATCATGTCCTGCTCGAGCAGACCGAGCTGCTGCTGCTCGTGCATCCGCGCGAACGCGATGCCGATCAGCGGCACGGCGGCGACGATCAAGTTGATCAGCAGCAACCGATAACGGATCCGCGCGATGTGTCGCGCGAATCCTCTAGCCCGCTCGATCATGGCTAGCCCGCGCGACCATTATTAGCCCGCTCGATATCCCACGCCATGCACGGTCTCGATCACGTCCGAGCCTGCGGCGGTGAGCTTCGCGCGCAGGTTGCGCACGTGGGTATCGATCGTCCGCTCGCTGATGTGGTGGTCGTCGCCGTAGACGGTGGTGATCAATTGCCCGCGGGACAGCACGCGCCCGCGATGACTCGCGAGCGTGGCGAGCAGCTTGAGCTCGGTCGCGGTGACTTGAAGGAGTGTGTTCGAGACACGGACCTCGTGGCGATCTCGGTCGATCTCGACGGGGCCGATCGCGAGCACCGGGCGCGCCTCGGGAACCCTGACGGTGGCGCGGCGCAACACGGCGGCGACGCGCGACACCAGCTCGCGGGGCGAGAACGGCTTCGCGAGGTAATCGTCCGCACCGAGATCGAGACCGAGCACGCGATCGGCCTCTTCACCGCGCGACGACAGCATCACGATCGGCACACGTCCCGCGAGCCGCCGGCACACTGCGAGCCCGTCGAGCTCGGGCATCAGCACGTCGAGCACGATCAGATCGAACTTCGGCCCGCGCTCGATCCGCTCGAGTGCGCACGCACCGTCATTCGCGAGCTCCACGGTGTAGCCGGCCTTGGCCAGGGCGAACCGCGCCACCTCGCGAATGTGCGCGTCATCATCGACGACCAGGACCGACGTCATGCTGGGTTGGAACGCTCGGCAAGGGGTTGATATTCCGCATCGAGCGCCGACTGATAGGCGAACAGGTCCGACAACCCCTCGACCCGCGAGACCAGTTCCCGCACCAGCTCGCTCGACGATCCGTATGATGCCGCCGCGGCGGGTTGGAGGCGGACCAGCTCGGCCTGGGTGACCAGCTGCGCGATCAGCTCGTGGACCTCCTCGAGCTCGCTGCGGTAGCGCTCCCGCAGGGTTCGCAGGTGACCGAGTGTGCGCACGCGCAGATCCGCGGTCGCCGCCGCCGTCAGCGCACCGCGTCGTTCGAGGTCGCGTGCGCGCAGCGACGCCGCCGCGGGGTCGAAGTCGGGTCGGGCGAGCACGTCGTCGAGCTCTCCGAGGCGCTGCGACGCCTCGCGCAACCGCGACGCCAGCACGCGCGCACTCTCGGCATCGGGCAGCACCGAGGCGAGTGGCGATGCCTGCGCGCGGGCCAGGGCACCGAGCAACTCCTGTTCGCGGTGGTCCTGCGGATCGCGGGCAAGCGCGAGCGGTGCCCACAGCGGCCACATCACGACCGTCAGCACGGCATCGCCGGGGCGCGGCAGACCCCGCAGGAGCGCGATCGCGATCACCGCGAGCACACCGAGCCCGACGTAGCCGAGCCCGATCATGCCGAGGGTCACGGCGAGACCTCGCCGCGCGACATCGGCCCGTCGAGACCCGGGACCGGCGCATGGTCGCGGTGGTAGATGCCGCGCGCCGAGCGCACTGCACCGACGACAGCATCGAACAAGCTGCCCTCGACCTCGCGCACGAATATTATTTTCTGCGCTTTCGGTCGCACGAGATACGGTCGCAACGCCCATGACAGCTGGCCGCCGACCATCACGAACACCAGGCACATGCTCGCGACCGCGGTCCTCCAGCCCCGGCTGGCCTCGATCGACATCGCGCGGACGATCATCGTCAGCGCCGCGATGCCACCGAGCGCGAACACCGCGACGGTGCCGAGGATCATCTCGTGATACGAGGCCTCGAGCGTGCGGCCGAGCATGATCAGCGGTGTGAACGCGACCACGATCAGCGCTCCGAAGGCGAGCGCCGACATCACCAGCGCCAGGTCGACGGCGAGCCGCGACTTGCGACCGAGTGCGGTGCCGATCGCGGTCAACGCCGGTGCCGACAGCGCGGCGGTGCCGAGCAGCACGAGCGGCAACTTGATCGCCGCGTAGAAGATCTGCTCTCCACCTCGATAGCTGCCGAGTGCCGCACCGACGATCGCCATCGCGACCATGATCGTCACGATCATCGTGCGCAGGATCTCGTTGACGTTACCGGTGCGGATCTTGATCAGCATCCGATCTCGATCGCGCAGCAGCAGATCGATCGTGCCGAGCGACAGCTTGGGTGCCTCGACCGCGCCGATCACAGCAGCACCTCGGCCGTCAGGTCGATCCAGAGTCGACCGGCGATCCCGAGCGTCGCGATCGCCCACACGAAGCACACCAGCACGCCTCCAAATGACTTCGGCGCGAGCTCGGTCGCGAGTCGCACCATCGCGATCATCGCGGCGCCGCCGAGGATCACACTGCAGACGACGGCAGTGGTGAGGTTGGCTGTCGACGACACCGAGATGAACAACGCGGGCAACACGAGCCCGGCGAGCGCGATGCCGAACGCACCGAACGATGCGGCGAGCGCACGTGCGACCTCGGCGAGCGACGGCCCGTGCTTGGTCGCCGCGATCGCGATGTAGAGCGCGGGGCAGGTGGCCGCGGCGATGCCGAACACGATCGCGGGAGTTGCTGCGAGCGGCGAGATGTCACCGGCGCGGAGTGCGAGCACGCCTCCGACCGCGATCGGGCCGGCGGCGGCGAGCGCGAGGCGCGTCGCGTCGAGGGGTCTGGGGAGCGTGGCCAAGGTCATCGATGTCCTCCTGCTCCGTTCAACCATCCGGGCATCGAGTGGCCATCGAGCACCTGTGGAGATTTCGTGGAGACGGCACGGCCATTGCTCGTCGCTTCCCGTCATGCGTCCGATCCTCGCCGTCCTCGCGCTCCTCGTCGCATTCACGTCGGTTGCGCGCGCCGCGCCCACGTCGCAGCTGAGTGGCCGCGTCCTCGATGCGAAGTACGGTACGCCGGTCGAGTCCGCAGTCGTGCTGGTCGCCGGTCCCCGGGGCGTCGAGCACCAGGTCGCAACCGATGCCTCGGGTCGCTTCCATGTCGCAGTGGAGCCGGGCTCCTACATCCTGGTCTACATCTACGGCACCGCGCGCTCGAGTGGTCGCGTCACGCTCGCGGCCGGCACGTCGATCTCGGTCGAAGGCCGCGTCGATGCGACCGAAGGCGAGGTGATCGTCATCCGCGACAAGATCCAGCCGCCGACGCCGCCGCGCCCGCAGAACCACAAGTGGCAGAAGGCACCGCCGTACAGCGCGCGCGCGGTGCTCGAAGACGCATGGACGAAGGCGTGGCTGCTGCTCGACATCGACGAGCGCGGTCAGCTCCAGCGCATCAAGTGGCTCAAGCGCCCGGGCTACGACCTCGAGAAGATCGCGATCAGCGAGATCAAGAAGCTGACCTGGGACCCGGCGCGTGATCGCAGCGGCAAGCCGATGCGCGCATGGTTCGTATGGAGCATCGAGTGGCCGTCTGCGTGGTGGCTCGAGATGTTCGTCGGCACGCGGTCGGGCATGCCACCGCGCCAGGGGCTGACCGGCCGCAAGGACGACTACATCCCGTGCAAGGGCAGCGGCCCGTGGCTGATGGGCTCGCTGAAGAAGATCTACAAGGACTGCTCGCAGCCGGATCTGAAGGTCGCCGTCCGCGAGCCGTGGTTCTCGCCTTAACGAGCTCCGGGCATCGTCAACGGGTAGTGCACGTTCCAGGTCTCGCCGGCGGTCATCGGTGGCATCTCGACGGTGTACAGCGTCTCGCGCATGCACTCGACGAACGCGGCATCGCTGGTCAGGTGCGCGTCGCCTCCGAGCTCGACACTGTCGACGAGGGTCGGGTGGTTGGGCTCGCCGATCAGCGTGAGCCTGACCTCGAGCGTGCCGTCCTTGCGCGCGAGGTGATCGAACGCCTCGCCGTAGCACTCGAGCAGCAGCGGCGTGACGTCGCGGATCGCGTAGCGCATCGTCGCCTTGTTCAGCGTCGTCGGATCCGGTGGCGGGGTGGTGGTCTGGATCTCGAGGACGTCGCCGGAGAAGTCGTAGGTCTTCACCACGCCCTCACCGACGGCGGTCTCGCCCGCGACGGTCTGTCGTGCGCCTTTGAGCTTCGGGAGCAACGCATCGCGATCCGTGCGAGCGATCCGCTTGACGTACGCCGAGTCGAGCTGCGTGGCGCGGGCATCGGCGATGACGATCGCGGGAGCCGTGCTCGACGACGAGTCCGGTGATCGGGAGCCATTCGACGAGGTCACGGCGACTGCCGCACCACCACCGATCACGATCGCGGCGATCGGCACGGCGATCCATGCACGCTTCGCCGTCGACTTCGCCACGGTCGCCGCCGAGGAAGTACCGCCTTGCACCACCAGCGCAGCCACGCATGCGGCCGTGAACGCGTGGGTCGGGCGCGTCGCGCGCAGGGTCGTCTCGACGGAGGCAAGCGCCGACTTGAGGCGCTCGCGAGCGCGATGCACGCGCTGCCGTGCCGCGGTCTCCTGAATTCCCAGCGCGGTCGCGACCTCCGCGAAGGTCTCGTCGCCTCGGTAATACAGGACGAGCGCCTCGCGGTCGGTCTCGGCGAGCTCGGCGAGGGCGCGTTCTGCGAGCTGATGACGCTCGCGATCGAGCATCAGATCTATGGCGCTGTGATCGGTCGCGGGCTCGATCGTGGTCTCGGTCATCGACAGTTCCTTTGCTCGGCGGGCCGCATTGCGGGCCAGGTTCTTGGCGATGCCGCAGACCCACGCCGGTAGCTTCGGCGTGGGTGTGATCGCCGGCAGCTTCTGCCACGCGATCAGGAAGGCCTCCTGTGCAACCTCTTCGCTGCGGGCGCGATCGCGCAGCACGGAATACGCGACCGCGCACACCGCACCCTGGTAGCGAGCTACCAGCTGTTCGAAGGCCTTCGGATCGTCCATAGCGAGCAATGTCCCGAGCAGCGCAGTCGTGACCGAGAAAGTTCACCCAGTGTGACAACGAGTTACGGCCGCTGGTACCGTGGAGTCGTGCGATTCGCGGTGGTCCTATGCGCGCTGGCCGGGGTTGCTCGCGCCCAACCCGAGGTCGACTTCGCGCGCGAGCTCCAGGCCGGCATCGCGTTGCTCCAGGGCGGCAACCTGATCGAGGCACGCACCGCGCTGACGCGTGCGCGCACGATCGATCGCAAGGCCGGCGCGCCGCATCGCTACCTCGCGAAGCTGGCGGAGCGGGAGAAGGAGTGGGACGAGTGCATCGACTCGGCGCACGAGGCGCTCGTCGTCGATCCCACGACCGACACCGCGGAGATGCGCACGCTGCACGCCACTTGTCGTTCGGCGGACGGGCGGCCGAGCCCCGGCTTCGAGCTCGGGGACCAGGCCGCCGTCGCGATCACGGCGAACCTGACGGCGACCGTCAAGCTTCGCGGCGAACCGTTCGGTGGGACGCCGATCGCCCCGCGTCTCGTCCCGCCGGGCCGGCTCGCGCTCGACATCGAGCGCGGTGGCTATCGGACCGCGCGCGTCGACATCGATGCACTACCGGGCATCGTCACCGACGTTCGCGTCGAGCTCCAGGCCGGCGAGGAACCCAGCGTGATCAGGCTCGACCGCAAGGTCGGGACGCTGGTGCTCTCCACGCGGCCCGTGCTCTTGCTCGTCGACGGCGTCGCGGCACGAGTCGATCAAGCCAACCACCTCCCACTCGCCCCCGGTGTCCACGAGCTCGAGATCCGCGACCCGGGCAAGGAGATCTGGCGGCGCCGCGTCGTGATCACCGCGGGTCAGGACCACCCGGTGACGCCGCAGTACATCGATGCCGGGCCGCGCGAATCGCGTCGCACGCTGTCGCTCGCCCTCGGCGGTGGTGGTGCGGTGATGCTCGCCGTCGGCGTCGGCTTGTTCTATCGCGCGAGCGCGGCGAAGGACGAGGCGCGCGAGATCCTCGCCGCCGAGATCACTCGCCCGGTCGGCGATCTCTCCGAACCGCTTCGCACCCGCGCCGACTTCGACGACGCTCGCTCGCGCGAAGGTCGCAACGCTCTGCTCTCGAACCTGTCGTACGGCGCAGGGCTCGCGCTCCTCGGTGCGGGCATCTATCTGTTCGCGACCTCGCGGGCTCCGTCCGACGACGACATCCCCGATCTCGCGATCTCACCCGTCACCGGCGGTGCGGTGCTGGGAAGGACGCTGCGATGGTGAAGTTCACAGTTATCTCGTTGGGGATCGCCCTTCACGCGATCCTCACCTCATGCGCGCTGTTCACCGAAGGGCCACCTGAGAACGTGTGTCGCACCGACGAGGATTGCTTCCGCGCGCAGGGCGAGACCTGCGACCTCGAATCGAAGAGCTGTATCCCCGGCGAGGTGCCGCTCGATGCCGGCGTCGATGCCGGTGCGGATGCGCTGATCGACGCGAACTGACCAGCGGGCAAGAATTGCCTAGCATCGCAGTAAACGGCGAGACGCACTGGCGTACACTCGGAGCGGGTGAAGCTGGTCGTCTATGTCTCAGCCGGTCCGGGTGCTGGCCAGATCTTCCGGTTCGAGGGCGCTCGTCAGGTCACGCTCGGTCGCGGCACCGATGTCGAGCTGAGTGTGCCGACGGATACCGCACTGAGCCGCAAACACGTGCTGCTCGACATCGGCGACTCGCAGGTTCATGCCCGCGACCTCGGCAGCAAGCACGGCATGTTCGTGAACGGAGTCCGCGTGCTCGAGTCCCGCATGTCCAACGCGGATGTCCTGCAGGCAGGTGACACGGTATTGCGCTTCGAACTCGCAGGTGGCTCGGCGCTTGAGGTGGCTCCGACGGCGCTCGGTGCCACTGATCTCTCGCGGCTGCTCAAGGGGTCCGAACAACCCACGGCGATCGAGCCGCCCGCAGGCTTCGAGCTGGTCCGGCTTCTCGGTGCCGGAGCTATGGGTTCGGTTCACCTCGCTCGCCATCTCGCGACCGGCGACGTGTACGCGATCAAGCAGATCCTTCCGCGCGTCGCCCTCTCCGAGCATGCCCGTCGTGGCTTTCTGCGCGAGGCGTCGCTCCAGCGACAGCTCGATCACGCGCACATCGTGCGCGTCTTCGAGCTACTCGATCACGCGGGTGGGTTCCAGCTCGTGATGGAGTACGTCGACGGACCGAGCGGAGACCATCTGCTGGCGCGAAGTGGTGCATTCGCTCCTGCTGCGGTGCGCGAGATCGGATGCCAGGTGCTTGAAGGGCTAGCCTATGCCCACGAGCGCAACATCGTGCACCGTGACATCAAGGAAGCGAACCTCCTGTTCCCGACGCAACCCGATGGCACGTTGCTCGTGAAGATCGCCGACTTCGGGCTGGCTAAGAACTTTCAGGACTCGGGTGCGAGCGGCATGACGCAGGATGGTGCAGTCGGTGGAACACTGCCGTACATGCCACGCGAGCAGTTACTCGATTACCGTTACGTCAAACCGCCGGCGGACATCTACGCACTCGGCGCCACGATGTATCGACTGCTGACGGCGCAGTTCCCTCGCAACTATAAAGACGGCGACAACGCCATCCGGGTGACGCTCGAGGAGCCGATCATTCCGTTGCGGGGGCGGGACGCGACGATTCCACAGGCGCTGGCCAGCGTCGTCGAGACGGCGCTGGAGACGGCGCTCGACCGGCGGTACTCGTCTGCCCGGCAGATGCTCGCGACACTGAGAGCCATCGCAGTCTAATAGTGGGCCAAAAATGCCCACTCTCAAAACAAGAGTTGACCAGCAGGAACATTTAATATCGACGAGATGAGCGATCCCGCTGACGCGAATGCCACCCGTTCGCAGGCTCCCGGGCTGGTGAATGTCACGACGGCGCCGACGCTGTCAGTCGACGAGACGGTCTGCGACGAGCCCGAGAGCTACGTCATCGACGGGCACATTGGGAGCGGCGGGATGGGGGTGGTCATGAGTGCCAGATCCCAGCGACTCGGACGCCCGGTGGCAGTCAAGATGATCACGGTCGATCACGAAGAGTTGCGGCGCCGCTTCAACCGCGAGGCACGTGTCACGGCACGGCTCCAGCACCCGTCAATCATCCCAGTCTACGGGACGGGCAAGCACCGCAACGGCCTGCCGTTCTACGCAATGAAGCAAGTCTCCGGGCGTTCGCTCGACCGCGTTATCGCGGACGCGAAGACACTGGAGTCGCGACTCGCGTTGTTGCCCAACGTGATCGCCGTAACCGAGGCGATCGGCTACGCACACGCCGAACGCGTCATCCATCGCGATCTCAAGCCCGCAAACATCCTTGTCGGCGGGTTCGGCGAGACCGTGGTGATCGACTGGGGCGTGGCGAAGGATCTTTCACTGACCGACGAAGCGGATGTCGCAATGCCGTTTCGTTCCGACGCGTCGAACGAGACCTCGCTCGGCAAGGTGATCGGCACCCCGGCTTACATGCCGATCGAGCAGGCGCGCGGTGAGAAGATCGACGAGCGCGCGGATGTCTACGCCCTCGGTGCCATCCTCTATCACGCGCTATCGGGACGCGCGCCGTACGCGATGGCGGACGAAGGCAGTGTGCCTTGGGAGACGATGCTCGCCCGTGTCCTTGTCGGATCGCTGCGGCCGCTTGCAACACTCCAGCCGGACGCACCGCCCGATCTGGTTGCGATCGTCAACCGCGCGATGGCGAAGTCGCCGGCCGATCGGTATGCGTCTGCCGGCGAGCTTGCTGACGATCTTAAGCGGTTTCAGACCGGGCGACTCGTCGGTGCCCATCGCTACTCCACCTGGGAGTTGCTCCGGCGATGGGTCCGTCGAAATCGAACAGCCGTCTCCGTGGCCGCGATCGGCGTGGTGGTGCTTGCCGTGCTCGCGATCGTCAGCGTGCGCAGCATCATCGCGGAGCAAGAGCGCACCGAAGAACAACGGCTGGCCGCCGTCGAGAACCGCAACTCGGCCGAAGAGCTGATGTCGTTCATGCTGGGGAACCTCCGCGACAAGCTCCAGCCGATCGGCAAGCTCGATCTACTCGACGAGGTAGCGAAGAAAGCGATCACCTACTACGACCAGCGCACCGACCTGACCGACGCCGAGCTGGTGAAGCGTGCACGTGCACGGCGCAACCTCGGAGACGTGTTGTTCGCGCGCAACGACTCGGCTGGTGCGCTTCGCGAGTACGAGGCATCGCGAGATTCGATCGCGGGCCTCGTCGCGAAGGACGCCGTGAACAGGGAGTGGCAAACCGAGCTCTCAGTGAGTTGGGAGAAGGTCGGCGACGTGCTGACGAAGAAGGGCGATGCGAAGGCGGGGCTCGATGCGCAACGCGAAGGGATGAAGATTCGCGACGCGCTCGTCGCGATCGATGCGTCGAACGAGATGTTCCAGCGCAACGCGAGCATAAGTCACATGAAGATCGGCCAGATCCTGCTCGCGCAAGGCGATGCGGCAGCTGGTCTGGCGGAGACCAAGGTGATGACCAAGATCGCGGAGAAGCTGGCTGCGCAGCACCCGGAGAACCGGCAGCTGCAGCACGACGTAGCGGTGGCCCACAACAAGGTGGGACAGATCATCATCGCGATGGGCAAGACCAAGGAGGCGCTCGTCGAGTATCGAGCGGCGCTCGAGATCTGCAAGAAGATGTTCGCTCAGGACCCGGCGGATACCGGCATGCAGCACGAGGTTTCGGTCAACCACGAGAAGATCGGTGATGCGCATCTCGCGCTCGGCGACCTAAAAGCAGCGCTCGAGTCGTATCGCGCGGCGCTCGCGATCACCGAAGCGCTCGCCAAGCTGGATCCATCGAACGCCGACTGGCGATCGAACGTGGCGACCTCGCATGCGAAGCTCGGCGAAGCGCTGATGGCGGGGGGCGACAATGGTGGTGCGCTCGCAGAGTTCAGACTCATGGAGTCGATCATGAAGACGATCGCCGACGAGGACCCGAAGAATGCCGGTCCTCAGAACTTGCTCTCCGCGAGCCACGAGCGAGTCGCGACTGCGCTGAGCGTGCAAGGCAACACGGCCGGGGCGCTGGAGAAATTCCGCGCAGCGGAGGCGATCACCGAGAGGCTCGCGAAGAGCGATCCAACGAACGCAGAGCGGCAGCGCGATCTCTCGGTCAGCTACGCGCACATCGCCAAGACGCTGTTCGTGCAAGGAGACCGCGCAGGTGCACTCGCGAAGTACCGCGCCGCACGCACGATCACCGAGGCCATCGTCAAGAAAGATCCGAAGAACGCGAACTGGCAGCGGGATCTCGGATACGACCACATCCAGATCGGCGAGATGTTGCTGATGGCGGGAGACGTTGCTGGCGCGATCGCAGACTTTCGCAAGACCGAGGAGATCTTCACGAAGCTCGCGCAACAGGAGCCCGACCGTGCCTCGCGTCAAGCCGACGTCGCGATGGTGATCGAACAGCTAGCGAATGTTCGGCTCGCACAGAACGACGTGGCCGGCGCGATCACCGAGACCGAGCGCTTGGTCGCGATAGACCTCGAGCTGGTGAAAAAGGATCCGACGCGCGCGGAGCGCAAGGCCCACCTGACCCGTGCAAAGGGCAGGCTGGGCGAATTGTTGCTCAAGCACAACGCGCCCGACCGAGCGCTGCCCATCCTCAAGGAGACCCTCGCGCTTGCGGAAGAGCTCGGCAAGGGCGAGACGACGAACGCCGATCAACAGCGCGAGATCGCCCTCGGCCACTCGCGGCTTGCCGACTATCACCTCCTCAAGAAGGACGGTATGGCGGCTGCGGGGGAGATCTCCGCCACGCTCGCAATCATGGAGCCCATGGCGGCGAAGGATCCGACCAACGCGGATCGCGCCGAGGACATCGCCGGAACCTACGAACGATTAGGGGATGCGCTGGTGCTGGCGAAGGACCTCCCGAAGGCACTCGTCCAGTATCGGGCGATGACCTCGATCATCGAGGGCTGGGCAGCGAAGGAGCCGCAGAACCCTCGCTGGAAGAACGACATGGTCGAGGCCCAGCTGCGGATCGGCGATTCCCACGCCACAGTGGACGGTGCGATCGCTGCCACCGCATATCGACTCGCGCTGGAAAACGCGAAGTGGCTAGTGGCGAAGGATCCGAAGAATGCCGGACTCAAGACCGTCGCCGACGGGATCGCAGCAAAGCTCAGCAAGCTGAAGCGCTGACTGCCGGCCGCTGGTCAGGGTTGTTACCGCAATTCTCACCTCACACGCATTGTGCCACCCGATAACCCTGTCGCGAGACCTGCACCTCTCGCTGCGAACTGACCACATGCGTGGTGTGGCGTTCACACCTGATGGACGGATCGTTTCGGTCGTTGCCAGGCGTCACCAGCAATGTCTCCTCGACGCCAACGGTCCATCCCGTGCAGTGCGGCCGGCAGATGAAGAACACCGTCGCATTGGTTGCTACCGCTCTCCTCTC
The DNA here is from genome assembly GCA_038325805.1 of Haliangiales bacterium. Taxonomy (GTDB): domain Bacteria; phylum Myxococcota_A; class Polyangia; order Haliangiales; family Haliangiaceae; genus JABFXX01. Next base: position 15,542 of record JBBQJJ010000083.1, read on the forward strand.
GCTGCCCACGCTCGCGCTCGCCGACGAGCCGTTAACGGTGGAGGCGAAGGCGGAGAAACAAAACACGCTCAACCTCAGCCCGCTCGGCGTGCTCGTCGGCGACTACGCGCTGACCTACGAGCACCTGTTCGGCGGGCATCACGGCCTGATCGTCGAGGGCATCGGCAGTCGCTCTGCCAATGACGACGGCAGCTCGCTGCAGTTCGGTGGTGGCGCCGGCTATCGCTGGCACTGGCGCGGCCGCCAGAACTCCGGCTTCCTCGGCCTGATGGTCGCCCAGCGCTTCGGCACGGGCAGCGTCACCGCGAACAACATGACCCACGACATGTCCGTCCGCTCGACGACGGTGACCGCGAACATCGGCAAGCGCTGGGCCCTCACGCCGGCGGTCAACGTCACGTTCCGGATCGGTGCGGGCTACGGCAAGCACGTCGCGACGGCGAAGGAAGACACGATGGAGGCGAAGCAGGCCGAGGAGCTGATGAACGACATCTTGTCGTTCCTGCCCGTCGGCTTCGACGGTGAGCTCTCCGTCGGCTACGCGTTCTAGCGCAACCAAGGGTCCGATCGCTGATGGCGGTTACGGTCCGAGCGCGCCGGTGAGCAGCGACAGCGCCGAGGCCAGCTTCACCTCCGACATCACCACGTGGACCACCACGTCGAGATCGTCGGGGTTGATCGTCAGCTCGTCGAAGAACATCGCCGCACTCGCGGTCTGGGTTTGCAGCAGCGCCGCAGCGTTGCCCGCAGCCGCTGGGTCCGCGAACCGGATGCGAACATCGGTGGTCAGGCTATCGGTGATCCGCGCCGAGCCCATCACCGATCGCATCGGCGAGCCGAGCGGCGCACCGGCCATCACCTTGGCATCGTCGAACACCAACCACAGCGGGTGACTCGGATCGAGCTTCGCGATCAGCTCGCTGAACCGCGGGGTCATCCGCAGCGGTGCACCGGTGTCGAGCACGGCACGCAACGACTCCGCCGAGGCGTCCAGGCCGATCTGGATCACCAGCGTGTGATCGTCGGCGAAGGCCAGCGCGAGCTTGCTGTCGGTCGCGTCGATGGTGACGACGCCCTTGTCGATCGTCAGCGCCGACGGCTGGGCCGCATGCGCCTGCTCGATGCACGTCATCAGGACGTCGCGGCGGTAGCCGCGGATCACGATCACGCCGCGGGGCTTGGTCGCGTCGAGGTTGCGTAGCCCCATCGACACGCGCTTCAGTGTCAGGGGGTCGAAGCCGCAGGACGCGAAGGAAACGGCGATGTTCGCCGGGATCCGCTTCGCGAGCAGCGGACCGAGGGACTTCATCGACTGGGAGCCCATCAGCTCCTTGAGGTCGGCGACGACCACCAGCGAGGAGTCCTCGGGCAGGTACGCGAGGGCGTCCGAGGAGACGCTCTCCCGAGGTGCCTTCGGTGCCGGGGCCGGCGGGGCAGGCGGCGGCGTGGAACCCCGGAAACACCCGACGGTGATCGCGATCAGGCAGACCAGCACGCGCATCCTGGATCCGTAGCACGGCGGCTTGTGGACTTCCCCGAGGCCCGCTCCTATCATCCGGCCGAGCGGGGCCGTGCGAGGAGCGATTTACCTTGTGACATTTGCGGCCTGCATCGACGGGTTCCGCGGCTCGAACGTGCAGATCGATCTGTCGCCGGGCACGCCGGCCCAGGCGTCGGCCGGAGCTACGCCCGGTGCGACCGAAGTGCCGGCGGCGGTCCACTTCAAGCTGCTCGCGATCAACCATCTCGAAGACTCCGACGCGTTGATCGAGGTCCAGCGCTTCGAGATCCACAAGGTCGTCGACGTCAGCTCGCCCTGCTTCATCGACGTCGGCGCCAACGTGAGGTTCCCGGGAATTCACGTCAGCGAGTTCGAGCGCGCGGTGCAGGAAGACACCGGCATCACCGACCTCGCGAACCCACCTGCGGACGCGACGCAGGAGCAGATGATCGACGCGGCCACCGCGCAGCAGCGGATGCGCAACCTCGCAGCGCTCGGTGGGGCGATGGGGATCAAGGTCGTGACCTCGGCGTCGGAGTCCGTGTATCCGCCCGTCGATGCCGATTGCGAGAGCGGCGGGTTACCGCCTCCGCAATGCCGGGACGCGGCTTCGAACGCGCGCCGGCTGGCGATCTGCCAGGCCACGTGGGCGGGCGATCCGCTGCTGTTCGAGGGCACCGATCGCGTGCTCACCGCACCCCTCGCCGGCACCACCTTCGGGTTCGTCGACGGTCTCAACCCGATCACCCCGACCCCGATCGGCGGTGCGCAATGGTTCGTGGATGTCGCGCTCGAAGACATCGACGAGTACGCGATCTCGTTCCACGCCGATGGCACCGACAACGCCGGAACGCTACTCCTCGTCGGCGAGCCCGTCGATGGACCGCGCGGCGTCGATCACGTGCATCTCGAGAGCCCACTCCTGCCGGGCGTGGTGAGTGCCGAGATGGCGGTGTTCCCGAATCTCGGAGAGGACGAGGTGCACTTCTGATGCGCGCGCTGCACGGATTCCTGATCGGTCTCGCCACCCTCCCGAGCTGCAAGTCCGTCGAGTGCGGCCCGGGCACCTTCGAGCGCGACGGGCAGTGCGTGCCCGCCGATGACATCGCCACGCCCGCGACGTGCGGTCCGTTCACCGAGCTGGTCGCCGGGCAGTGCGTGCCGGTGTTTCCGCCGACGGTCTGCGACGACGACAGCACGACCACCGAGCTCGACACCGGGACCGGCGTCACCACGTGCATCGGCACCGGCGCGGGGTTCGCGTGCGAGCAGCCGACGCAGGGCAAGCAGACCATCTGCGGTCAGCTCCACGATCTGCAGACCGGCATGCCGTTCACCGACGGCAACGCGACGTGTAGTCCGTGTACGGCAACCACCGCGACGGGCGTGTGCTCGCTCGGCTTGCGGGCGCTAGATGCGATCAAGTTCGCGCAGAACCCGCAGGATCCCGGCGCGGTCCTGACCACGGAGCAGATCACCCTCGACGATTGCGGTCGCTTCAAGATCCCGAACATCACGCTGCCGACCAATCCGTTCGTCGGCATCGGGATCGACGACGCCGCGCCCGGGATGGCCGGTCCGCCCGGCACCACCAACGCGATCGGCATGGCGACACCGGCCGTCGCGAATCAGGCGCTCAAAGACTTCGAGGCGTTCATCGCGCCGAAAGCCACGACGGATGCCTGGGACGTGGATGGTCCGCCGGTGTCGGGGGGCATCTTCGTCGCGATCTTCCGCGCGATGCGCGAGGGGCAAGCGAACCAGGCCGGCGTCACGATCCTGAAGGGTCCGTCGCCCATCCCCGATGACGATTTCTACTTCGCCGGCGCGGCGCGCACCGCGATCGATCCGATCGCCACGTCGACGAGCGCCAACGGCACCGCCCTGGTCACCAACGCGGCCCTCGAGGGCTATATCGGCGTCGGTGGCTTGCCTGCGGAGTGCTCGTACGAAGGCCATGCGGGCGTGTCGATCCCGAACGTGCTGTTCATCCAGATCTTCCGTCCCACCGACGCTTCCGGACAGACGTGCGGATTGTAGCGGCGGGTCTCCTCCTCCTCGCCGCTGCTCCGGCGGTCGCCGACTCCACGAGCGGGATCGACGGTGCGTTGTTCCGCGGCTCGTACGACACCAACGGCGTGTTCGCCGTCGAGGGTGCGCGGCTACTTCCGAAGCGCGATCTGTCGCTCAAGTTCCTCGTCGGCTACGGCCGCTCGCCGATCGCGGTTGCCGTTCCCGGCATCGGCGATGGCGGCAGTGATCGCATCCTCGATCAGCTGCTCGTCCTCGACATCGCGTTCGCGCTGACGCTGACCGATCGGTTCGCACTCGGCATCGACGTCGGCGCGTATCGGACGCAGACCGGCGATGGGTACGGCGACCGCGGACGCTTCACCACGGGCGCCGGCAACCAGATCACGGCAGGTACCGGGCTCGTCGCGCTGCGCCGGATCTCGAACCTCGATCCGAGTGCGTCGCCCGGCGATCCGACGAGCTACCTCGGCGATGGTCGCGCCGGTCCGCTCGATGCGCGCCTCGGCGGGAAGCTCTCGCTGCTGCAGAAGCCCACTCTCGCGGTCGCACTCGTCGGCTCGGTGTTCCTGCCGTTCGGCGAGGACGAGATGCTGCTCGGCGATCGCAGCCTCGTGTTCGAGCCCAAGCTGGCGATCGAGTGGAGGCCGTCTGGCGATGCGGCACGCACGACGCGCGTGATCGCGAATGCCGCGGCGCGGATCCGTCGACGCACCGTGCTCGAGAGCTTCGAGGCGGGCATGACCGACCTCGACGCGAAGGTCTTCCTCGACGTTGGCAGCGAAGCGGTCGCGGGGCTCGGCGCCGTCCTCGAGATCTCTCCTCGCTTTCACGTCGGTGCGGAGACGCAGCTGTTCGTCCCGCTACCGGCATCGGTCTCGTACGGCGGTTGCCGCAGCTATCTCGGCACGCGCTGCGAGAAGCTCGCCGCGGGTGACTACTTCGGCGACACGGGCAAAGGCGACCTCGCGGTGCTCGCGACCGCCGGTGCACAGCTTCGCTTGTCGGCCGACGTCACGCTGCTCGCCACGCTCGGGACGTCGCAGCTCGGCGCACGTGGCGACGACGTTCGCCTGACCACGGGCCTCGTCTGGGCTCCGCAGCCACTTGGCTCCGCGGTGCCGGGTAAGAACGATCGCGATGGCGACGGCATCCCCGACTCGCTCGATGGCTGCCGCACCGAAGCCGAGGACAAGGACGGCTACCAGGACGAGGACGGTTGTCCCGACGAGGACAACGATCGCGACGGCCTCGCCGATGCCGTGGATCAATGCCGCGACGAGCCGGAGGACAAGGATGGCTTCGAGGACTCCGACGGTTGCCCCGAGCGCGACAACGACGGCGACGGCGTGCTCGACGCGATCGATCGCTGCCCGGATCAGAAGGAAGACCTCGATAACTTCGACGACGAGGACGGCTGTCCCGACGAAGACAACGATGGGGACGGCATCCCCGATGTGCGCGATCGCTGTCCGTTGGAGGCCGAGACCAAGAACGGGTTCGAGGATGACGATGGGTGTCCCGACAATCGCGGTGTCGCGACACCGTCGGTCGACGAGCGCGCCGATCGAATCGCGATCGTCGGCGGGGTGATCGGGTTTGCCGGTGCCGCGCTGACGCCGGCGTCGAGGACGTTGCTCGACCCCGTCGCGGCGCTGCTCAAGGCGAAGAAGCTGCTGATCCGCGTCGAGGTGCACGTGCCTCGCACCACCCAACGCGCGCGCGACAAAGCGTTGTCGCAGCAGCGCGCGAAGGCCGTCGTCGACTATCTGGTCTCGCAGGGCATCAACGCCAAGCAGGCGCAGGCCGTCGGGATCGGTAGCGATCGTCCACTGTCCTCGATCTCGATCAGCGACCAAGCGCAAGCGCGCGTCGAGCTCGTCAAGCGATGAAGCTCGTCATCGCGATCCTGCTGTCGTCGGCGACGGCACACGCGCAAGCCACCGATGTCGAAGTCCCGGTCCTCATCCTCGACAGCGATCCGTCTGCGCCCGCACAGGACGAAGCCCTCGACCTCGCGAATATCGTCCAGTCCGCCGCGAAGGGCGTCACGACGGTCCAGGAAGCACCCGCGATCGTCACCGTCGTCACCGCCGAGGAGATCCGCGATCGGCAATTCATGACGCTGCCCGACCTCTACGACACGGTTCCGGGATGGAGCAGCGTGGGGCTGTTCCACGGCACGTTCACCACGCCGATCGTGCGCGGGCAGGGCCAAGCCGTGCAGTTCCTTCACGACGGCGTGTCGCTGTTCGATCCGTTCGTCAACGTTCCCTCCGCGACGCGCGTCCAGCCGATGGAGCTGATCAAGCGCGTCGAAATGATCACCGGGCCAGGCGGTGTGTTGTGGGGCAGCAACTCGCTGCTCGGCATCCTCAACGTGATCACCAAGGACGCCGAAGATGTCGAGGGCGTCGAGACCGGTGGTCAGCTCGGCGACGGGCGCGGCGATGGCTTGTCGATACGCGCCTACGCGATGGCCGGCAAGTCCGGACTGTTCGACGGGAAGCTGTCGCTGTTCGCGCACGCGAGCGTCGAGACCTACGAAGGACCGCAGCAGAAGTTCCCGCTGCTGATCTTCCACAACGCGTTGCCTCAGCCGAACTCGGCGAACGTCTACGGCCCGCTGACGGACACCGATCAAGCCCAGTCGCTGATCACCAACTTCTTCGTCAAGGCGAAGCTCGGCAAGCTCCAGCTCCGCGTCTCCGCTCCGTTCGGCTCGATGTACAACCCGGCCGGGCTGTCGGGAAACCCGAGCCGCTCCACGCTCCCCGACGACAATCGCTGCCCGACGGGCGTGCTCGATCCGACCTGCGCGGATCCGCTACGCACCTCGCGCGACAACCAGCAGAACGTGTTCGATCGCTATGCGGTCGCCGAGTATCAGACGCGGTTCGCCGACGAGAAAGCCGGCATCACGGCGCGCGCCTATGCGATCCAGTTCGTCCGCGGCTTCACCCCGCTGCAAGTGCTCGCACCGTCGACGCTGATCCAGGGAGGCCTCGCGTTCCAAGCCGATCTGACCAGCTACCGGGTCGGGTCCGGGCTCGACGGCGACCTCGAGCTGACCCGCACGCTCCGCATCCAGTACGGCGTCGAGGCGTTCTACGAATTCAAGCCCGACAGCGTGACGCGCTCGCGGCAGGGTGCGGGCACCGAGAGCGAGATCATCGCGCCGTACGATCTCGAGCGGCTTCCGCTGCTCTGCCCGCGCATCTTCGCTAACGGCGCGGTCACGCCGATCGCCGGCTGCCCGCTGACCTTCGCGTTCGATGCCGATCGCACCGTCCTCGGCGCCTACGTCAACCCGCAGTACCGTCCGAACAAGAAGCTGATCTTCGATCTCGGCGGTCGCGTCCAGGTCGCTCCACCGTCACTCGGTCTCGTCAGCTACGACGTCAGCACGACGGTCGCGGGCTCGTTCGTGTGGAACTTCGTCCCCGGCTGGCACGTCAAGCTCAACTACGCGCAGGGCTTTCGCCCGCCGGTGTTCAACAACACGACGAGCAACGGCGAGGGGGTGCAGATCGGCGGCAATCCGAACCTCGGCGTCGAGACGTCGGACGCCGGTCAGGTCGAGATCAACGCACGGATCTGGAAGGGCGAGCGCCGGATCCGCGAACTGTCGTTCCGCGTCGATGCCAGCTACACGCGGATCGACAACCTCATCCAGGTCACCTCCGGCAACTACGACAACTCCGGTCAGCGCGGCATCGCGAGCGCCGAGTTCCTCGGCAAGCTGTTCGTGCAGGGCGGTCACCGCGTCGAGCTCGGCTACACCTACCTGCGCGGCGACACCAGCGACAAGGGCCGGCTCCGCAACCTGCCCGAGCACTGGTTCGATCTCGCGACCGTGTTCTCGCTCGGTGCGAAGCTCACCGCGACGACGCGCCTCAAGGTCACCGGCGCCGCCGAGGATCCGAACCGGCTCGTCGAGTATCGCGGTCTGACGTTCGGGAGCGATGGTGAACCGCAGGCCATCTCCGTCGCGGCCACCGATCTCGTGCTCGATCGCCTGCCACCCCAAGCCGATCTTTCGTTAGGGCTCTCGTACATGCCGAGCAAGCACATCACGCTGCGCGCCACCGTCTACAACGCGCTGGTCCAGCACGCCTACCAGCCCGACATCTTCGGCGACTACGAGCCGCACCTCGAGTACCTCCCGAACCCGCAGCCCGGGTTTCGCGCCTACGTGTCCGCGCTGATCACGTACTGACCCCAGCCTCGAGCCAAGGACCCCGAATACAATCGACCGGGTTTCGCACCTCGCATCCTGGCGGTCGCGAAGCGAGCTGATACCGTCCGCCGCGCATGGCGAAGTCCAAGGTCAGCGAGCCGGCCACCACCGTCGTCCCTACCAAGCAACTCACCATCACGATGGTGCGCGAGGGCGGAGGCCCTCACGTGCTGTCGATCGAGGTCGGCGACCACGTCGTCTACTTCTCGGGCGGCAGCGGCCGCGGCGAGCTCTACGCGACCACCGACGGCAAGAAGCTCCATCGCAGGCAGTGCCCCGACAATGGACTACGTGGCATCAAGCTGATCGGCGACGAGGTGTGGCTGACGGGCGAGTGGGGCACCCTCGCGGTGTCGACTGATCTCGCCGCGTCGTGGACCTCGGTCGAGACACCGAACCGCGAGTGCCTGTGGGATCTCGCCCGCGATGCCAAGGGTACGACCTGGGTCAACGGCACGGGTGGAACCCTCCTCAAGTCGGCGAAGCCGGGCGCGCCGTTCAAGGCAATCACGCACGGGCTCAAGCACCGGGATGAGCGAGCCGATCCGCGCATCGAGATCGTGCCTGCCGGCGTGATGTTCCCGCTGTTCAACGCGTACTGGGATGGCAAGCAGTTCGTCAAGCCGAAGGGGCTCAAGGGCGCGACCGGAGCCCTCGCGGTTGCACCCTCGGGGACGATCGTGATGGTCGGCGACAAGGGGGCCGCGTTCCGCTCCACCGACGGCGGGGGCTCCTACAAGCCCGTGACCACCGGGGTGACAGCCGATCTCGACGACGTCGCCTTCGTCGCGGGCGGGTTCCTCACCGTTGGTGACAAGGGCACGATGCGCCGCTCCGAGGACGACGGGGTGACGTGGAAGCCGCTGGCGTCGAACACCAAGTCACATCTGTGGTCGATCGGCAGCTGGGGTGCCGGTGCGTTCGTCGGTGGTGACAACGGTCTGCTCGTGCGGATCGACTCGCCCGGCGACACCTATTGGAAAGGCGCCGTCGATCAGTTCGCACCCAAGCCGGTCGTCCAGGCGAACATCACTCCGCTCACCGCTGCCACCGACAAGGTTCGCGAGGCGCAGTGGGCCAAGCTGTTCGCCGAGGCCCAGGCTGCACACAAGGCACTCGCGGCGAAGGTCGCGCAGGCCAAGTTCAAGTCGGACGATCACACCAAGGCGATCCTCGCGGCCCTCGATGATGTCGACGAGTACAAGGTCTACGGCGACGCGCTGCAGACGGCCGGCGATCCGCGCGGTGAGCTGATCGCGCTCCAGTCCGGTGGGCAGGCCAAGCCGGCCGCAAAGTATTTGAAGGAGCACCGCGCCGCCTTGCTCGGTGGGCTGGCAGAGCTCGACGAGCAGAAGGTCAAGCTCGAATGGAAGTACGGCTTCATTCACTCCGCTCGCGTCGCGTACGACGATGAGGACGCCTACGACGAGGAGACCGAGGACGAGGTCGCGAAGTGGGTCGCGACGTTGCTCGACGAACCATCGGCCCAGTTCCTCCAGCAGCTGACGCTCGGCATCGTCCAGATGGTCGACAACAGCTACGACAAGATCATCCGCGAGATCGGGCGCCGGCCGCGCCCTGCGTTGCGCCACCTGTTCCTCGGCGACTTCGATGGCGAGCAGACCGAAATCAGCTGGAGCTCGATCGGCGATGCCTCCAAGCTGTGCGGCGCCTGCGAGAAGCTCTCCCACCTGACGCTGCGCAGCGGTTCGATGAACCTCGGCAAGCCAGGGCAGCTCGTGTTCCCGAACCTGACGGACCTGTCGCTGATCACCGGTGGTCTGACCAAGGACAACCTCAAGGCGATCCTCGGCGCGCGTCTGCCGTCACTGCAGACGTTGACGCTGTACCTCGGCACCACCCGGTACGGTGGCAACATCGTGCGCAAGGATGTCGACGCGCTGCTCAAGAGCGATCGGTTTCCCCGACTCCGTCGGCTCGGCCTGGTCAACAGCGAGATCGTCGACGAGCTGTGTCAGGTGCTGCATCTGTCGCCGCTGGTCGCGCAGCTCGAGGAGCTCGACCTCTCGCAAGGCACGCTCTCCGACCTCGGCGTCACCGCGCTCGCGACGTTCGCGAAGGCCTTTCAGCATCTCGAACGGCTCGATATCAGTGAGAGCTACGTGTCCCCCGCCGTGGCCAAGCTGCTGCAGAAGGCGCTGCCGAAGACCAAGGTCGTCGCGGACAAGCCGCGCGGCGATGCCTTCGAGCGCCGCTACGTCTCGATCAGCGAGTAATTTGCCCAGATTCTTCGGTGTGGGCGTGTGCTCACATGGCCAGGGCCGCGTCGCAGCTCCACGACCCTGATATCCTTGTCGACGCTTGTCCAAGCGGCGTGTCCTCGCGATCTCCAGCGACCTCGACCAGCTTCGACGGATCGTCGCCACGCTCGAGCGTGCCGGCGCCGAAGTCGATGCGGTACGCAGCCCCGAGGCGATCGCCGCGGACGTCATTCCACATCGCTACGTGTTCTTCTCGACGACCGGCGGTGACATCGCGAACCTCGGCAAGCTGGTGCCGAAGCTGCGCGAGCGCGCGCACGTCACGATCGTGACGCCACAGGCG
>JBBQJJ010000084.1:0-25853 GCA_038325805.1 Haliangiales bacterium
GCGTGGACCCGACCAGCAAGCCTGCGATCACCATCAGTTTTTTGATGGGGACTCGAAGGCCCCAGGGCTGGGGCGTCGAGCCCACAGCAACATGGTCGCGCCTACCCAAACGAACCGCCATCCTGGTAGAATCAGACGCTAAACGGGCTAGAGAGTACACGGGCTCGTAGTTTGCTTGTTCCGGGTCTCCGGCCTCGTCTGCTTTTCCCGATGGCTATCCAGCACGTTCCACCGGCCCAACCCGGCCTGATCTTACCATTTGGTCTCGAAGCGGACTACGGGGTGGTTCGTACGTTGCCGTTGTTCGAGGGCGTCACCGACGGCGATCTCGTCGCGGCCATGCAGCAGGGCGGCATCGCGATCCGCCGCGTCGAGCGCGACATGTTCGTGATGGATCCGATCGGGCTCCAGCACGGCCAGGCGGCACCCGTCGTCTACGTCGGCGCGGGTCAGGTCTCCGCCGCGGTGTTCATGGAGAACGAGCTCGTCGAGCGCCGCGCGTGGCAGGTCGCTCACGAGAACGCGTCGAAGGAAGAGCGCGAAGCCGAGTCGTTGATCAAGCCGCCGCCGCTGGCGCGTGTCGCCCTCAAGAACATCGCGCTGTTCATGGATGGCGATCTGTTCAACTCCGGTGCGCTGATGGCATCGCGTGGTCAACCGACCGCGTTCTACACCACCGCACCGAGCGTCTTGATCTCGATCGATCAACGCTGGATCGCCGAGCTCGCCGTGCGCCACCCGGTGTTCGAGCAGCGCCTTCGCCGCGCCCTCTCGATCTCCAAGGAGCGCCTCGCGTGGGTCTCCGGCGTCAAGCAGGAGCTCCTCGACTTCTTCGTCCGCCAGGGCATCTCGGTCAGCGGCGAGATGGTGCGCGTCCGCCAGCTCGGCCTCTGCATCGACTGCAAGCTGTGCGAGGAAGCGTGCGAGGAGCGCTACGGCGCGAAGCGGCTGACGCTCGGTGGCTACCAGCTCGGCATGCTGGACTTCATCTATACGTGCCGCACCTGCACCGATCAGCGGTGCATCGATCCGTGCGCGTACGATTCGATCAAGTTCGATACCGAGCGCATGGAGGTCGTGATCAACGAGTCGACGTGCACCGGCTGCACCGCGTGCGCGCAGAGCTGCCCGTACGGCGCGATCGACATGATCGAGATCGAGCCCGAGGCTCCCACCTTCAAGAAGAAGTTCCGCGCGCGCCTCGAGAAGCGAGAAGCGCTCAAGTTCGGTGCCGGGACACCACGCGTCGCCCGCGCTCGCCGGATCGCGAACAAGTGCGATCACTGCATCGCGTACGGCGATCAGGCCTGCGTCTCCGCGTGCCCCACCGGGTCGCTGATCGAGATCAACGCGTACGATCTGTTCCGCGAGCGCTCGCCGAAGATGGCCGAGCTCTCGCAATCTGGCTTCAACGCCGATCTGCAGAAGCGCGATCGCAAGGAAGTCCTGCCGGTGATGCCGTTCACCGAGGGGCTCGCGGTCCGCTCCGGCGGCGTCGCGAAGATGAAGCGCGGTCGCTATGCGCCGCTGCTGCTGTGGGTGATCAGCATCTTCGCGTTCCTGATCGCCTTGGGAGAGGTGCTGTTGCGCTTCTACGCCAAGGACTTGAGCTTCCTGTACACGCAGGAGAGCAACGCGCTCGATCCCGAGACCGGGCTACCCAAGTACGCCGGTCTCGCTGAGGAAGCGATCCTCCAGAACATCAAGTACACGCCCGGCGATCAACTGAGCACGTGGACGGGTGCGATCGGCACCGGCCTGATGATCATCGCGGCGATCTATCCGATCTTCCGCCGTATCAAGGTGTTCCGCTGGCTGGCGTCGAACACGATGTGGTTCGACTTCCACCTGATGGCCGGCACCGTCGGGCCGATGTTCATCGGGCTGCACTCGTCGCTGCGCCTCGACTCGTGGGTGAGCGCGGCGTTCTGGTCGATGGTGATCACGGTGGTCAGCGGCTTCCTCGGTCGCTACCTCTATACGCAGGTCCCCGAGCTCTCGAGTGGCGTCGAGCTGGAGGAGCTGGATCACGAGCGCGCGTTCCAGAAGGCCCGCCCGATCCTCACCGTGCCGATGGCGGAGATCGATCGCGAGCTCGCCGAGCAACGCGCGAAGGCGCATCGTGTCGCGATGTCCGCGTCGATCCTGCGCGCCCTATGGTGGCTGCTGTTTCAGGACATCGGCCGGATCCCTCGCACCTGGGCTCGCCGCGGCAGATTGGCGCAGCTCGGAGTCGATCGCCCGACACGAAAAGACTTGGCGCGCCGCGCCGCTCGTATGATCGTGATCGCGCGTCGTCAGGTGGTGGCGCCCAAAGCGCAGCTCCTCCTGCACTCGTGGAAAAAAGTTCACGTGCCGTTCACGATCTTTCTCACCGGTTTCGCCACTGCTCACATCTATCTGAGTTGGTCCCATGCGGCCTGGTAAGCGAACCCTCTCTGTTCTCACGTTGCTGTTGCTGCTCTGCGGAGTCGCCAGCGCGGACGATTTCTTCACCACGTCACCGGGGCCCCTCGCCGCGAGCCACGGCTCGCTCGATAGCCAGGACCACTGCAACGACTGCCACGTCGACGGGTCGCGCACCGTGTCGGACCAGAAGTGCCTCGGCTGTCACGATCACAACGATCTCCGCGCGCGGATCAACGCGGGCAAGGGCTATCACGCGAGCCCCAAGGTGAAGGGCAAGGCCTGCATCACCTGCCATAAGGATCACAAGGGCAAGTCGTTCGACATCATGGGGTGGTCGGCGGTCGGCGGCGAGAAGACGATGGATCACGGCGACGCCGGCTGGCCGCTCAACGGCAAGCACAAGACCACCGACTGCAACGAGTGCCACAAGGCGCGCAACAGGACGCAGGGCCTCAAGGTCTACATGGGCACCGATCGGCTGTGCGGTTCGGCGGGCTGCCACGCCAACGATCAGCCCCACAAGTTCGAGCGCAAGGACATGCTGGTCTGCGAGCGCTGCCACGGCGAGTCGGTGTGGAAGCCGGCGAAGTCGGCGAGCGCGCGGAAGTTCGATCACAACGATCGCAAGGACTCGGCGATGCCGATCCTTGGCTCGCACGCCGACGTCGCGTGCACCAAGTGCCACCCGAAGTCGCAGTTCAACCTGCCGTTCCAGAACCCGAAGAGCTGCGGCAACGCCGGCTGTCACGACAAGGAGAACCCGCACAAGGGTCACCTGTTCGGCGTCCGCGACTGCGAGTGGTGTCACTCGCCCACGTTCAAGACGCTGAAGCAGACACAGCAGTTCGATCACGCCGAGCGCACGCGCTTCGACCTCGGCCCCGCGCACAAGAAGATCAAGTGCTACGACTGCCACACCAAGGCGCAGGGCGAGAACAAGCCAAACGGCGGTTGCGCGCAGGTCGGCTGCCACGCGAAGGACAACAAGCACGGCGATCGGTTCAAGGCGTTCGGCGATCCGCCGGCGTGTCAGGTCTGCCACCCGTCGGGCGGCCCGAAGTTCACCCCCAACGCGTTCTCGCACAACTCGCGCACCAAGTTCCCGCTGGTGTTCGAGCACGCGAAGCAGTCCTGTCGCTCGTGTCACCGCGGCAAGGGACCGCTCGACTTCGAGAAGTTCACCGGGTTCGATCCGAACAAGGAGTGCATGTCGTGCCACAAGCACGCCGCGGTGCACTCCGACGAGGATCACCCGAAGGGCAAGTACAAGAACACGCAGTGTCTCGGCTGCCACCTGAACCCGGGCAACCCGAACATCCGCGTCGGCAAGAGCAACGTCGTGGTCGAGGAGATCCACGGCCCGAAGGGCAACTTCCCGCTCGTCAAGGAGCACAAGAACGTGCCCTGCGTCGATTGCCACAAGAACCGCGACAACAAGGGCAAGACGTCGTTCTCGAACCTCAAGCCGAACTGCAACGCGGCGGGCCAGTGCCACGAGGATTCCCTCCACGAGGGCACGCTCGGCGTGAAGTGCATGCTGTGCCACGTCAGCGGGACCTGGTCTGCGCTCGGCTTCGATCACAACAAGCCGTTCCCGCCCGATGCGAAGGGCGAGCTCAAGGAGTATCCGCTCAAGGGCGAGCACAAGAAGAACGACTGCGAGTCGTGCCACCCCGAGCGCAAGTTCACCGAGGCACCCGTCACGTGTGCCGCCGTCGGCTGCCACGCCGAGGACGACGCGCATAAGGGCCGCCTCGGCAAGGGCTGCGAGAAGTGTCACCTCGAGACCGGCGACAACCTGTTCAACCACAACACGATGTCGAAGTTCCGGCTCGACGGTAAGCACCTCGAGGTTCGCTGCGCGGACTGCCATCCATCGGTGACGTTCAAGCCGCGCCCGGCGAACTGCTTCGGCTGTCACCCCGATCCCGTGGTGCACAAGGGCCAGTACGGCACCGGTTGCGAGCAGTGCCACACCACGCGGACGTGGGAAGACATCAAACCCCTTCACGACGTCGGGGACTTCTCGCTGAAGGGTTCGCACAACAACCTCGCGTGCGAGCGCTGCCACCGCGACAACCGCCCGCTCGCCGGCAGCGGCAACTTGTGCCTCAACTGCCACCGCCAGGACGACATCCACAACAACTCGCTGTCGCCACGGTGCGGTGAGTGCCACACGCAGTGGAGCTTCGCTCCGGCGCGGTTCGACCACGGCCGTGTCGGCTGCAACCTGACTGGCCTGCACCGCACGCAGGCGTGCTTCGATTGTCACAAGAATGGAAACTTCAGCGCACTGTCCGGCCAGTGCATCAGCTGCCACCGCGACGATCAGCTCAAGAAGACCGGGGTCGGCGGCACGCCGCACGACGGCTTTGTCACCTGCGCGAACTGCCACAACCCGAACGCCTGGCTACCCGCCGACTCGGCCGGCACCAACAAGTTCGGCCGTGAGAGTGTCTGCCGATGACTGCGACTTCGCGGGCGCGCGTACCTCGTAGAGGTAGGTCATGAAGCGGCTGCTCGCTCTCGGATTCGCGACCGCGATCGTCGGTCAGGGCTGGCCGTCGGTCTCCCCGGCCTATGCCGATAGCGACGAGGAGCCGGATCCAGCAAGCGACGAGGAGCCGGATCCCAAGGAGGAGGATCCGGGTGACAAGGCGCCCGGCAAACAGGACAACAAGGCCAAGAAGGACGAGTTCATCAAGCAGGACCTGACGGGGCACGATCAGTCGGGGACCGAGAAGTCGAACCTGTTCGAGAAGGATCGGTTCTTCGTCGACAAGGTCGACGACAAGAAGACGTCAAAAGGAACGCTCGTGCAGGGCAGCTTCACGTCGAGCACCTTCGCGTACAAGGAAGGGGGTGGGCAGCTCAGCCCCGCCACCGCCGCCACGCCGGCTGCGAGTCAGTTCTCGCGGATCTTCACAGATCTGCGACTCCAGGCCGATTTTCGCCATCTCGGAGGAGGCAAGTGGGACGCGCGTGCCGATGTCCGTGCGCGCGCGGTTGCGAGTCCCGGCGCCTCGACCGCCAACGGACAGCTCACGCCGCAAAATTCGAGCAGCCAGTCCGGTCTGCTCGGCGACAACGAGCTCGATGTTCGCGAGCTGTGGTTGATCCGCAGCGGCAAGCGCAGCGACCTGATCTTCGGTCGCCAGTTCATCGCGGACCTCGCAGGCGTCAAGATCGATGGTCTGCGGGTGGACTACGCCAGCTCCGAGAAGCTGACCTTCCTCGGCTTCGCCGGGTTGTTTCCGATCCGCGGCTCTCGCTCGATCACCAGCGACTACACACCGCTGATTGGAAACGCCGACGACGCAGGCGTGCGTCCGACCGCCGGGAGGTTCACCGGCACGGGGGGCTTCGGTGCCGCGTATCGGACGGCCAATGCCTACGGTTCGTTCGGCGGTGTCGCGCAGGTCCCCCTTCAGGCGGAGTCTCCCCGCGTGTTCGGCGTGGCGCAGGGCTACTGGCGCGCGAACCCCAAGGTCGACTTCTATCACTTCCTCGTGCTCGACCTCGTAGGGTCCAACACCGACAACGCGGGCCTGACGAACCTGTCGGTCGGCGCGAACTTCAAGCCCGATCAGCGGCTGCGTGCCACGGTCGCGCTCAACCGGGTCGATACCGAGACGCTCAACGTCCAGGCGAACGCGTTCCTCCAGGACCCCGATGTCTCCCCGGCGGCGGGCAACATCGTCCAGAACGAGGCCTTCCTTGCCCGGGTCGCGCAGAACTCGGCGCGGGGGAGCATCTCCGCGGGCCTCGGCAATCTCCAGCGCTTCGAAGTCACGGTCGCGACGGCACTGCGCTATCGCGGCGAGCTCGTGCTGCCCGCGCTCGCCATGGGCGGCACCGATACCACGTTGCCGGCCGGCAAGTCGGTCGAGGTGTTCGGTGGGATCACCGATCGGCGGTCGTTCAAGAAGCTACGGATCGGCGTCGATGGCTCGCGGATCTTCAAGCTCGGCGGCGATTCGTATCAGCGCACCTCGTCGAACATGTTCCGCGCGTTCGTCGCGCGCGAGCTCCGCGATGGCCACGGAGAGTGGGAGGCTGAAGCCTCATACACCAAGACCAAGGATGACCAGGTGGGAACGGTGTGCGACGGCGCCAGCCAGCTGACCTGCTTCGGCTCGGCGAGCTCTACCGGTCTCATGCTCGGCGGCAACGTCTACTACCGCTTCAATCGCGACTGGTTCGCGATGACGAGCTTGTTCCTGACTCGCCAGAGCGTCACCACGATGACGGGTTCGGATCCGACCATCACCGGACTCTCCGGTTTCCTTCGCGCGTCGTACCGCTTTTAGCTTCTCGGGCTACCACCCAAATCTCCTCGACTAGGCCGTCGCGTCCCACTCTTGCTGGGAGATGCCCATGGCTCGTCTGCTCGTCGTCTGCCTGCTTCTACTCCTACGCGCGCAGACTGCGCATGCGCAGCCGGGCAATTTCTTCACGACCTCACCGGGGCCGCTCTCGTACAGCCACGCCGCGTCCGACAACCTGTCGCAGTGCAACGACTGCCATGTCAACGGGACACGCGATGTCGCGCGGGACCGATGCCTCGGCTGTCACGATCACCAGGACCTCGCGAACAACATCAAGCGGAAGAAGGGCTATCACGCGTCGCCCGGCGTCGTCGGCAAGCCGTGCGAGACCTGCCACAAGGAACACCGGAAGCGCGACTTCGACATCATGGGGTGGACCGCTGTCGGCGGCGAGAAGGCGTTCAATCACAAGCTGACCGGCTGGCCGCTCAACGGCAAGCACGTGACCACCGACTGCGGCGAGTGCCACAAGGCGCGCAACACCCAAAAGCTCAAGATCTACATGGGGACCAACACGTCGTGCGGCTCGACGGGTTGTCACGCGAACGAACGATCAGCCGCACGAGTTCCAGCGCCAGGACATGGCGTGCGATCGCTGCCACACCGAGAGCGTGTGGAAGCAGTGGAAGCAGAAGGCGGCGCGGTTCGATCACGACGACAAGCAGGACTCGGCGATGCCGCTGCTCGGCGCGCACAAGCCGCTGATCAACAACTGCGCGAAGTGCCATCCCAAGGCGGTGTTCAACCTGCCGTTCACCGATCCCAATTCGTGTGGCAACGCCGGCTGTCACGAGAGCCCGCATACCGGGCACCTTTTCGGGGCGAAGCGCTGCGAGTGGTGTCACTCGCCGACGTTCTCGAAGCTACGCGACACCAAGTTCGATCACGATCTGCGGACGAAGTTCGATCTCGGGCCACGGCACAAGAAGCTGAATTGCTACGACTGCCACACCAAGGCGCGGGGCGAGCAGAAGCCGGCGGGCACGTGCGTCGAGTGCCACGCGAAGGACAACAGGCACGGTGGACGGTTCAAGCAGTTCGGCGATCCGGCGCCCGCGTGTCAGGTCTGTCATCCGTCGGGCGGCAACACGTTCAAGGCGCTGACCTTCGATCACGGACGCAGCGCGAGGTGGCCGCTGCAGGCGAAGCACGCGAAGGTGCCGTCGTGTCGGGGGTGTCATCGAGGGCAGGGCCCGGCGGACTTCGAGCGCTTCGAGAAAGGCGGCGCGGCGTGCAAGAACTGCCATCAGCACGCGACGGTGCACGCCAGCCCCAAGTTCCCCGAGGGACGCTGGAACAACGACAAGTGCATCAAGTGCCACGCGCGCCCCGGCGACAAGGCGCTGCGCGACGCGAAGGAGCTCGAGAAAGAGTTCCACGGTCCGACGTCGGACTTCCCGCTGCTCAAGAAGCACAAGGGCCTGGCCTGCGAGCTCTGTCACAAGAATATTCGCGGCCGAAGGGCGGGGGGCACGACGTTCGAGGAGGAGTCGGCCGAGTGCGGCGATCGCTGTCACGAGGATTCACTCCACCAGGGCACGCTCGGCAAGGTGTGCTCGCCGTGCCACGAGTCAGGGACATGGGACGCGGCCAAGTTCGATCACGACAAGCCGTTCCCCGACGGCGGCAGCTACCTGCTGGTCGGCGAGCACCGCACGCTCGACTGCGAGCAGTGCCACACCCAGGCCAA
Organism: Haliangiales bacterium; assembly: GCA_038325805.1. GTDB lineage: Bacteria > Myxococcota_A > Polyangia > Haliangiales > Haliangiaceae > JABFXX01. The sequence continues at coordinate 8,428 of JBBQJJ010000084.1, forward strand.
GACGTTCAAGGGAACGCCGAGCACCTGTGCATCGGCGCAGTGTCACCAGGACGACGACGCGCACAAGGGCCGGCTCGGCACCGCCTGCGAGAAGTGCCACGAGCCGACGGGTGACGTGCTGTTCAACCACAACACGATGTCGAAGTTCCGGCTCGACGGAAGACACCTGGCCGTCCGGTGCACGGACTGTCACCCGTCACCGACGTTCAAGCCGCGACCGTCGACCTGCTTCGGGTGTCACCCCGACCCCGCGATCCACAAGGGGCAGTACGGAACGCTCTGCGAGCAGTGCCATACGACGCGGACGTGGGATGACATCAAGCCGCTGCACGATGTCGGCGACTTCGCGCTCAAGGGCTCGCACAACAACCTCGCCTGCGAGCGCTGCCACCGCGACAACCGCCCGCTCTCGGGCAGCGGCAACCTGTGCATCAACTGCCACCGCCAGGACGACATCCACAACAACTCGTTGTCGCCGCGGTGCGGCGAATGCCACACGCAGTGGAGCTTCGTCCCGGCGCGGTTCGACCACGGGCGCGTCGGCTGCAACCTGACTGGGCTGCACCGGACGCAGGCCTGCTTCGACTGCCACAAGAACGGCAACATCAGCGCGCTGTCGGCGCAATGTGCGAGCTGCCACCACGACGATGCGCTCAAGGTCGGCATGCGCGGCACCAACCACCCGGCGGAGCAGACGTGTGCGCGTTGCCATAATCCGAACGCCTGGCTGCCCGCCGACGTCATGGGCACCTATGCCTTCGGGCGTGAATCCGTCTGTCGCTGAGTTTTGGGCGGAGGTGGAACAAGCCGACCGCTCGGCTCGTTGCCAGCGGATGGAGCCCGTCACGTGATGATGAACCCCGGTGAAAACCTCGGGATCTGGGTGGTGCTCCTGGTCGGGTTCGTCGCGGTGACCGGCTGGAATATCTCCCGCCTCGCCGCTGTACGCCCGACCCTCGATCGCCTGGTCGCCGTGCTCGGCGCTGCCGCGATCCTGGCCGTCGTGATCGGCGCATCGCTGGTCGTCACCGAGGTCACCGAGTGCACGTTCGCGGCCTCGAGCCTCGCCTGCAGCAGGTGGGAGATCCTGCTGGTCGCCACGATGGATCTGGTCGCGGCCGGAGCGCTGATCACTGCGTGGTTGCGCACCGACGCGTGCCGCGCTCCGAACGCCGCCGTGTGCGTCGTGCCGAGGACGCGCGCGGTCGCCGGCGTGATCAATTCCCTCAGTGAGTGATCGGCGCGATGAACTCGTTGTCCGAAGGGTCGCCGACGCTGATGTCCTTGATCGTGACCGTCTCGCCCGCGTAGCCGACGTTGGCGCGGCTGCCGGCGAACTTGAGGCCGTTGATCGTCACCCAGTCCTTGAGCGTGTACGCGATCTTCTGCGCGCCCTTGTAGATCTCGACGCGAACGAGCATGCCGGTCGCGCGATCGATGACGGGATGGAACTCGAGATCCTGGCGCAGCGGATCGGCGAACGTGACCTTGAGCTCGTCCCAGCTGTCCTTGCCGGCCTCGTCGTTCTGCGGGCCGATGTACGCGAGCTTGGTGCCGGGCTCGAGCATCAGGAACTGCATCGTCATCACCGCGGTGTGCTCGTTGAACGCTTCCTTCGCGATCTTGAGCCCGGTGTTGCGACCGGCCTCGTCGAGGTTGGTCTTCTTCTCCTTCTCGCCGGGCTGCTGCACGTAGCCCATGCTGAAGCTGCCGTACAGGTCATAGCCGACGACGAGGTCAGTGCCGTCGGTGCGGTGGAGCCGGCCGAGGTGGCGCGCGTTCCAGCGGTCCCAGATGTGCGAGACGTCGAGGATCTGCTTGCCGTCGGCGGTGATGACCTGGCGCCAGCGGATCTGCTTCGCCTTGTCCCAGTTGCCGGGCCCACCGGCGGCTGCGAACACCTTGTCGGCGATCTCGACGGCCTTGGCATCCGATGCGGCACGATCGAACGCGGCGGGTGCGCCGGGGTAGCGCTGGTAGGCAGTGCGGCCGGAGCAAGCGGCGAGAAGGAGGATGACCAGGAGCAGCAGGCGCTTCATGCGTCTGGAGTACGCCACTCGCGGGACTCACGTGTCTATCGCGAGACGCGTGAAAACGGCCGAGCTTCGACGGCGCGGCGCGGAGTTACGCGTGGCCCGGTCGCTGCAGCAGCCATCCCCATGAAGACCATCGAGATCCCGACCGCGAACCTGTCCACGGTCACTGGCGGATGCGCCGCGTGCGGCAACCCGACCCATCAAGCGAGCGCCCCAGCGCAGGCATCGCAGCAGGCCGCGGCGTGGGGCGCGCAGGCCGGCGCGAAGGCCGCGAGCTGGTTGCGGCGCTAATTTCCTATGAGGTCCCCGGCTTCGCCACCCATCTGCGCGAGCCTGGCTGAGGTTCACCTCAAGTGGGCTCTGCGTTAGCGGAAGCTCCAGTCGTGCTCGGCTGCGAGCGCGAGAAACGCACGCACCGCCGTGGGCAGAAATCGGCTCGGATAGACCAGCTGGATCGGCGACGACGCCTGCTCGTAGCGCGCGAGCACGATCTCGAGCGCGCCATCGCGCACGAGATCGGCGACCTGATAGCCAAGCACCCGTGCGAGACCAGCGTTGCCGAGCGCGAGCTCGATCACCGCATCGGCGCTGTTCGATGCGAAGCACGGCGTGATCGCGACGACGTGATCGCGTCCATCGCGCGTGAATCGCCATGCCGGTTCGCCACCGAGTCCGATGAACTGGAGCGTGCGATGGCGCGCCAGGTCCTCGGGGCTGCGCGGTCGCTTGTGGGCCGCCAGATAGGCCGGCGATCCGACCACCACGCGCCGCGTCGTGCCGACGACGCGTGCGTGCAGCGTGGAGTCGGCGAGGGCGCCGATCCGCACGGCGACGTCGACGCCCTCCTGGATCAGATCGACGTTGCGATCCGACAGCGCGAGCTCGGCCGTGACCTCTGGATACTTCGCGAGCAGCTCGACGAGCAACGGCGCGACGTGGCGGCGACCGAACACGTTGGGCGCGGCAACCGTCAGCTTGCCGCGTGGAGCGAGCTGCGCGCTGCGAGCGGCCGCTTCGGCATCGGCGAGCTCGGTCAGGACGCGGCGTGCTCGTTCGAGGTAACGCACGCCGGCGTCGGTCAACGACACCGAGCGCGTGGTGCGCTGGAGGAGCCGGATCTCGAGGTCGTCCTCGAGCGCGGCGACCAGACGAGTTACCGCGGACGGCGATATCCGTAGCGTCCGCGCCGCGGTGGTGAAGCGCTTGGCATCGGCAACAGCCACGAACGCGGTCATCGCGGCCGTCTTGTCCATTCCCTCAATTATTGCATGAAGTGAAATAGTGTTCGGCGAACGCGACGGATTGTTGAACTTCGTCGGACGCCCCATCCTGATCTGATGACCCGGCCGACCAGCGACATCGCGTTCACTCCCTCGGTCAAGGCGCTCCAGACCCGCCACGGCTCGCGCACCGCGTACGCCCGGATGGAGGCGCGCGGCGGGTTCTCGCAGGAGCTCGACGACGACGCGGTCGCGTTCATCGGCGCGCAGCGCAGCGTGTTCCTGGCGACGGCGAGCGCCGACGGCCAGCCGTACATCCAGCACCGCGGTGGCCCGCCGGGCTTCCTCCAGGTGATCGGGCCGCGCACGCTCGCGTTCGCCGACTACCGCGGCAACAAGCAGTTCATCTCGATCGGCAACCTGGCCGACAACCCGAAGATCCACCTGTTCCTGATCGACTACGCGCACCGCGCGCGGATCAAGATCTGGGGCACGGCCCGGGTGGTGGAGGATGCCGCAGAGGTCGCAACTCTCGGCCTGCGTGTGATCGCCGATGGCGCGGTCGTCGAGCGCGCGATCGTGATCGAGATCGAGGCGTGGGACCAGAACTGTCCGCAGCACATTCCGGTGCGCTTCGAGGCCGAGGATGTCGCGCGGGTGCTCGCCGAGAAGGACGCCCGGATCGCCGAGCTAGAGCTGGCGCTGCGCGCTACTCCCTGAGCTCACCTCGGTTGACCTCGGCAATCCGACGACGCCGGAAGGCCCTCTGCCTCCCGGTCGATTGTCTTCGGGGCCCGGCGCGAGACAGGTGGGTTGTTGACAGCGCGCTGGTTCGGGCGTCCGCTGCGTTCGTGGAGTCTCGCCGTACCTTCGCGACCACTACCGCCCGCACGCTCTGCCTGCTGTGGGCCGGTCTGGCGCTCGGCGTGTCCTTCATCGCGACGCCCGCGAAGTTCGACGCCGCGTCGCTGACGCTGCCGACCGCGCTCGAAGTGGGGCAGGTGACGTTCTCGATCTCGCACGTCGTCCAGTGGGGCATCTCCGTCGTCCTCGCGATCGCGGTGATCTGGAGTCGTGCACGGTGGCGACTCCTTCCCGCGTTGGCGATCGCGGTGCTCGCGGTCCAGCACGTCGTGGTGCTGCCGGCGCTCGGCGAACGCACGGCCGCGGTGATGGCCGGCGCAGCGCCCGGTTCCTCTCTGCACCTCGTCTACATCGGGCTCGAGCTGGTCAAGCTCATCCTGCTGGTGGCGGCGGGGCTCCTGCTGAAGCGTCCGCGATGATGCGAGCGTGATCGAAGGCGAGTGGCGGCAGCGCCTCGAGCTCGTGCCAGCGCGCCTCGGAGGCATCGTCGCCGGCGAGCAGCGTCTGGGCGGCGAGATGCGGGGAGAGCTCGACGACGAACGCGTGCGAGCGACTCCACGCCGCGGCGGTATCGCGCGGATCGCGACCACCACCCTCGTAGATGCCGAGCGATCGTGGGGTGACCTCGACGAGATCCAAGCCGGTCTCCTCGGCGAGCTCGCGCAGGGCCGCGGCCTCGAACGTCTCGACACCGGGCCGCCAGGCTTCGCCGCGCGAGGCCGTCGTCTGAACGAAGCCACCGGGCAGGGCCCATCGTCCACCCTCGGCGCCCACGTCGGCACGCCGGCGAATCAGCAGGACCTCGCGGTTGCCGCGAATGCAGACGACATCCACCGTGGGGTTCGGGCCGGCGAAGTAGTACGTGCCGCCACGCCTCGTGCGATGGACCTGCTCGCCGGCGAGGCGGGCGATCGCCTCGCCCGCCGTCGCGAACGCATGCGCGGGCCAGCGCGCTGCGGCGACGCTACTCGCACCGGCGGGATCTCCGGCGAGGAACAGCCGGCGCAGGCGCAGGTTCGTTGCCGCACGGATCTCGTCGTGGACGATGTTGCCGCCGTCGACAAACACCGCGCTGCCGGCGACGTCGGCGAGCAGGCGATAGAGCCCGGCGGACTTGTCGTACAGCGTTCGACCAACCAGCGTGGCCGCGGCGATCGCATCGAGGTCGGCGATCGGCGAGGCCTCGACCAGCGCACCGACCACGATCGCGCCGTGCCTGCGCGCCGCGGCATGCACCGCACCTTCGACGCCGTGATTCGTGCCGCCGGTGATCAACACGGCGCTGCTCGCGAGTCCGGCGACGAGCTGATCGATCAACGCCACGATCGACGCCCGCGCCGCATCGTCGAGAGCCACCCACCGCTTGCGCCAGGCACCCGCGATCGACACGAACGTTCGCCCGGGGTAGCGCGCCGCGAGCGCCCCGGCGTCGATCACAGGGATGTCGCGCCCCGCGAGCGCATCGCGCACGACGCGACCGGCCGCTTGCTGCTCCGCTTTGCGCCGCGCCGCGAGCTGGGGCGTGTAGTGCCGGGCCGGCGGTGCGTCGGGCACGACGAAGGCCTTCGAGGTCAGGCGGGCATCCGCCTCGCGCCGCGCGTCGAGGATCGTGGCCTCGGTGCGCGCGACGATCGATGGATCGGCGAGCCCGGTGAGCTGCGCCGCGCGCAGCTGCCCGGCTGCATCCGCGTGATAGATGCCGTAGCCATCGGTCCCGAGCACGATCGGCGCCTTCGCCGCTACGTAGCGCGCGAGCGGCACGCCGAGCGCATCGCGGATGTTGTTGAGCGCGAAGTTCGAGTCGAGGTTGAACTCGATCACCACGCCGGCCTCGGCCATCCGGGCGAGCGTGGTGTCGTCGACGCCATACAGGCCGTGCCCGATCCGCATCCGCACGCCCTCGGCGAGCAAGGTGTCGACGGCGACGCGCACGTTCTCCGGATGCCCCGGATTCTCGCCCGCGTGCACGCGGATCACCCAATCCGGCCTGACCTCGCGAGCGACCGCGGCCACCGCACGCAGCTGCGGGACAAGCTCGTGCGTCGACGTGGTCTCGTGGCCCATGAAGTCGACGCCAGCGATCAGCGAGCTCCCCGCATAGCCGCGCAGGCGATCGACCATGTCGAGCACCCACTCGTACTCGTCCTTGCGCCCGAGCGCGGCGAGGAACCGCAGATCGACACCCGTCTCGGCGCGGATCGCCGGAAGACACGCATGCGCCATCCGCAACACCGCCGGCTCGAACACGTCGTAGACCGACAGCTCGGCGTACTCGACGCCCATCGCCGCGTAGTCCATCGCCACCTGCCGGCACAGATCCGGAAACGCCGCCACGTGCTTGGTGATCGGTCGCCGCAGCTTGTAGATGCGGCTCATGTCCTGATGCGTGTGCTGCGTATCGATCGCGAGCGCCAACGCTTGACTGAGCGCCTCGCGCAGGTTCGCCGGTGCCGACGCGAGTCGCAGATCCTCCGCCACGCCGATCCCGAGCTCGCCGAGCAACTTCGCGGGATACCGCACGTCATGCTTCGCCCCGATCTCGAGCAACGCGTCGGGCCGGATGCAGCCGGCAAAATGGGTATGCAGATCCGTCCTCGGCGTCGCGGCCGCGACGACGACACCCGCGGGATGGGGAGACCCGCGATCGGCGAGGAACCGCACCTCGAGGGCGGTCAGCTTCGTCACCGTCTCCCACCCGCCCTCGCGCCACCGCCCGAGCACCACCTCGCCGAGTCGAGCCTCTCCATCGACCATTCGCACGTGCTCGCGGAACGCTGCCGCGAGTCGCGATCGCGGCGCCCTCGTTCCGAACTGCCGATCCGCTTCCAGCCAGTGATCAGCGGCAGGGTCGAGGAGCAAGCGCGCGGTCATCCCACCACGGTATCACCCGCAACCAGCTCGATCTGGTCTGCTCGATGGTGGAGTCCGAAGTGCCACGGCATGCGAGCCCGACGCCCATCCCGAGAACGAACGCGTCAACTGAACTTGATCGTTCGGTAACCGAACAGGCGCACACGCTTCGCGTAGAGGTCCAGCAAGAAGATGCCGACGACCCCGAGCAACACGAACGGCCAGAGGTCCTGCGTGTAGCTCACCGACTCACTACCCGCGTCGAACATCTTCGCCGGCTCCGCCTGATCCAAGCCGCCCGACACCTGCGCGGCATGCTTCATCGGCTCGAGGTTCGGCGTCGTCCGCAGATACTCGAGCGGGTACGACAGCGCCACCGAGCCCAGCGACTCGGCGACCGTCTTGCCGCCACGCTGGTGCACCGCCTTGAGCAAGTACGACCCGTACTTGTTGATCGGGAAGTCGACCGTGTACCGACCCGCCGCCGTCTGCGCCATCGGCAGGGTCTGCGTGACCTTGCCCGTCGCCGGGTCGATCACCTCGAGCTTGGTATCGAGCTCGTTGACGAACTTCTCGCCCGTGTCGATCGCGTCGACGGTCACGATCGCGCGGCCATCCGCGACCTTCGCCGTCAGGTCGTACGAGTCGTAGACCTTGCGCCGCATCGACGTGCGCACGACCTGCGCCCAGAACTTCGGATACGAGCTCCAGCGGATCCAATCCACCGCCCACCGGTTCTTGATATCCGACGTCCACGCGAGCGCCGTCCCCGCGCCGTACCGCCAGCGCGCCAGGATCGGCTCGCCGAGGTCGGAGATCAGGATCACTTCACCCGTCGGCTTCGGCTTCGTCGTGACGTAGCCGTGCAGCGGTGGCGCGCTCTCGATGTTGACGCCTTCGATCGCCTCGACGCGCTTCGCGACGCGCACGTGCACGAGGTCCTCGACGAGCTGGCTCTTCTGCGCCTCCTGCGTCTCCTTCATGAAGATCTTCGGCAGCGAGCCGATGTCCTCGACCATGTAGAGACGGCCATCGCCACCGTCGGCGATCTCGGAGAGCAGCGCGCGGTCTGCCCCCTGCACGCCGACGCAGGACACCGTGATCCGTGCGGCGCGCATGTCCTGCACGAGCTCGGCGATGCCATCGCGCGGCGCTTCACCGTCAGACAGCACGATGACGTGCTTCACCTTCGCGTTGATGCCCTGCAGGATCTCGAACGCTTCCTTGAGGCCCGGGAAGATGTTGGTGCCGCCGCCCGACGTCAGGCGCGCGATGTCGGAGCTGATCCGCATCCTGTTCGCGGCGCGCTGCGGGCGAACGTAGACCGTCGCCTCGCTGTCGAACGCGATCACCGAGATGAAGTCGTTCGGCGACAGCACCTCTGCGGTGACGCGCGCTGATTCCTTGGCTGCTTCGAGCTTGGGGCCCTGCATCGATCCCGAGCGATCGATCACCAGCGCGAGCGCGATGTCGGGCTGCTCCTTGATCTTCTCGGAGTCGAATCGCACCGGGAGGATCTGCTCCATCTGCGTGTTCTGGTAGCCACCCGAGCCGAACGAGTCCTGGCCGCCCGCCATGATCATACCGCCACCGGCCATGATGTAGCTGTCGAGCGCGGCCATCTGGCCGGCACCGACGAGGTGCGCCGGGACGTCGGAGACGACGACGAGATCGAACTTCTCCATCTCCTTCGCGCTCGACGGCAGCCCCGCCGGACCGCGCACGGTGACATCCATGTTCTCGTGCTCGAGGGCGCGCTGGAAGTACGACGCCGAGCCCGGCTCGCGGAGCATGCCGCCCTCGACGTAGAGGATGTTCGGCTTGCCCTTGACCGGTGCCGTGGTGACGGCGGCGTTGTTCGCCTTCTCGGTGTCCTTCTCGAACTTGGTGAGCGCCACCTTGTACGTGGTCGCGCCGGCGCGCTTCGCATCGGACTTGAACTTGACGAGGTTCTTACCTTCGCGAAGATCCACCCGCTTGGAACCCTCGAGCGGGTTCGCGAACTCGTCCTGCATCAGCGACAGCGTCACGCTCTGCGGCTGCGTCGACCAGACCTCGGCCGTCACTTCGAACGGCTGGCCGACCTTGAGATCCTCCGGCGCGGTCAACCCGACGACGCGGACCTCGTTGGTCTTGTCCTGATCGAAGGTCCGCCACGACACCTTCACGCCGAGCTCCTTGGAGCGATACGCCTCGACAGCGAGGTCGCCGACCGTCTGGTTACCGTCGGAGACGATCACCATGCGCGGCAGGTAGCCCTCGGGATAGAGGCCGTAGGCGAGCTGCATCGCGGCCTGGGTATTGGTGTCCGAGCCCTGCGCGGAGTGGCGCTTGATGCTCTCCGATAGCTTCTTGCCGTCGTCGGCGCGCGCGACCACGGGCTTCTCCGCGAACGTGATCAGCTGGAGGTTGCCATCGCCAGCGTCGGATGATCCTGACAACGAGTCGACGTACTTGCGCGCCGCGTCGAGCTGCTTGTCGGACACCGAGTCGGAGACGTCGATCAAGACGACCGTCGCCACCTTGCTCTGCTCGGTGATCCACGACGGCCGCGCCAGCGCGATCGCGAAGCCCGCGACCACCATCGAGCGGAGCGTGGCCTGGATGACCTGTTGCGTCAGCGACAGATCGGTCAGCGAGACGATGCGAAGCAGATAGAACGCCGGGACGACCGACGCGAGGAGCAGCCATTGCGGCGCCAGCAGATCGACCGTCCTGGTCGGCAGCCAGTCGACGCTGATGATCGGACGATCGGCGATCCAGTAGTCGATCGCGAAGAACAGGCCGATCCCGGCGGCGACCGTGATGCCGAGGCGGAGGAGGAAGACCCAGGTCGAGCGTTGGTTCATGGCTACACCGTGATCCGGCGGTGATAGGTGACCCACTCCATCACGATGAGACCCATCGCGAGGAACAGGAGGTACACCCAGATCTTGCGGCTGGTGCTCGCCGAGAACGGCTCGGGCGCCTCGAGCTTCTTGCCACCGAGCGAGAGCTCCGCCGATGGCGCGATATCGCTCTCCGATGCCGAGGCGAGGTTCGCGGCGAGCGAGATGTTCGCCAGCGTCTTGCCCGTGGCGTTCTTCGCGGCGACCTCGTAGAAGCCGACGCGGCTGCCGTAGAACGACGCCAGGTTCTCGATCACCGGAGCCTTCGTGGTCACCCCGTCGGGCCCGACGATCTCGGCCTCCGTCGCTCCGACCACGCCGTCGAGCGGGATGCGCTCGCGCTTGCCGGTGGGGTAGGTGGTCAACAGATCCGTGGTGTCGCCCGCGAACCAGTCGAGCGTGTTGACGAGCAGCATCGGGAACGCGACGCGCATCGGCAGATCGGTCGCGCTCTCGCGGCCCTCCGACGGCAGCGAGAACCCGAACGCGACGATCTTTCGGCGGCTCTCTCGCTTCGTCGCGATCATCGCGTCGCGCACGAAGTACGCCACGGCGGTCTCGCCCTTCTTGTTGTCGATCGCGAACACCGCGGTCTTGTCGGTGTAGACGTCGGACATCTGCACCCACCGCATGATCGGGTGACCTTCGTCGGTCTCGGTGATGTGCGGCGCGTTGACCTCGCCACGGATCACGAACGGGCTCCCGCTTCCCGTCGGGTGAAAGAACAACAGGTTGACCGGCGGTGGCGGCAGCTCCTTCGGCGTGTGCTCGTCGAAGATCACCACGTCGACCTTCTCGGCGACGCTCGGGTCGGCGTCGTAGGCTGCCGGCGAGAGCTTGGTCGGGATGATGTCGTCGTCGAGCACCAGCAGCGCCGCCTCGAGGAACAGGTTGTCGTCGGTGACCATCATCACCTTCTGCTTCTTGCGCTGCGGCAACAGGGCATACGCGGTGTCGTCGAGCGCGAACGAATCCGAGCCGTTCGCCACGCCTTCGACGGGGCGGAGCGACGCACGCAGCTCGCTCTCGGCGCTCGCCGGCAGCTTGCTGACGATGCTGCGCACGCGCTGGCCGGGCGGGATGTCGAGCTTCTTGAGCTCGACCTGGGTCTTGCCGTTGTAGAGCGCGAGCTGGCGGTGCGCGATCTCGGTGCCGAAGTTCTGGACCTCGATGTAGACCTCGTACGCGGCCTTGTTCGCGATGTAGCGGCGCACGTTGAACGCCACGATGCCGACGTTGTCGCTGCGCTTGCCGACCGGTAGGTAGCGGACGTCGATCTTCGAGAGGTCGACAGTCGCGAGCGTCTTCGCATCCCACTGGCTCGCCACGCCGTTGGTCTTGGTCGTGCTCGGGCCGATCTTCGGTGGCGGAGGCGCGACCGGGCTCGCCGGATCCCACGACACGAGCCCGAGTTGCGCTTCGGGATAGGCGCCGTCGGAGATCAGGATGATCAGCGGATTCGGGCGATCGCGGAGCGCATCTGCAGCGGCGCCGAGCGCGCGCGTCAGATCGGCCGGCGTGTCGCTCGCCTGCATGCCTTCAAAGGTCTTCGCCTCTTCCTTCACCAGCTTGCCGTTGACGGTGGTGCCGGCCTGCGTTGCCTCGGTGTTGCCGCCGAAGATCACCTTCTTCAGCATCGGACCGTCTGCGGAGAACCGCGACAGTGGCGTGGCCTGACCGTCGACGCGCATCACCATCGCGAGGTCGCCGCCGCCCATCGAATCGATCACTTCGCCGGCCTTCGCCTTCGCCGCTTCCATGCGCGAGAGCCGGCCATCCTCGTCGCCGTCCATCGCCTTCATCGACGCCGAGGAGTCGATCAGGATCACGACGTTGCGGGCCTCGCGATTCTCGCTGCCGAGCGTGGGATCGAGCGCCGCGAACAGCACGATGCCGAGGATCGCCAGGATCAGCAGCAGCGACAGTAGCCGCTTGAGCTGCTTCCACAGCGAGTTGGAATCCTTGTGCTCGAGGACGCGCTTCCACAGCGCGCTGAACGGCACCTCGAAGCGGCGCCGGCGCATCTTGATGATGTACGCGCCGATCGCGAGCGCGGCGGTGCCGAGCGCGATGTAGAGGAAGGTCGAGCCGCCGACGGGGCCGAACAGGTTCATCGCAAGAACCCTCCCGATCGGAAGATCTTGAGGACCAGCTGATCGAACGGGATGCCGGTGTGCGTGCGGAAGAACGGCATCGCGTACTTCGTGCAGTACGCCTCGAGCTCCTTGCAGTACGCCTCGTGCGCGGCCTTGTATTGCTCGAGCAAGCCGCGCGACACGGTGACTTCACGCGTATCGCCGGTCTCGCAATCGACGAGCGCGAGGTCGCCGTGGAGCTCGGGGTCGGCTTCCTTCTTGTCGTAGACCTGCAGGATGAACGGTTCGAACTTGTTGTAGCGGAGCGTGTTGATTCCCTGCTCGAAGCCCTTCGGATCGTAGAAGTCGCTGATCACCACGGCGAGGCCGCGGCGCTTGTTCATCGTCACGAAGTCTTTCATGCAGTCGGCGAGCTCGGTTCGGCCGCCGATCTCGCAATCGCGCAGAAACTGGAACGTCCGAAAAATGCGGTTCTTGCCGCGCGACGGCGGGAGCCGGTCGACGAGCTTGTCGCCGAACGGGATGATCGACACGCGATCGAGGTTGGCGAGCCCGACGTACGTCAGCGCTGCGCCGACCTGCATCGCGTAGTGCAGCTTCGGCAGCGGACTGCCGATCGCCATCGAGTCCGAGACGTCGACGAGGATGTAGATGTAGAGGTCTTCCTCTTCTTCGAACAGGCGGAGCAGCAGCTTGTCGAGCCGGCCGTAGAGGTTCCAGTCGATATACCGGAAGTCATCGCCGCGCGAGTACGTGCGGTGGTCGGCGAACTCGATGCCCGAGCCGACCTTCCGGGTGCGGCGCTCGGCGCGGATGTTTCCGGCGAACACCTTGCGAGACACCATGTGAAGGTGCTCGAGCGTCTTGAGGAACTTGTCGTCGAACAGCTCCGAGCGGTCCTCCGCCCGGTTGCCACGCGCAACCTTGCTTGCCCGCTCGTCACGCGCGGCCTTCATGCCGGTCAGCGACGCGCTGGCGGCCCCGGAGGGAGCGACAGACTTGAACGAGCCCGAGGCGCCTGTTCGGTTGGTTGCCACTAGGCTTCTCGGGTCGCCTTGAGGATTTCCTGGACGATCGCGTCCGCCTTCACACCTTCGGCTTCACCCTCGAAGTTGAGGATCATGCGGTGGCGTAGCGCCGGCGCCGCGACGTGGCGGATGTCGTCGATCGCGACGGCGTAGCGGCCTTCGAGGAGTGCCCGGATCTTGGCCGCGAGGATGATCGCCTGCAGGCCACGCGGCGAGGCGCCGTAGCGCATGAACTGCTTGCTCATCGCCGTCGATTCTTGGTTCTCCGGGTGGGTGGCGAGCACGACGCGCACGGCGTAGTCCTGGATCTGGCGAGCGAGCGGAACGCGACGCACGAGCTCGCGCATCTCGACGATGCGCTCCTTGTGGATCACGGCCTTCGGCGTGGGCTGCGAATCCGCCGTGGTGCGATCGAGGATCGTGTGGAGCGCCTCGCGCTTGGGGAACTCGACGACCAGCTTGAAGAAGAAGCGATCGAGCTGCGCTTCCGGAAGTGGGTAGGTGCCTTCCATCTCGAGCGGGTTCTGCGTGGCGAGCACGAAGAACGGCTTCTCGAGCTTGTACGTGGTCTTCGCGACGGTGACCGAGCTCTCGCTCATCGCCTCGAGCAGCGCCGACTGGGTCTTCGGCGTGGCGCGGTTGATCTCGTCTGCGAGCACGATGTTCGCGAAGATCGGGCCGCGCTGGAACTCGAACCGCTTCACGCCGTTCTCTTCGGTGATCACGTTGGTGCCCACGATGTCGGCGGGCATCAGATCCGGCGTGAACTGGACGCGCGAGAAGGACGCATGAATGGTCTCGGCGAGCGTCCGCACGAGCATCGTCTTGCCGAGGCCGGGGACGCCTTCGAGCAACGCGTGACCACCGCCGAGGAGGCACATCAGCACGCCTTCAACGATCGTCTCTTGCCCGACGATCATCGTCCCGATCTCTTCGCGCAGCTTGCGCAGGTCAGCAGTGAAGGATGCGATGCTCGCTTCGACATCGCTCGAACGATCAGAAGACGCTACTTGGGTCATCGGACTTACTTTCTTTCTAGCGGGACTCGGGTCTTGAACCCTGCGTGGGAATCGACCCGCCCGGGGTGGTGTCACCCGTGGGCCGGATCTTCGAGAAGTACTGCTTGACGTAGTGGCGGTAGCTCGAAGGCAACTTCTCGTTGCACATCACTTCCTCGACGATCTTCTGATAGTCGGTGTAGACCTTCTGATAGCCCTTCGAGGCGAAGCCCTTCTGCGCCGCGGCGAGGATGGTCTCGCGGCGCGAACCGCCCTTGTTGCCGCTCGTGCCCTGAAGGTCCTGATCCTTGGTGTCGCCGGTCTTGTTGGTGGCATCGGCCTCGAGGTTGGGGTCGTGACCGACGCCGGGCTCCTTGCCGCCGGGCTGCTGCCCTTGACCGCCGGGCTGCTGCCCACCGGGCTGCCCCTGACCGGGCTTCCACGCGCCGTTGTTGCCCTTGCCGCCGCGCGCGCGCTTACCGAAATCGTTGTTCTTCGCCTGCTTGCCGAATGGATCGTTCGGACCCTTGTTGCCCTTTTGCTTCGCGCGCCGCATCGCCTCGCGCAGGTCGTCCATCTGCGACGACATCTTCTTCTGCTGCGCCTGCTTCCGTTGATCCTGATCGACCTTGCCAGTCTCGCGGGCCGCATCGCGCATCTTCTTCGACGCCTGCTTCTCGCGCTCCTGCTTCTCCTGATCGGTCTCCTGCTGCTGCGGTTTCTGGAGCTGCTCCGCGGCCTTCTCCATGTCGCGCTGCAGCCGCTTGAGGGCTTCGCGCTGCCCTGACTCGTTCTTCTGCTGCTGATCCTTGTCGAGCTTCTGCAGCTCGTCCTTCTTCTTCTGCAGCTCGCGCTCGGCCGACAGCTTCTCCTGCTCGGTCTTCGCTTCCTGCTTCTGCTTCTCGAGGCGGCGCACCTCTTCCTGCAGCTTCTGCTTCTGCTGCTCGGCCTGCTTCTGCTCCTTCTCGTTCTGCTTCTGCATCTGCTTCGCGACGTTCTCCATCTGCTTCTGGAGATCTTCCTTCTGCTTCTCGGTCAGCGGCTTCTCCTTCTTCATCTCCTCGAGCTTCTTCTGGAGATCCTTCTTCTCCTGCTCGGTCAGCTTGTTCTCGGGGTCCTTGAGCTTCTCCTCGAGCTGCTTCTGCTCCTTCTCCATGTCCTTCTTGACCTGGTCGAGCTTCTTCTCGAGGTCCTTCTTCTGCTGCTCGGTCAGCTTGGGATCTTTGAGCGCCTTCTCGAGCTGCTCCTTCTCCTTCTCCATCGCGCTCTTCTCGAGCTGGCGAGCGAGCTTCTCCATCTCCTCTTTGGCCTTCTCGAGATCCTGCTTCTCGAGGGCCTCGCCCAGCTCCTTGGTCAGCTCGTTCTTCTTGAGCTCCTTGCCCATCTCGCCGAGCTTCTTCGCGATGTCCTTCTGATCGGGCTCCATGCCCTGGTTCAGCAGCTCTTCGGCCTTCTGGAGCTCGGCGAGGAGCTGCTCCTTGCTGATCTTGCCCTCTTCGGCGTCCTTCAACAGCTGCTCGATCTTCGCGATGAACTTCTCGAGGTCTTCGATCTTCTCCTTCTTCGCGAGCTCCTTGAGCTGCGCGAGGATCGACTCGACGTACGCCCGCTCGTCGGGATCGAGGAGGACCGAGTCCTCCTTGAAGTTGCGGATGTCATCTTTCGCGAGCACCTCGAACTGCACCGGCCCGACCTGCTGGCCGCTAGGAAGGTACGCGGTGAGGAAGGTGACCCCGACCTGTGCGTCGTCGGGGATCCGGACGCGGATGCCATCGTCACGCCAGTCGAGCACTTCGATCGGGCGGCCCTTGTCGGCGGGGCCGAGATAGACGTGCGCCTCCTTCGGGATGTAACCCTTGTCGGCGATCGTGGTCGTGGTCGTGCCCGGTGCACCGATCACGTTCGCTGCTTGCTCGCTCGCCGCGACCGGCTGCGTCAGCCCCGTCATCAGGTTCTCGCCGCGCAACATCACCTCGGTACCCGCGCGACCGATGTCAGGATCTGCGCCGAACAGCCTCGGCGTGCGATCGACCGATGGCACCGCGAGACCGGCGGCGAGCGCCGACACGGCGAGGAATCCGAACGCCGCCTTGAGATCCTTCGGCAAGCGGTACGGCGTGGCGAGCTTGAGGTTCGCGCGCGGCACGGCACGGGCCCCATCCTTGATCGCGGCGACCATCATGTCCGCGGTCTGGCCGTCCAACGCTGCGTTGTCAGTCCGCTCGAATTCGCGCTTGAACGCGATCGCGGTGGACAACCGATCCGACAGATTCGACGCGCGATCGATCCTGCGCGCGATCACCTCGTCATCGACCCGCGTCACGGCACCGATCAAGGCGCCGGCCACGATCATCAACCCGGCGACGGCCATCAGCCCCATGCCGGCCGATCCGCTGATCAGCTCGATGCGCATGAAGAAGATCGCGAGCAGCGCCGTCGCAGCTGCGAGGATGGTCGCGGTGGTGGCGCCTTCGAGCGCGGCTTGGAACCGGATCCGGAAGCGCGCCTTGCGGATCAGCGCGAGCAAACCGGTGGGCGTGGGAGGCACCACGAACGGCGTGGTGGATGGTTCTTGATCGGCCACTTTGATCTCCCTTACGGCGCGGTCGCAGTCAGCGCAGCCCGTCTAACGTTCGAGGATAGCATCAACATTCCACGTGCCAGCCCGGACTCCGGTCTATCTCCAGGAGTGAAATCCCGCAGCTACGATGCGACACCACCGCGACCGAGATGGTTGCCGGAGTCCTCGACTCCTGACCTGCCGAGGCCGCGTGCGCACACGTGCCTACAGTTTAGAGATCGAAGGCGCCGAGCGAGAACTTGTTGCTCGTGGTGTCCAGCACCTCGAACGAGTCACGGGCTCGCGGCGTCGGGAGCAGCGAACGAATCCCTGACAATCGGCCAGCTTCGGTCACCACGAAGTAGCGGCGACCGAGCGGGGTTCGTGCTCGATCGTTGATGTACTTGTTGAACTCGATGTTGTTCGGGTTCGGGAACGACGTCTTCATCTCCGGCAGCCACGGCCAGATCTCGCCACCAGCCCAGAAGTTTTCTCCGCGCCAATAGAGCTGCCACGCGATCAGCCGATCCGCATCCACGACTTTCACCCGATCGTGGGGGCGCTGCGACAGCTCTCCGATTCGCTTGCGCAGCTGGTCGATCGACGTCTGGAGCTCGGTTCGCCGCTTGCCTGCCGGCTCGGCCTCCAGCCGGTCCTCGAGCTCGGGGAGCTTCGCACGGGCAGTCGCGAGCTCGGCGCGGAGCTTGTCGGCGCGCTCGAACACCGGCGCGAGCTTCTTCCGTTGGTCGGGAAACAGCGTGAGCTCGACGGAGTGGTCGCCGATGCTGGTGGCGGTCCCGAGCAACACGATCTCCTGATCGATGACGCGCTCGTCGGTGAGCTTGTTGATCTGGATCGTCACCGTCATCGGCTGCCCGACCTGGAG